>QKHZ01000190.1 GCA_003249795.1 bacterium | reverse complement strand
ATGGATGTGACCCACCAGCACCGGGTGGAGGATGACCTTCAGCATGCCCTGACGCGGCGGGATGAACTTGAGACTCTCGTTAGCCGCAGTCCCTTTATTACTGTCATTTGCAAAGTCGAACCCGGTTTTCCTGTTGAATATGTTTCGGAAAATGCACGGCAGTATGGATACCCACCGGAGTACTTTATCGGCAAGTCATGTCTGGTCAGCGTCGTTCCGGAAGATCGGGCGATGGTCGAAGAAAAAATGACGCGCGCTGTTGAGGAAAAGGCGACTGAGCTGCACATGGAATACCGGGTTATGGGGCCGAATAATGAGTATATCTGGCTGGAAGATTTCGGTTGCGGCCGGTTTAACGCAGACGGTGAGATGACGCATTTTGAAAGTATCGTCATCGATATCACCGAGCGCAAGGCGGCGGAAATTGCGCTTCGGGAAAGTGAGGAACGGTACCGTTCGCTCTTTGAATATGCGACCGACGCGATCTTTTGGATTGAGCCGGTAAATTTTAGGATTGTGAACAGTAATGCGGCGGCTGAGCGCCTGATAGGGCGTCCGCATCCGGTGTTGATGGGAACAGACTTTCGCAACCTTTTTTCGCCGGAAAGCCGGAATGAATGCGAAACAATCATGACGGAAGGGATCGCACAGGCAGGCTTTGTCAGCCGTCAGGTCGAGATCGTCTCGTCAACGCGTCAGATCCGGAAGGTTTTGCTGAGTGCGTCGGTAACGGTTGCAAGTTCCGAGCCTGTGGTGCAGTTGATCTGTCATGACCTAACTGAATTTGTCGAAACGCAGCAGGCGCTGATCCGCTCTGAGCGCATGGCTGCTGTCGGGGTACTGGCTGCGGGTGTAGCGCATGAATTCAACAACATGCACACGGGGCTTCTCGGGTTTCTTGAGTTGACACTGGAGACTGCGGATCTGCAGCCGAGTGAGAGGGAGCTGCTTGAACGTGCGCTACAGATTGGTCGCCGCGCTGCGGGCATTACCCGCAATATGCTCGCCTTCAGCCGCAAATCCACCGCGGTTCGGCAGATGGAAGATATCGGTTCTGTCGTCGACGATGTGCTGGTGCTGATTCAGAGCGAGTTGCGCTGTGAGGGCATCCGGTTGGATAAGTCGATTGAAGCGATTGATAGCTTTCTGATGGATCGCAGTCAGATCGGGCAGGTTGTCCTGAATCTTCTGATCAATGCACGGCATGCCCTACGCGAGCAGAAAGAAAAAATCATTTCTGTTTCTGTTCGGCAAGAAGGCGGCAAATGTTTGTTGCAGGTTTCTGATACCGGCATTGGCATTGCGCCGGAACGGATGAAAGATCTGTTCCTGCCGTTTTTTACGACCAAAGGCGAGCATGCGGAGCGCGGCTCCTCGCAGAGCAGCGTCAGGGGAACGGGCTTAGGCTTAAGTGTGTCCGACCGGATCGTCCGTGATCATGGCGGTGAAATTCGCGTCGAAAGCAAGCTGGGCATCGGCACGACCTTCACCGTGATCTTGCCGATGGAGCGCGAGACGGTGGGGGCAGGGAATTACCTTTCTTCCAAGGGGGAAGACGGTGGCGAAAAGCATCATCATATCCTCGGCTCTCGGATTCTGGTGCTGGATGATGAGGCTGATGTGCGCGAACTGCTTGCGACCAGCCTGAAGCGGCGCGGATACATTGTGACTGCGTTGCCTGATGGTGAGGCCGCGCTGCAGATGCATGCGAATACGCCGTTTGATCTGATGCTGATTGATCTGCAGATGCCGAAGATGACAGGGATTGAATTCCTGCAGTTATTACGGAAGCAATGCGGCGGTGGCGAGGCATGTCCGCCGGTTGTGGTGATTACCGGTCGGATTGGTGACGCCGATGACGCCAGCGTTCAGCAGGAACCTGTTCGGGATGTTGTGATGAAACCGTTTTCGGTGCACGGGTTGTGTGACCAAGTTTATCAGATTCTTGCAGCCGTGTGAGTGCAAGTCTCAGTTAAATTTTATATTCTCACCCCTTAGGTTTTCAGAACAATAGGATGTGGATTTATATGAAAAGGCCTCCGGTCAAGACCGGAAGCCTTTTATTGTTGCTGATCAGAAAATGAATTGGCGATCCGTTTTTCAGTTTTTGGCGCCGACAGGCAGAATTGTTTTGCCGTAGGTTTCATTCAGAATTTCAGCCATCGCAAGGTAAAATGCACTGGCGCCGCAGAAGAGGCCTTCATAACCGGCGATCACGCCCAGCAGGTGGCTCTCTGTCCAGTCTTTTGCCGCCAGCAGGAAGAAAAGAACCGTAAGGGTTCCGAAGATGACCTGCAGTGCGCGGATATTCCGCAATGTTGCCAGAAACATGAAGAATGTGAACGTTCCCCACAGGGCCAGATACCATCCCATGAATCCTGCCGGAGTTCCACTCAGTGCCGGGGTCAGCTTCGGCCCCAGAATCAGCGCGACCAGAGTCAGCCAGAACGCGCCGTAGGAGGTGAATGCAGTCAGTCCGAATGTGTTTCCTTTGCGGAACTCGAGAATGCCAGCGATGATCTGCGCGATACCGCCATAGAACATGCCCATCGCCAGAACCATCGGGGATATTTCCGGGAAAAAGCCTGCGTTATGAAGGTTCAGCAGAATGGTGGTCATGCCAAAGCCCATCAGACCGAGTGGTGCAGGATTGGCGAGTTTGTTCTCCATGTTGATTTTTTCCTTTTGATTTCAGGGATACATAAAAAAACGCGGAACCGCTGTTTCCGCAAACTGGGTGGGGATTCTATCGGATTTCCCGTTAAAAGCAAGACGCCGCATACGATTGTATACGGCGCTGTTGATTTCATGATATTTCCGGAAGTGTTTTGGTTATTTTGCGCTCTGTTTTTCCAGCGCGGCTTGTAGTGTAGCTTCCGCATCTTTTACCGCGTTGATAATGCCAACGGTTGAGTAGGTGGCGGCGGTAATGGTGTCGATGGTTTTCTTGGCTTCCATCTCTGCAGGCAGTTTTCCTTCAAACTGTTTTTGAAAGGCGGTGCGACGGTCAGGGCCTGCCGGTTTTGCGTTTCCGGTGACAACTTCTGCAATCGTAAACGGCGGCTCTTCATTTTTCGCGTTCTCGCCAAGTCCAGGTGTTTCTTCGCTTTTAATGACTTTCCAGCCGACACAGACGCTTCCGTTTTTACCGTTCTGCTCGGGAAGATCCTTGCAAGCCGGGTTTGTGAAGCCGACCAGCAGCTCAATCGGTACGGCGGTGTTGTAGCCGATTCCGGCACCCGGAGCGGCGTAGTAAGCCGGAACCGCCTCCGAGATTTCCGGAAGAAAGATCGCGGTGCAGCCGTCCGGGAGGTCTTCCATGTGTGCTTTTGTGAAGTCGATGCGGAAGAAGACTTTTTTCAGCGCATTTTTGCGGACTTCCGCTTCCTGCTTCTGGATTTGCGGTTTTGTCACGGTATAGGTCAGAGCCAGCGCACCGGCGGAGATTGCACCGACCAGCCCCAGAACGAATGTCAACAGGAGGAATTTTTTCATGGGTGTTTATGATCCTTTGTCGTAACTTCTTTTTGGATAGCCAGTTGGCGGAGGTATTTTTATTCCTCGCCGACAGAATCCCTGAAACCGATCAGGATTTATCTATTGTCCATGAAAAAGTGCATTCGTCAAGTAGATAGTCGTCAGGAATATTTGGTAAAGGTTGAAAAAGAAACGGCTGCAAAGAGTGTGAGATAAAATGAATAAACCAATCTTCTGCGGCGGATCGTCTGATTCGGTGAAAAGATTCCTTGCGGTATATTTTGCACAATGAAATAATAGAATAAGTTTAGGGTATTTGCATGCAAATAAGTCGGTTTCACGGATTGCTGTAATGGCAAGATGGATGATGTGTGATGCGTAATCTGCACCATGCTGTACATGATTTGATTCGGGAGCTATCAGGCAGGGAACGGTCATTGTCCGCTCTGTTAAGCCGATTGCTTGCCTGTGATGCTGTTATGGCTGTGCGGGTCGAGACGATCCGACCGGCGGGTTTCGGGTTTGCGCGGGATCTTCTTGCGGCGGTACCGGAATCTGAGCATGAGCAAGACGAATGCAAAGAGGCGATTCCTGAGCATACGCCGTGGTTGCACCGGGCGTGTTTTCTGGATAATGCCGATGGCTCGGGGTATCCCGCGTGGGTGGCTGCGCCGATTCGGATTGACGGGCAGTTACTCGGTGTCATTTTTGTGAAGCTGATTAAAAATGATGGAATTGCGGAATGGCAACCACAGGTTTTGTCATTGATGGGTGCGCTTTCTTCGGCGATGGCGCTTGCGTGGGATCGGGTTTGCGGTGCGCGCAAGGCGCATGAAAATACGATCGCGACTCTTGTCCGTTCTGACCGCCAGCGTGCGCTGGGCGAAATGGCTGCGGGAATGGCGCATGAGTTCAATCAGCCTCTGACCGGAATTCGCGGGTTTGCCGAACATATCCTGATCTGCCGTCAACGGGGATGGCCGGTGACTGATTCCGAACTGGACGGGCGCTTGCAGAATATTATCGATCTTGTTGACCGGATGTCATCGCTGATAGACCATGTGCGGGATTTTGCGCGCAACTCCGATGTATCTGAAGTGACAGAGATTGATCCGTTCCGCGTGGTTGAAGCGGCGCTGCGGCTGGTGTCGGCGCAATTCCGTAATCACGGAATCGAGGTCAAGCTGAATCCGTGTACCCCCGTTGCCCAAGTGCGGGTCAATCCTTTTTCTTTGGAAGAGATCCTTCTGCATCTTCTGAACAATGCACGAGACGCAATTGATGCCTTGCCGAAATATGTCGAGGAACGCACGGTTACGGTTACTTCCAGAATCAAAGGCGAAGTCGCTGTGATTGAAATTGCAGACACGGGGATCGGGCTTTCGGAAGAAGTGCAGGAAAAAGCGTTTGATCCCTTCTATACGACAAAAGGCCCGACTGGTGGTCAGGGCGTCGGCCTTGCAATTGTCCGGAGTCTGTGCGAACGCTATGGCGGGGCTGCGGCATTGATCCCGGCACAACCGCGCGGAGCCATCGCCCGGCTAATGCTTCCTCAGGTGAAACACGCGGTTGCGTCTTTAAAATGAGGATAGAGCGTTACTTATTTTCAATAAGAATGATTGATTCAGAATGAAACAAGTCGACAGGAGAGTTGTGTGCGAGTTTTGATTGTTGATGATGAACAGGTAATCCGTAATGTCTGTGAAGACTTTCTGAAACGTCTTGGTTATGAAACGGTATCTGTGGACAACACGGATGCTGCAATGAGGGTATTGGAAACGTCTGCGGTCGATGCGATGCTGTTGGATGTTTGCCTTCCGGGTACAGACGGGCTAACGTTTTTGCGAAACATGCGGCAGAATGCGCATTATCCGCAAGTGATCATGATCACCGGCCACGGCACCATCGATATGGCGATCCAGGCGTTGCGTCTGGGCGCGAATGATTTCCTGCGCAAACCGTTGAACTTGCTGGAGCTGGAGGCGGCAGTCCTTCGGTGTGAACAGGCCAGCCGCGCCAGCCGCCGGTCGACACGGTTGCTATCGGTTCGTCCGCAACCGGTTGCAGCTCGTTTTATTGGCCGAAGCGCATTTACAAAAGATGTGGTTCACCAGTTGGATCTGGCGGCGCAAAGCGGCTGTCAGAATCTTCTATTATACGGGGAAACCGGAACGGGAAAAGAAGTCGCCGCCCGGATGTTTCATGACCTGCGTTATGGCAAGGAGTGTCCGTTTGTTGCAGTCAACTGTCCGGCGCTTCCGGATAATTTGTTTGAGAGCGAGTTGCTTGGACATGTCAAAGGCGCATTCACGGGTGCGATTGCTGACAGGGCAGGGGCGTTTGAGCTTGCCAGTGGCGGCGTGCTGTTTCTGGATGAAGTCGCAGACCTGTCTCCAGCGCATCAGTCCAAGCTTTTGCGCGTGCTGGAAACCCGCCGTGTGCAAAGGGTGGGCGATTTACGCGAGCGTGAGGTCAATGTCAGCGTCGTTGCAGCCAGTAACCGTTCATTGGAAGCGTGTGTTGAAGATGGGACGTTCCGAGCGGATCTGTATTTCCGGTTGAATGTCTTTGCGGTAACACTGGTTCCTCTGCGGCAACGGATTGAGGATATCGAACCTCTGGCCAGACATTTCCTGCAGCAATATGCGGTCCGGGTTGATTTGCAGGACTGTGATATCTCTGACGAGGCCATTCAGGTGTTGCAGAAGCAACCGTTTCCGGGTAACGCTCGCGAGCTGCGAAACCAGATCGAACGGGCTGCGATCCTTGCGCGCGGGAAGACGATTCAGGCCGCGCATCTTGGTTGCGATTCGTCATTGAGTCGGTTGTCGGTATCAGAGTC
>QKHZ01000142.1 GCA_003249795.1 bacterium | reverse complement strand
CTATTCGGAGAACATCATGGCAACCAAAAAGACAACGACCAAGAAACCATCGAAAGCCTCAATCGCTAAAACAGCGGCAAAGAAATCCCCGGCAAAGACAACATCCAAAGCCAAACCGGCGGCGAAAGTTTCAGCCGACAAGAAGCAACCCGATTCATCAAAGGCTGAGTTTCATTTCTACGACGAAGGCTTGAAAAAGTTTGTTCCGGTACAGGATGCGACGGAAGTCAAAATCAGCGGGTTTGAACGTTTCCGGTTTTTCGTGCACAAAGCTGCGGATGGAAAAGGCTGGGCGATAAGTGAAGCCTCCAGCGGCGCGCGGATCACCTTCGGCAAGACGCCTGCCGACGCGAAGACCAAGGCGAAGGCGCTGCTTGAAAAATACGGCGCGGACAAACTGGCCGAGTGCGCGCGCAAAAACGTCGCCAAGCACGGCATCGCTCCGGGAATGAAAGCGCCGGAACGGGTCAAGGAGAAGTTCAGCGTCACCACCGACGACGGCGAGACGGTCGAAGTGATGTATGACAAGGATTTTCAGAACCATCTGGAGTTCAGGGGGAAGATCAGCCCGACGGGTTATCACAGCCACTTCGGCTACGACGGCAAAGGCGACTTCAAGGAAGCCGCCCGGAAACTTGCAAACCAGCTTCGAGCCGAACTAATCAAGAAACAAATCAAATCAGAACGGAAGAAAGTCGTTGTTTCCGGCGGTGACGCTAAAGCCACAGGCACTTCTTCCGGCGGCAAGGGTGGAAAACCCAAGGGCAAGATGAGTATGCTTGACGCCGCGGCGGAAGTTCTGAAGGAATCGAAACAGCCGCTTTGCTGCAAGGAGATCAGCCAGAAGATCTTTGCGTTAAAACTTGCTGACAGCAACGGGCGAACGCCGCACGCTACGCTTTCAGCAGCGATGGGACGCGAGATCAAGGCCAAGGGCGCGTCCAGCCGTTTCCGGCGTGCAGATCGCGGCCAGTTTGCTTTGAACGTTTAATTTCCGAATTCAACCGGAGGACTTATCATGATTGAAATCATCAAACGCTGTGTCTGCGACCGGTGTGGTTCGTGCGGCCCCGAGGCACTTGAAAGCGAAGACCCGGTAACGCTGGCGCAGGCCGAAGGCTGGCGGTGTGACGGCGAGGATCTTTGCCCCGCTTGCATTGCCAAGGACAATTCAACCGCCTGATTTTCCGTACACCAAGCTGGTTCCTGCGTATCCCGGCGAATCTGCCGGGCTGCGCTCGTGATGAGCATCCGCAATCGTTTCCATTCCGTAACGGCATATCGTTGTGCCTATTTGCCGATCCCCGCAAACGGCCCACAATCGGCCGAATTAAAACGCTGTTGTTCGCCTCTATCCAAAGTACCACCCGACTGTTTCCCCTGTCCTAAGTCTTGCCTGATTTCTTCCGTGCGAAGGGAGTCTGCCGATGTCTGGCAAAAAACTCAATCCCCTCAGTATGGCTCCAGCCGATGCGGCGCGGCTTCTGTCGAAGGCTGGCGGAAAAGCTGTTACCGAACAGCAGATTCTTGATGCCACCCACGCCGGTGCGCCGGTGAATGACGCCGGAAACATCAATCTCGTTCATCTTGGTGCATGGCTCAATTCCATTCCCGATACCGATTGCTGAAAGGAAAACGCATGCCCAGAAAACCGCTCAGCCGTCCTATCGATCCGCATCACCTTCGCCCCGTGGAACTCACCCGCCTCATGAACTCCACGCCTCTGGGCACGGTGATGAGTCCGGGAAAAATCTACCGCCAGCAGAACCTTGCGGGACTTCGCATTGGTGATGGTAAAACTATCGACCTCGTCCGGTATGTAGCATGGCTATTTCTACAGTGGTGCAAAAACGGGAGACGCCGGAAGTCTCAGACAAACTTCCTTATGCCGAACGTCACCGCCTGTATATGGCGGAGCGCTCGCGGCGGCTTTCGGAGTCGGTGCGCGATATCGGGGAACTGCCGCCGGTGGAAAATCCCGAGCGGAAGGAGTCGTGCCGGTATGATCTGTCGAAGTTTATCTTTACCTACGCGCCGGAAGGCAAGGACCCGTTTTCGAATGAGCATGTCCGCGTGATTCACCGGATCGAGAATGCGATTTTTCACGGCGGACGGTTTGTCGAAGCGGTGTTCCGGGGATTCGGCAAGTCCACGATTTCAGAACTCACTGCAGTCTGGGCGACCTGTTACGGGCATAAGCACTTCATCCCGATCATCGGCGCAAACCAGACGCGCGCCACTGACAATCTCGATTCGATCAAGGGCATCTTCGAGAGCGAACTGCTGCTTGCTGACTTCCCCGAAGTCTGTTATCCGATCCATGCACTCGAAGGAATCAACCAGCGTTCTCACGGTCAGCTCTATCTGGGTAAGCCGACCTTTATCGAGTGGTCGGCCGATTATCTTGTGCTGCCGATGATTGAAGGCTCTGCTGCTGCAGGTAGCGTGATCCTTGCCTGTGGCATCACCTCATCGAAAGTCCGCGGCATGAAAAAGCGGCGCGGCGACGGGGTGCAGCTAAGGCCGGACTTCGTGATTATTGACGACCCGCAGGATGAGGAGTCTGCATCTTCTCCGAAGCAGATCACAAAGAGATTGAACATCATCAAAAAAGCGATCATCCGCTCAGCGGGACACACGACCGGGATGTCGGTGGTGATGCCGTGCACGGTGATCCAGAAAAACGATCTGGTCGATCAGCTGCTGGATCCGAAGACAAACGCAGCGTGGCAGGGAGAGCGCATCCCGTTTATCCGGCGCTGGGCCAATGCACACCAGACTCATTGGCTGACCGAATATGCACGCCTTCGCAATACCTATAATCCAGACGATCCGGAAGACCAGCTTCGAGCCCGTGCGGAAGCGACGGCGTATTATGTTGCTAACCGTCCTGAAATGGACAATGGATGTCTTGTCTCCTGGGATTACTGTTTTGCGCAGGACGAAGGCGAAATCTCCGCGATCCAGCACGCCTACAACGCATTGATCGATGACGGCGAGGAAGTCTTTGCTTCGGAATTTCAGAACAATCCGCTGTCTCCGCCGGAGGAAGAAGGGCAACTGACGCGGGATGAGATTCTTGCCAAGCTGAACAATCTGAAACGCTATGATGTGCCGACAGCGTGCGAGAAGATGACGGCGTTCATCGATGTACAGGGAGTCTGTTTGTATTACGTCGTCTGCGGATGGACCGCTGACTTTACCGGCTACATCGTCGACTACGGCGTCTTTCCCGAACAACACAAACCTTACTTTTCTTTGCGGGAAGTCACGCGGACACTACAGAATAATTTCCCAGGAACAGGCCAGGAAGGTGCATGGCGTGCAGGTTTTGATGCGCTGACCACAAAACTGATCGGGCGGGAATGGAGGCGAGATGACGGCACGGTCCTGCGGATCAGCCGAGTGCTGATTGACGCCAATGATGGCAACGCCGCACAGACGGTGTACGACTTCTGTCGGCAGAGTCCGCATGCGGCGATTGTCATGCCCAGCCGCGGTAAAGGCATCACCGCATCGTCTGCGCCATTTTCCGACTACCGCCGCAAGGTCGGTGATCGCGTGTCGGAATGGAACTGGCGCATCCCTGCCGGTAAGGGAAGAACGGCTGTACGCTACATCCTCTTCGATACGAATTATTGGAAATCATTTGTCCGCAGCCGCTGGCGGGTAGCCAAGGGCGATTCCGGTTCCCTTTCTGTTTTCGGCCGCAGACCTGAAACCGTACGCATGTTTTCCGAGCACATGGTCAGCGAGTACTCGGTGCGCACTGAAGGCCGCGGCAGAGTAGTAGACGAATGGAAATTGCGCGCCAACTATTCAGAGAATCACTTCTGGGATTGCGTGGTGGGATGTGCTGTCGCTGCGTCCGAGCAGGGAATCCTTCTCGCCGGAACTTCCGCGAACAATCGCCCCCGCAAAGCTCCCATCAAACTCTCTGAACTTCGCCAGAAGAAACTGACTCGCGTCTGAGTCGAAAATTGACTACGATAGAACTGATTTCATGAAAGGCTGAGTATGAGTGCATCTGAAGAAATCCCGTCACCACTTCCGCAAGACAAGGCTTGTGTGTTTACTCCGGAAAAACTGTTGGAGATCGGCTCCCGCTATGCCCGCAGCATGAATCTCAGTGCCGACCTGTTTGATGATGCGGTGCAGGAGTTTGCCGTCGCCGTTCTTCAGGCAGAAAGAAAGCAGCCCCACGCAGGCTCCGGCTATCTGATCAATGCAGGCAAGTGGGCGGTGCTCAATTTCCTGAAAAAGGAAAACAGGTTGCGGGAGTTTGCGGAGGCGGCAGTTGATGTTTCAGATGAAGAGGTGCTGGACAATGAAACAGCCGACCCGTTTCACCAACTGCTTCAATCTGCTGATTTCCTGAAACTCAAAGAGCTGTATCTGGCTCTTCCCAGGCAAGAGCGATTGATTATCCGGAGGGTGATTTTCGACGGCTTGTTTCTTCGCGATATCGCCAATCAGTTATCCATGAACCGGCATGCTGTCCGTAAAACGCTGAAACGTGCATTGGGAAAACTTCGGGCAGAATTCCTACCGGCCGAATCCCTCTCCGGCTGAACACCCCGCATCCGGAGCATGCCGTCCTGCATCATCACACATACCTGTACCGGATTTCTTTCACCACGTATTTACATCCTTCCATGAGGAGATGTTGCCGCTCCCATTACCGCGAAAGCGGCGCATTTGCCAGTCAGGCATTGCCCGCTGCGCAGGAATGTTGTTTTGAGAAAGTTGTCATAGGAGGAGGTTTTGCCATGGTTATTGATTATTTATCAGACGAAGAATGTCTGGCTGAAACCGGACATCTTCTCGCACTTGCCGCGATTCGGCAATTCCGTCAAAAACCCGACCACAGCAAAAATAGACTTGCTGGCGGCGGAAAACCGAGGCTCATTATTCGCAACGGAGAGAAGTTCGTAGCGCAGGAATGCTTACCGGGCGGTCCGGAACAAATTTCTCTCAACTGAACGGAGGAGTAGTCATGGGAAAAAGTGTGGTGGCGCAGATCGTGGAACTCGAGACGATGCCGATTGAAAAACTGAAAAACAAATGGGAGACGCTGTTCAATACGAAACCGCCAGCGAGTCATACGCGAAAACAACTGGTCGGACGCATTGCTTACCGGATTCAGGAACTTGTCTACGGCGGTTTGTCGGAAGAAACCAGGCGGAAACTGGAGGAGATCGGAAGCGTTCCGCAGCAGCAAACATCGCCATCGAAATCCGGCAAATCCATTCCGGGAACGCGCTATGTCCGCGAGTGGCAAGGCGCGCGGTACGAAGTCGAAGTGATGGAACGCGGCTTTGCGTACAGGGGCAAGCACTACAAGTCACTCACCGCCATCGCCACGGAGATCACCGGAACCAAATGGAGCGGTCCTGACTTCTTCGGCCTCCGCCGGCAAAGTGGCATGCGTCACTCGCTCTGACGCGCAGACAGGTTGTTTTGAATCCATATAGGGAGGAGTCAAATGAATGAGACAAAAATAATCCGGTGTGCGATCTACACGCGCAAGTCCACTGAGGAAGGACTCGAAAAGGAATTCAACTCTTTACAAGCGCAGCGCGAATCTGCTGAAGCTTATGTGCAGAGCCAACGATCAGAAGGCTGGATCGTTCTGCCCAAACAATACGACGACGGCGGTTATTCCGGCGGGAACATGGAACGCCCCGCCCTGAAAGAACTGATGAAGGATATCGAGAACGGGCTTGTCGACTCCATTCTGGTGTACAAGGTCGATCGGCTGTCCCGGTCGCTGCTCGACTTCGCTTCGCTGATCGCGTTCTTCGACAAGCACAACGTCACGTTCACCTCCGTGACCCAATCCTTCTGCACAACGACCAGCATGGGACGTCTTACGTTAAACATATTGCTTTCTTTCGCACAGTTTGAGCGCGAGATCATCGGCGAACGCATCCGCGACAAGATCTCCGCCGCCAAGAAGAAAGGCAAGTACACCGGAGGCCACCCGATCCTCGGCTATGATTCAGACAATGCAAAACTTTTTGTCAATGAGACCGAAGCCAAAACGGTCAAACAGATGTTCCGGCGATTTCTGGTCTTGCGCAGTACGCTGCATCTGGCGAAGGAGCTGAACCGCGACGGGATTCTTGCCAAATCCTGGACCAGCGCTAACGGAAAAGTCCATCTGCCGCGGCCGTGGAACAAGACCAGTGTTTACACCGTCCTGACCAATCGCAAATACATCGGAGAGATCACCCACTTTGACAAGGTCTTTCCCGGTGAACACGAGGCCATCATCGACAGGAAGACTTGGAGTCGCGTGCAGACGATCTTTACTGAAAACAGTCACGTACGCGCCACCGCCTCCCGCTGCCGCACACCGGCGATGCTGAAAGGGATTCTCCGGTGCGGGCATTGCGATTCGTCGATGGGGTTGACCTATACAAAGAGAAACGGCCGCACTTACCGTTATTATCAGTGCCTTGCAGCCAGCAAACAAGGATACGACAGTTGCCCGGTGAAAGCCGTTCCTGCAGGCGATATTGAATCGGCCGTGTTCGGGCGGATGAGGGAAATCCTGCAGACGCCCGAGGTGATTGCACAAGCGCAGTTTGCAGCAAAAGACCTGAAAACACCACCGGATCCGCAGGAACTGGCAATTGCCCTGCGAAATGTCGACACAGTTTGGGAGCATCTCTTCCCCGCCGAACAGGCGCGAATCTGCATGCTGCTGGTCAAACAGGCAACCGTCAATTCCGACGGTCTGGAAATCCACCTGAGCCATTGCGGCATCGACAGCCTTGCCGCGGAATTTACGGATAATAATAATGTAAATGAAACGGCGCAAGGATCTGAACAGGTCAAACACAAAGACGGGATCATGGTGATCCGCATTCCGATGAAGTTCCATCGCCGCGGCGGGCGCAAGGAAATCATCCTGCCCGAAGGGATGAACGAGTCAAGCATGGCATCGTCGCTGCAGGTGGCGATTGCCACAGCTTATCGGTGGCAGAAGATGCTGGATACTGCGGAAGTAAAATCGGTGACGGAACTTGCAACGCAAATGAACATGAACAAGGCGCATGTTTCCCGGATGCTGCGGCTGACGCTGCTGGCGCCGGATATTGTCGAGGCGATTCTTGCAGGTAAGGAACCGGAAGGCCTTTCCATCACCCGCCTCCGCGATCACCCCATCCCGCTACTTTGGGAAGATCAGAGGAAACTTTATGGATTCTGCAAATCAAAATCACCATCAGCTTCCTCTATACCCTTGTTCACATCATTAACCTGAAACATTTGCTGGATTCCAGATAAACGCCCGTTCGGAATCAGGAGAAACATCCGTGTCCGGGTCGGAAATTATCATCAGGAACCATTCATGATTTCGGAAGCGGAAGCCCGCCAATCCGCTTCCTCTTCCAATCGCGCATAACATCACGAAGTACGTCACTGGAGTCCGGATCGGATTTGCGCAATCGTCGCAAATAGCGAAGATCTTCGGGATTGCCGATTGATCCCAGTGCCTGATAGATCTCCCGTCTGAGATATCCGGGAGATGTTTTATTCTCCAACAACTCCATTAACCGTAACCTGAATACTGTATCCGCAAGAAGTCCTGCCATAATGGCACCATAGGTCTGAATTTCAGGAACTGAATCCTTAAGGGCATTTTGAATGAGTCTCATCACAAGAATACGCTCAGTTTTATCCACCCTGACTTGCCGAACCCATAAGGCTGCCTTGTACAGTTCAGCCGGAGTCAGGCTGGTTTGCTCACTGACGGGTACTGCCAACGGCCATGATCCTGTCGCAAGAACCGCGGCATATTGTTCCAGATTTTCCGGAGTATTTTCAAGAAAATTGTAATGACGGATTTTGCGCCCTCCCAGAGATGTATCCATTCGCAGATTCCGGAATGATTCTCCGGTGAACGCATGGATTCTCCCTTTGTCGGTACTGACAGTGCGGTTGACTTTGTCATTACCGGAAAATACGTTCAGAACTGAACAACTGGTTTCCATCAGCGCCGAAACATCCGCATCCGCATCATGCGGTGTCCCGAGAAAAAGGACATGCCGGAAACGGATACCCGAATCATGCAGACGGATTGCCGTTTTGTTCGTTATGATCGTTCCGGCGCTGTGGGCAATGATGTCAATGATGGCTTCGCCGGGAATATGTCTTCGTTTTCCGACAAGGTGACAGATATCCGTCATCTCATCGGAAGCCCGATCCGTTGATTGAGCCAAAGCGATCTTACGCCCGAGGTCATTTCGTCCCCAGTCCAGGAATATGGCAATGTCCGCACCACACTTTTTCCGGAGTTGATCAAGAAAAATAACCTGCTGTTTCATTTCGCCATTGGAAATGCCAGGAACCATGATCAGACAATGCGATGAATTTGAAATCTCATTCAACAGAATCGGTTCTGGATGCCCCGAAAGAATCAGTACATCGGGGAATTCCGACGATATGAAGTCGGATTGCGCCTGATCAACCAACGGAAATGGCAGAAGACATCCCGCGTTCAGGAATAACGCCAATAGAATAGGAAAAATGAAACCGCGCCGAAGGGCTGGCTCAATGATGGGCAATTGCTCAATCTCCGTATTTGCCGGAACGTGCTAAATGCTTCCGGCTTATTTCAAGTCTTGTTGTTGACCGTAGGGTTATTGTCAAATACCTTTTTTGATTGTCCGATGAAATCGAATTGCCTTAACCGTCCACTGCAGAAAGTTCATGCATCGTCAACAGCGAAATCAGCCAGGCAAGGGTTGATTCCGCCCCCATATTGCAGTTGAGCCCGTGAGGCATGAGACCGTCCGAACAACCGCCCGTCTTCAAATCGCACATGGCTACATTCAAATCATTGCGCCCCATGAACCAGGAAAGACATCGCCGGGCATGTTGATGCCACCTGGCATCTCCTGTTGAGCGAAACGCATCTGCGCAGGCCTCTACCAGGCACATGGCATCAATCGGTTGCTGGTCAAATTTTGGTTTTTGTCCGCCTCTCTGAAGCCATCCGGAATTTCCGATCAAGGATAAATGACCTTCGGGCGCAGTCTGTTTATCCAGAAGCCACTGCAGGCTCTTCAGCCCGGTCTGTAGCATGTGCGGATTCGGAATCCACTGGCCAGCCAGAATCAACGCCTGGGAGATCTTCGCATTGGCATATGTGAGAGAATCCTCAAGCCAGAACCATTCTTCCGTGGCATTTTTTGTGAACGCAAGAAACAGGGATTCGGCCAACGTCTCACGCAGACGCCGGGCATCGACATCGCCGCCAAACACCTCCAGATACGCCTGAATACCGATGATTGAAAATGCTTTGGCCCGCGGAGACGTGAACTGCTCCACCACATCCAGCGCCTGAGAAAAAAGATTAGTGCATTGATTTCTTACAGAATTACAGGTGGCATACTTCGCCGCCTTGCCCAATCCCCATAGCGCCCTGCCATGGGCGTCTTCGCTGCCGATTTCATCTCTCCATAAACGATCATACGTCATGAAATTCAAAAACCGTCCGGAGGAACGATCAAAACCATATGTAAGAAAAGACAGATAGATGTGCAGCAGGCGCAGCAGGGAGCGATCCGGATTATAGACGGAATACATGCTGATGGCGATCAGCGCCCTGGCATTGTCATCCACGCAATATCCGTGCTCCCGGTCAGGAGTCGAATACAATGCATGCTGGAAAATACCCGTATCGTCGCTCATGACTTTCAGATGCTCCAGGCAGGGGGCGGGAAGCTCTTCATATGCTTTTACCGAACGCTCGCCGGCAGAATGCGGACGGGGAGCATTCGATTGGTTGCGCAGACAATCAGCGGCTATATCCAGATAGTTGCGGGCGACTTCCTTCCAGACCATCGGCCTGGCGAACTGGTAAGCCCGCTTGCGCATCGCGTTGCGTTTCAGATCGTCGCCCAGGAGATCGCAGATCCTGTCGGACAATGCCGGGCCGTCATTGAAGGGAACGATCTGGCCCCGTTCATCAGACAGCATTTCCTCTGCATACCAATATGGCGTGGAGACCACGGCCTTGCCGGCTCCAATTGCATACGCCAGCGTCCCGGACGTAATCTGCTCGGCTCGCGGATATGGCGTCACATAAATATCCGCGCAACTCAGATATTGCAGCAGCAAGTCCAACTCGACAAACCGGTCATGAAAAATGACGTGCTTTTCCAGTCCCAAGCGGTTTACGCGTTCATAAAGTGCATGGCGGTACGCTTCGCCATTCTCGCGGACGATGGCCGGATGTGTCGCACCCAGAACGATATAGACAACCTCCGGATGGCATTGAACGATCCGTGGCATCGCGTCGATCATGTTTTCGATCCCCTTGTTCGGGCCAAGCAGGCCAAAAGTCAGGATGACCTTGCGTCCTTCCACATCAAACAACTCCTTGTTGAAACACGGATCGGTAAACGGCACATCCGGGATGCCATGAGGGACATGGGAAACCTTGTTTTCGGAAATCCCGTAGACATCATGCAGAATCGCCTTTGCCCGGTGACTCATGACCACCAGTTGCGCAGAGTAACTGGCGAGCTCGATCATGACTTTCTTCTGGTTTGCGGTCGGTTCGGCAAGAACGGTATGGAGCGTAGTAATGACCGGCATATGCAGCGCATCCAGAAGCTTCAGGATATGCGCGCCGTCTTTGCCGCCGAAGATGCCATACTCATGCTGAAGAAGGACCACGTCGTATTGGTTGACATTGATGAATGATGCAGCCCGGGCATAATCGGCCGTATTCTTCGCCGCCAGCTGGAATTTCACGCGCTCGGGATATGCGTATCCTTCCGGGATGTCATCCATGGCCAAGACTTCGAGCTGGCAATGCGGCCCCGTTTCTTCCGACAAAGCCAAACACAAATCACGAGTGAATGTCGCAATGCCGCATAAGCGCGGCAAATGGTTTCCGATGACGGCGATGCTGCCTATGGAACGTGCGGTGAGTAATGACGGCATATGTGCCCCTTATTCTGGCGTAACAACGATTCGAGGGAATCATGACGATCGGGTGATGAAATGAGTGCAACCTATTTGTTGTGCAGCAAACTTTCCAGGAGATCATCCACAGAAAGCGTCGCGATTCCGGAAACGGAATCCGACATGGCATAGGGAATAATCAATTCACCACGATGGACCATTGCACCGCAGGAGTAAACCACATTGGGGACATACCCTTCGCGCTCCTGTTCATCGGGAATCAGGAGCGGCTGTCTGAGCCTTCCGACGATCCGGGACGGATCATCAAGATCAAGCAGGATCGCACCGATGCAGTATTGCCGCATCGCGCCAACGCCGTGAGTAAGGACGAGCCAACCAGCCTCGGTCTCAATGGGCGATCCGCAGTTGCCGAGCTGGAAAAATTCCCACGGCTCCGCCGGTTTGCGCAACAACGTTGCCGCATTCCAGAAATGGAGGTTGTCGGAGGCCATCACGTACATATTTTCGCCGTCCTGTCTTGAAACCATCATATAACGTCCTCCGATTTTCCTCGGAAACATCGCCATCCCTTTGTTTCTTGCTGATTTCCCGTTCAACGTCGCAATGTCAAACGTGAGAAAATCCCTGGTCGAAAGCAGCTGCGGCAGGATCGCAAAACCGTTATAGGCGGTATAGGTCGCATAATATGTCACGGTTGCATCATCATCGGTAAAGCGGACGAAGCGGGCATCTTCCAGACCTTTGCTCTCATTGTTCGATACCGGAAAAATCACGCATTCGGAAAGATCGCGATCCGAGCGGAAACATAACTGGTAATTCGACAGGGCAAGCCATTTGATCTCCTCCAATGTCTTGTCGGCTCCCGGAGCCGGATGGCCTTCTCCATAATACCAGACCTGATCGTTCAATTGATTTAGCGTGAACTGGTCGTCGAGATTGCCGAGTATCGTTTGGGAAATATCGTTGAAGCTCCCCATTTCACTGAGTTTCAGGCGGAAGGTATTCTTGTCGTATGACGGGTTTTCCGTCTTTTGAGGCGTTTCGACATAGGGACTCACCGGATCAAACTGCAAGGCATGATTCGCGTTGATCGTGCCGGTACGAAAGACGATGGATGAAACATGTCCCTCACCGGTAGCGCGGAAACTGATGATAAACCGGGTGCTTCCCTGCGGCAAGTTATCCTGATTGGGATGGGCAACGATTGACGGATTGAAGAACGCCGCGGCTTCGATGGAATATTCGCATGTGAAATAGGCGCCCAACAACAGTTTTCTCTCATCAGATAATCCGTTTGTCCTGCGTGAGAGCGGATCATTGTCAGACAGCAGATGCCGGAGCATTTGGTAGTGGCGCAGGAATATCAACCTGATGTCCCGATGCCGCCGCTCAAAATCAAGCATGATCTTGTGGAGAACCCGACCAGTTTCAGACTCGGACAGGGACAGGATGCGTTGCGTGATGCGCGCCAGACGAGCCGGATTGTCCGGAAGGAATGGACGGGCGAGAACCCTGGTTTTGTCAGACAGGAACCTGTTTACCCGCCGGATGGCGGTCAACTCTTTCATGAGGTCTCCCTGATGGTTGAATTACGGTTGCATGAACTTTCCTTTTACGAAACGAATGATTATAACCTTTCTCGAAACCGTTTACGTTGCCGTATATTGGTAGAAACATCCGCGGTTGCACTCAGGCGACAATAACGCGGGCTTTACCGTTTCTTTTCGCCTGGTATAACGCGGCGTCCGCCTTTTCCACCAGCGCGCGGCATGTTCCTGTCCCCGTCCCACAGGCCGCAACGCCCATGCTTGTGGTGATGATCTGTTCGCATGGCAGACGCTCCACCATTTCTGTTTCAAGCCTGTCGGCAACTTCACTTGCTGCATGGAGATCGGTTAACGGCAGGATGACGGAAAATTCCTCCCCTCCGTAGCGGCAGCAGATGTCCGAGTCCCGGGCCACATGCTGAAGCGTCGTCGCTAAAGTGGACAACACCCTGTCGCCTTCACGGTGTCCGTAGCGATCATTGACTATTTTGAAATCATCGATGTCAATCAGGATCAGGGACAGCGGCACACTGTACCGCAGAAAACGTCGCATTTCCATGTCAAGTTGCTGGTAAAAATAAGTGTGGTTGAAAAGTCCCGTCAAGCCATCCCTCAGTGAGAGCCCGACGATTTCCTCAATATGCTCTTCGCCGACAAGGGTTGTGGACTGCATGTTGCCGGTCATGTTGGTCAGGTAATCGAGCGCCGCGACAACAATCCCGGTATTCCGCCCCAGAATTTTCGATAATTCCTGCTTGTGGTGAAGAATCTCGCGCCATAGATCCTCCGCGACTTCGGGTGCGAAGTACTGATGGGTAATGCAATAAAGGATATCGGAATAAAATCGGGGATGACGGTCACGCTGGATGTGACGCAAACAGCCCGACTCTTCATCCGTAAGCTGCCGGTCCCCGGAAAGTGCCGAGACCATATCGAGCGATAAAGCATCTTCGGCAAGCAGTCCCCGCTGGCGGTCAGAGTCCGTTTCTTCATACGCAGATGAGTCATTATCCGGCATATCCGGTATTAACGGCGGTTCCATGCAAACGCTCCATTTTCTGATTCACCGGCCGATTTTGGCCCCCCTCATCACGAGTAAGCCGTATTATGCCGATAAGATAAACGCCCCATTCCCATTCAACATACGCATTTCATCAAGAACGAGCGGTGATCCCACAGGTAAATCTCCCAGGGAATTCTTCACATTCTTACGGATGAAAAAGGAAGAAGTGGAGAATGTGAAACCGATAGTGGCTGTTTTTATCTGTTTCACACTTGTGTCTGGTTGTTCCGGCACGCAGGGATTGAATCCGGAACCTTTCCTATCTATATGATAACCGATTATACGACTAAATGGTATCAATTAACCCATGGACGTGGGGGATTGTGCGAAGAAAAGAACGCGCCGGAAAGTTGTATATCGACAGGCGTGGGGCACCATGCTCATCATTTATGTGAATGCAAAACTTGATACGGCAACGATTCCGTGGCCTCATAGCAGGACGATTCAGAACCTGACCAAATGCGGTGTCAACGGTGATGCCGCTTCTGATTTATCATAAACGAATCCCTGATTGATTCCGGCCGGACAGCAATTCTGTCAAATCATGACGGAACTCCACTACAGACTGGTCGATTTCCTCACAGAGAGAATCGTACATGAAGTGTACGGCTTTGCGTCCATTGCGAGACAGTTTTTTCATGTGCAACGAAGCATCTTCCAGCAGGGAGTGCCGGGCTTGCTCAATGGCCGCCACGGCGGAATCGATCCGCACGTGAATCTCTGAACGGCCTTCACTGACGTAGTAACTGATATCACGCACCAATGCTGATTTTTCGTGACGTATTCTCGCCAGAAACTTTTCGGCAATTTCCTCATATGCGGTTTTCAATTCTTCAATCCGGAAAGCAAGGCGGGTTATTTGCCGGAAATGATGTCCCTGAATTCCGAGGCTTGCCGCAACCGGAAGAAAACTTGGCTTTATCAGCAAAGTCTTGAGCAAGAATCCCGTGCTGTACCAAAAATACGATGTGAATACTGATGCGGCAAGATAATGGATAAACCATTTGATTTCAAACAGTCGCAACGGCGGTTGGGCGCAAATAGGTGGACTCCAACGCTGGCGAAGTCTGGCTCAACGCGCAAAATAAGATTTGAGGTTTTTCGGATAAAGCGCCTGCAACACTTTTTTGTAGTCGGAAATCAGATCTTCGGCGGGTCGGCGCGATTTGAAGCACAGACTGAATTCATGAGTATTGTTGCCGTCAGAATCCTGCACTAAGCGTCCTTCCCGTTTCAGACGCTGGTGCAGGGCTGTCCCGGGAAGAGCCTGCAGCAAGCCAACCATTGCAACAGGGATTCCCATATCGTAAATACAGGCATTCATACGATCGGCGATGTCTGCCGGTTCGCTGTCAAAGCCGAGAATGAAGCCTGATGTGACGACAATCCCCGCCGCCTGAATCCTTCTGACCCGCTCCGACATACTGCCGGCAGTATTTACGAATTTTCCCGCTTCCTTCAGGCTCTCCTCGACCGGCGTTTCCAATCCCAGAAACACCATTTCACACCGAACTTCCGCCAGAATCCGCAACAATTCGGCGTCATCTGCCAGACTGAGTGATGCTTCCGTGCTGAAACTGAACGGGTATCTTTTTTCTTTCTGCCAGCCAATCATGGCAGAGAGGATATGTCTGGTCTTTGCCGGGGTACCCACAAAATTATCATCTACGATGAAGACCGAATCCCTCCAACCAAGACGATACAATTCCGACAATTCCTCCAGAATGCGCGGGATGCTTTTGTAACGCATCTTTCTTCCGAACCGCTGCCAGATATCGCAGAACTCGCAACCGTGCGGACAACCCCGCGAAATCTGGACTGACATGGTTTTATAGGCGTCAAAATCAAGCAGGTCAAAGCGGGGCATTGGCGAGTCATCCAGACATACCCGGCTTTTCACAGTCTGGACATCCGCATCATCCGCAAAATCGTGCAGAAGCCGGGCTGTCTCTTCCGGATTGGCTGAACGCGCATAAACGCGCTTTGCTTTTCCATGTGCCCAATCGCGAAGGAATACCGGAAATGCAATTTCGGCTTCTCCAAGGATGAAGTGATCCACATCAGCGATTTTGTCGTAACTGGTGGTCGGATAGGGTCCGCCGGCAATGACAGGAATGCCCAATCGCTTTGCTTGAGCGATACAAACAGCCAGCGAGTCTTTTTGCGCAATCATTGCGGAAACAAAAACCGCATCCGCCCACAACATGTCCTCATCTGAACAGGATTCGATATTCAGGTCAATCAGGCGCAGGGAGTCTGTTTTGCGAAACATTCCGGCGATCGTCAGCAGACCTAAGGGCGGTTGCAATGCGCGTTTCCCAAGAAGGCTCAACGCATAGCTGTAACTCCAATATGTGGTGCTTGGAGAACGTGGATAAAGAAGGAGCATTTTCTTGCCAACAGGTGTTGCTGTTGAGATGGGCATATTGACAACTTTCTATGGGTGCTGAGAAATGCAAAGGGAAGGATTGTGTGGGCCACTGAGCCCAGAAACGTTCATGTATTCCAATACATATTTCTGCCGTAGCCGCAGCAGGCCGATTCCCTATTACTATTATACCATAAGAATCGCTACGATCCATTGGCAAAGAAACTATGTATGCGATCCCCCCTGTTGCCTACAAGGTTACGATCTGGCTTTAGGTTATCTGAGATTACTATGAGTTCTTAACTTGGTGAGAAGAGCGCATCAAAAATGTCTATGGGAAAGTGCCGAAAAGCAAGCGCACTCATAAACACACATATGAGGGTTGAGTTTTTGAAAGCTGGATCATCGCCACTATGTTGTTGCCGTGGAGGATTTCCCTGTAATGTTTCGGTCAACACCGCTATTTTGAACTTCTATGTTTTTGGGTGACTAAATTCCATATCTTCCTAATCATGAACAAGTAGCAACGTGTTGACTGGATTTGCATTAGTCAACAGGGTTTTGGAGAAATGGAGAAAAAACGGGGTAGTCATGAGGCTCTCCAAAGCGATAGTTAACGTGTCGCGCCAACGCCCTGACCTGAAGCACCGACAAGCAGAATTTATAAAATCTGTTGGTGGATAAGGATAAAGAGATTCAACAAAAAGCCCCTTGGCGTAAGCCGAGGGGCAAGTCGTTAACGGGAGATTTTTTCCCGATTATTGAATTGGCGGTGCAGGAATTACTCTCGTTGAAAAAATCTCTATTTTTTGTAGGGATTTTTCGAAATGACTACAGCTGTAATGGGCTGATAATTCACATGTTATAATGAACCTAAAAACTCGGGTTTGTTTGCTCTTCAAACTGTCGTCTAAACGAAACCTTCTCCGGGTTCGAAAGTGCCTTTTTGCGGTATCCAAAATCCTCTCGAATGACCACAGCGAATAGCGTCACATCATTGCTTCAAATCAGGAGTCGCCCGTAAGCCAATGGGACACATGTTGCTCCTCATTCCCGAATTTCACTGTTGCCTCAGTTTCATTCGGCTGTATCCTGTAATCTCCATCTTTCCAGAGCCCTGCCATAAAACTGAGCGGGGATTAACTTGTTTCTTGGGAGGGAATTATAAAATCCACCTTCCTCAGGAGATTTTGCATGCCGGATCCGATATTCCTCCTCCTGTTTCTGCTGTACGCATGGTTCTCGCCACGTCATAATGCCCAGATCCTGTTCCTGAAAGCTCAAGTCCGGATCATGAAGGATAACCTTCGGCGCCATGGGATTTCCTACGCGGTTCTGGAGCCATCCGAAAAGCAGGAACTGATGCGTCTGGGTGAAACACTTGACCACAAGGTCAAAGATATCTTCCTGATCAATACTTGGCAGACATATCAGCGGTGGCTTAATATTGAACGGAATGGAGGAAAACTGAAGAAGCCGGGACGGCTACGGACAATCTCACAGACGACCCGGGATCTCATTGTCCGCATGGCCCGCGAAAACATCGAGTGGGGATTTTACGCGGATAGTCGGCGAACTGAAAAAGTTGGGTGAAATCGTCTCAGCCAACAGTATCAAGCGTATCCTTCGCGAACATGGCGTTGAACCACCAAAAGGAAAAGGCAAGCGTGTTTCCAATGGCAGCTGGAAAAAGTTCATCGCGGCGCACATGGATTGTACTGTTGCGGTGGATTTCTTCACCTCACCTGTACTGACATGGCGTGGAATCGTGGACGCTTATTCACTGGTATTTATCCATCACGGTTCTCGCCGAGTATGGATTTCACTGCCAACGTTGTCGCCCGATGAGGATTGGGTCTGCCGCCAGTTTCTCGGAGCCATCTGGTGGTTTGAAGACCAGGGCATCACGTTCCGGTATCTGATCCGCGATCGGGACCGGAAGTTTTCAGCAAAATTCGATGAGATTATCAAAGATCAGCTTGGCCACAAACGTGCCGTTATCAAAACTTCAGTGCGCGCGCCAGACATGAATGCATTTGTCGAATCATTTCTGTCGCACGCGAAATCCGAATGCCACAACAACTATTGGTACTTCCGGAGTCTGGATCAATTGGGGCGCGCCAATTCAACGTATATGACTTTCCACAACGAGCAACGGCCGCACCAATCGAAGAGTAATAATGTTCTGAGCTTATCGAATCATCCTCCAGTAACGACCGGCAACGTCAAATGCCAGAAACTGCTCGGAGGTTTATTGCAACATTATTATCGCGACGTGGCATGACGCCGCAAGTTTGAAAATGCTTATTGTCCAGAGGGAGCCATATCCCGGTTCCCAAGGGATTCTTTGTTCCAGCATCAGGGAGTTCGCCGTTACACGCTAAAAACAAACATTTCATCCTGTCGATTGCCGCTGACAGTTCACTTCTGCGGCCCCTTCCAGCAGCGCAACGCTGCCGCCGGATGAAGATTTGTTTTCAAAAACAGTGCGTGACTCCCCTGATTCCGCCCGCACAGTTTTATTGCGCAGGTCGCTATTACATGCCAGGGGAAGTATGTGACCCCATTGGTAAAGAGTGGTTTTACCAGGAAAACGATCAGCCCCGCAGCGATGGCGAATTACTGGGAATGTATTTGACCTCAATTAGCAGGGGGGCAAGCTTGCTTTTGGACGTTGGTCCGGACACACATGGCCTCATACCAGATAAAATGGTTAATGCCTTGATGAGATTGCAGAAGAATATTTCCAGGTTTGGGTACTTGTAAAGTAAAAAAATAAAAGAAGATCTATTTTCTGAAATTGTGTATAATGTTTTTTGTGCTATTCAAAATTAACAAAAGTATGGCATTTTTGTAAGGGGAATGATAGTGCCAGAGCAGACAATACCAAATAAATCCGAAAAACAGGCAAAAGTATTTATTACGAATACAATCATCGAAGCGGAAAAGAAACTCGGGGTTACCGAACAGTGCGACGTGATCGTCTGCGGCGGCGGACCGGCAGGAGTTGCGGCGGCAATTGCAGCGGCGCGGCAAGGCGCAAAAACAGCCTTGATTGAAGCACGTGGCTGCCTAGGTGGCATTTGGACGGCAGGCCTGATGAGCTGGATCATTGACGACGCCAACAAAGATGGAGTGATGAAGGAAATCAGCGACAGATTGAAACGTTCACCAGACCGCAGCTGCAACAAATATGCATATGACATTGAACAGACCAAGCTGGAACTGGAACGCATGTGTGTTGAAGCCGGCGTACGGGTACGTCTCCACACACGTGTCTGCGCCGTACAGAAAAACGGTGATGACATAACCCATATCATAACGGAATCCAAATCCGGTCGGGAAGCATGGACCGCGAAAGCATTCATAGACGCAACCGGTGACGGCGACCTCAGCGCACAGGCAGGCTGCTCTTTCGACTTCGGTCGGGACGAGAAAACCGGAGAATGCCAGCCGATGAGCCTGATCGCCATTTTCACTGGCGTCAAGTTGTCGGACATCCACCCTTATGTCAATGGCGTTCCCGGAAATGACTGGCTCAAAAGCAAGGAGGCTCTGAAAAAAATCATGGAGGCCGGCGGCGCTTCGCCCTCTTACGCGGTACCCACCATATTCGCTGTCCACGAAGATGTGTTCTTGTTGATGGCCAACCACCAATACGGCGCCAAAGGCACAAACGCCGCCGACCTGACCCGCGCTACCATAGAAGCGCGGGAAGAAGTGCATGCGTTAATCGAAGCACTCCGTAAAAACGGCGGAATCTGGAACAACATCCGCCTCATCGCCACGTCCGAACACATCGGCGTTCGCGAAGGACGCAGAATAAACGGCTTGTACCAAGTCGGCATTGGCGACCTTGTCACCGGCATCCGCCATGAAGACGCGGTCTGCCGGGCGAGCTTCGGTATCGACATCCACTCGACAAATCCTGACAAGAGCAAAGCAATCGACTGCGAGCAGCCGAGAACGAAACCATACGACATCCCCCTGCGAGCCCTGATCGCCAAGGATATAAAAAACCTCTTTATTGCCGGACGCTGCATCAGCGGGGACTTCTTCGCCCACGCCAGTTACCGCGTCACTGGAAATTCCGTCGCGCTGGGTGAAGCCTCCGGTATCGCCGCCGCCATCAGTGCCGAAAAAGGCATCAATGCCCATACCCTTGAATGGGAACAGGTAAAGCCATTTATGACCAAAATCAGGGAATGACAACTTCTGCCGGAAAAGAAGAAGGGGGAGGCTTCCGTCATTCATTGTTGCGATCTCGCCTTTAACGCCTTGTCATGATAATATGTTGCATCCAGATTTACAAGTTGGATGGCAAGATGCATGGCAACAATAAAAGGCCGTCGGGGGTGTCCGAACAGGGATTGCTTATTGCACCAGTTGGCTAATCAAAACAATATTCACACCCACGGATGGTACAAAACCAAGCATGGACGGCGGCGGCGTTATATCTGTAAAGTTTGCGGAACTACATTTTCCTCAACAACCAACTCTGCCTACCATAAGTTAAAAGCATCACGTCAACAAGTTGATCAGGCGTGTCACATGAGTGCCGAGGGTGTGAATATCTCGGTCATTTCCAGAATCCTTGGACGGTCATGGAATACAATATATCGCTGGCTGGAACGAGCACGAGCAGCATGCTCTCGCTTCCAGGACAAACACCTTCGAGGTTATGAAATCAGGGAGCCGCAAGCTGATGAAATCAAGGCTTTTGTTGGCCCACGAAGCGATAAGATCTGGATCATGGCTATCATTGAAGTCAGTACACACCTCAGGCCCTCTACACAAGTTGGTAAACGCAACTACAAGAACATAAAAAGACTGTTCGAAAAAACCTTTCATCGCGGTATTTCTGATGGCAGTGTGCTGATCACCACCGATGGTTCATGACTGTTTTATGGTTACTCGTTTAGGACAAACATTAATGGATGTGCGAACGGAATTAGAATCAAAAGGCGAATGTGATGCTATAATTATAAAAGTTTATTTGAGATTCAGGAATCACATTTAATGTTTCCTCGTGGTGGTGCTCGCGAAACTGGGAACGGAAACTCGGAAGCGCAGGACGGATTTTTTGCAAACTTTTCAGTAATATAACTTCCGGTAGGTATTCAGGTTGGGAAAACGCCCGTCAAAATGTTCCCTCAGCTATCCTTGAGATACCCGAAACGGAAAGACTCACGTTTTAGGGCTTTTCTCGTCAGTCCTCACTCACCCCGTCCTGCGGTTCAGAAATCGGACACTCAAACGGGTGATAAACCCATAAAACCACTCTCTTCAGAGCAGGCCAAAATGGTCGATTTTGGCCGGACGACTTGCTCCAAAATCACGGTTTTTCCGTCTGCCCGATTTTCCTGCCTGTTCATAAAGTTGGGCACTCCCAATCCCGGCAGAGACAATCATTTGCGAAAACATCATAAAATCGCTATCGTTATCAGAATCAGATTTGTTTCACATCTAACGTATCTAAAGAAAGCTCTGTTTCATGCGTGATCATTTCCTCGCCCTGTTTTATCTGATCTACCAGTTCATTGATCGCCGATTTGCCATCCGGATCCGCTTCTCCCAAGCTCAGACGACGATCGCCATGAGCCGCGACCGCAAACAGCATTATATCCTTTCTCCCAGGGAACGGCAATGGCTTCTGTCCATCGGAGCCGAGGTTAACCACGATGTGAAGGATCTTCTGCAGATCGTGACATGGAAAACTTACCGCCGATGGCTTCAGGAAGAGAAAGCCGGGCGTGTTCCGCAACAGGTTGGCAGGAAGAAATCCATCACCCGCGATGTGATCAATCTCATCATTCGCATGGCACAGGAAAATGTCACCTGGGGCAAGATCAGGATTGTTGGCGAATTGCTGAAGCTCAATATCACCGTCAGCGTCAGCACTGTCATGCGGATTTTACGGAAAGCACATATTGAACCTCCACCAGACAAGACAAAACGTCCGGTCATCCCGTGGGCAACGTTTGTGCACGCACATCTTGATTCAATTATTGCGACGGATTTCTTTACCCAACCCGTCTGGACCTTGCGGGGCCGATTTGACGCGTATTGCCTGTTCTTCATCCATCTGGGGACACGTAAGGTTTACTGCTCTCCCGTTACTCTGCATCCTGATGAGCGTTGGGTTATGCAGCAAGCTCGCAACGTTGCCATGTGGATGGAGGATAACGGCATTCGTCTCCGTTTCATGCTTCACGATCACGACACCAAATACACGGTGCGGTTTGATGCGTTTTTCAACCAGATTATCAAAGAGCATGCCGCCCCAAAGAGGGGCCAAGTCATCAAAACGATGGTTCGGGTTCCTCAAATGAACGGATTTGCCGAATCGTTTGTGGCTTCCATAAAGCGCGAAGTCCTGAACCACGTTGTCTGTATTTCGCTTTCCCAAGTTGATTACTTGATCAACCGGTTTACCGATTTTTATAACGCCAAACGTCCTCATCAAGGAACCGATATCGGCAACCGCGTTCTTGATGCAGACTTCAAACCGCAAAGCCGAGGTGCGGTCAAAAGCGCCTCACAACTCGGCGGTCTGCTACGTCACTATTACCGCGACGCTGCTTGATACGCATGACGAAAAACTGTATTCACACTAACCCGGTTTGAATCCGGGAAAATTCCTTATTGCCCATTCATGGAGCTATGAGCCGAATCCTTATTGCCCATTCATGGAGCTATGAGCCGAAAGCATCTGAAAATCTAATTCTTGCCGCAGTTCACTCACTCCACGAGGCGCAACGCCTCCATCATGAACTGGCAAAATCATTTTTCAAACCGGCTACGCTCCAGAAATCAGCATGCCCATCTTTTAGAACCAGCCCACTTTTGACAAGATGTCGAAAGGCTTTCTTAATTGATAGCAAAGACTTACACCGTCGAGCTTGTAGTTCAAACACGTGTGCTGCAGGCATGAGTGTAAAAAAGTATTTTTCTCTTGTAGAGCTCTTAGTCGTGATTGCGATTATTTCTGTGCTTGTCTCAGTGGTGTTTGTGTGTCAGGGAGCTGGGTGTAGAGATTGTTTAATAACGGCAGGCTGAGAAGGTAGAGCGCAAGCGGGGCAACGGTAGCGATGGTTCTGTAGGGGCTGTCAATTGTCAGGTTATAGAGCGAGTGGCCGGTGATTGCGGTTGAGAGCAAACCGAAGGTGATCGGCAGGACAAAGACACTGAACTCTTGGATAAAGCTCAGGCCCATACCGATGATCGCGGTGGCTATGCCGTGCATAACTGCTGTTGACACCCCGCGGGCAGCCATGAGCATGATGCCATCGGAATTGAGGGACATGCGGGTGAGGTAGAGATAGTTTTCCAGAATCGAAAATCCGATGCCTGAGGCCATGGCATAGTAAACGATGAGGTAGCGCTTGCTGGTGCGTCGTTTGATCAGGAAATATAGCAGCGGAAGCATCTTGAGCACTTCTTCGATTACCGGTGCGATATGGATGCTCAGGTCGCTCAAGCCGATCTGTCTGTCTGTAAGAATTACACTGTTGAGTCTGAGTGCACACATGAAAGCGATCAGCCCCCACGCAAAGAAACCGACGAGAACCCGGTGTTCATTCCGTAGCAGCCCCATCAGGAAAATCAGGGGGATAAGGGTACCGAGAAAGATTGCCGTCACAGTTCGTCTCCGTTGTTTCGGATAAAGCCGGGAAGACATAAAGTGATTGCAGTTGGCAGGAGCCCGTTTGTCCATGACGACTCGACAATCTGGTTGAGCAGGACGACAGCGACAATCAGGAATATTCCTTGCAGGAAGCTACGGTAATGCGGAAGCCGCCAGAGTGTCAGCCCATAAAACAGGAGCAGTGACGCCAGCAGCACCTGAATTTCTGAAAACAGAAGCCACCATGCCGTGAAACCGCTCAGTAAGGGGATTAAGGTTGCGAGGAAGGCAAGGGCATGAACCTTGCGCGCGCGTGTTTCATGCTCGTCGAGTTTGCGGAGTAATCCGACCACTCCCAGCAGCAGCAGGAAAAATCCGCAGTATCCCAGAAAGCTGATAAACGGAATCTGTTCCGGACGGATCAGCGACAATGCTATTTTATACAACAGTCCCAAGGCAAAGCAGAAGTAGGCCAGTGACAACCCCATTGCGGCTGGCCGGAAAACCGCACGCGGGAGAAATGCTGCGCACAGGATACCGCAGCACAGAACCGCGACAAATGAAGAGAGGCTGCCGGTGAGGCTTGCCTGACGAACGGCTGCCGGGTTTAGGGTCTCATGCGAGATCGTAAACATGTTGATGAGATGAATGGATATATATGTCAGAACTGCTGCGAGAACCAGTCCGACCGAGATGCGGTGATAGGTGGTGACAGTCGGAATTTTCATAAAGCCGGATCCTGATCTTTGAACGCAAGGATTGTGATATTCTTGTCGTCGTGGCGTTCATATGAAACATGGGAGGCCAACTTACGGAGCAGGTGAATTCCAAGCCCACCGATGGCGCGGTCTTCAGCGGCGGATTCAATGTCCGATTGTGGAGGCTGCTCAAATGGATTGTACGGGTGGCTGTGGTCTTCAATCCTGATCTGTGAGGCATCTGGCGGTGTGCCGGAGAGTTCGATGGAAATCAGAATCACGTCCTGCTCTGTAGCCTGTTTGTATTCGTAGCCATATTTGACAATATTTGTGGCAAGTTCTTCGTAGGCAAGCCCCAGATGATAGGAAAGCTGAACCGGTGCATGGGCTGCCTCAAGAAATGACGTGATCTGATCTGCTCCTTGCGTAATCCCCTCTTGCGTGGCAGGAACAGAAAACCGTATGTTCATGAGAGCCTTTCTCTGATGTCGATGCGCATCTAAATCGCGTAGGGAGCATTCTATTGTGTTCGGCAAAATAGGGCAACTACAAACCTGAGTGAACTTCTTTCGGTGGTGCCTGTCAGATCAGGATGCGTATTTCGAATTACCGGAAACAAATGATCGTCCTGTCTGGAAAAACTTGCGGAGGTAGACATTTGTTTATTGATTCATATAATTAATATCTGAGGTCGTAGGGTGTTGAGATGGATAATTCGTTGAATGCAGAACAGGTTGATGTGATATGAAAATCAGGTGGAAGGTGTTTTTACTGGGGCTGTTGTTGCCGGTGGTCGCTCTCTGCGG
>QKHZ01000043.1 GCA_003249795.1 bacterium | reverse complement strand
AGTGAGGGTAAGCTGGCAAGCCTGATGAGTAACGGGATAAAACCAATAGGCATCGGGCAGTTTAGGGAAGGATTTAAACATATTTTATGGACAACGCGGATCGTTGCCCTTGAGGAAGAGGAAAAGGAGAACATCATGAAGGCCATGAAGAAGAGCTTCACACTTATCGAATTGATGATCGTCGTCGCGATTATCGCCATTATTGCCGCTATTGCAATTCCGAACTTGCTGCAGAGCCGCTTGCTCGCCAACGAATCAGCAGCTATCGCTGGTCTGAAGACCATCCACACCGAAATGAATAAGTTCAAACAAGGTAATTACTGCCAAAAGACCACAGGTGATTCTGCAATGAGCAGCGATGAGCCAAACTTGTATGCCGATACTCTTGTTGCTCTCAATGCGACAGCGATTACGGATGAAGATGGTAACGAAAAAAATATCAACCTGATTTCGAGTGCATTGGCTGCTGCTAGCGTTGCAGATAGTGCTTATAAAGGTTATGTTTTCATGCTTGATCCGCAACTCGGTTCAGACCTGTCGTATGCAAAGAACTCATTTGCAATAATTGCTGTTCCGGCTGTGTATGGTAAGACTGGTATCAAGACCTTCTATATCGATGAAGAAGGTACTGTTTATTCAAAAGATTTGAGTGGTGAAGATACTAAAACACTTCGCGAATCAACCGATAATTTTGTCGATCTTGCTGATGCTATCGCATGTCCGCGTTCAGGTGAAGATGGAATGGACGGTTGGGTTGCTGAATGAGTGACGATTCTTGATCTGATCAGGATTCTGAGAAGGGCGGCTTCGGTCGCCCTTCTTTTTTTGTCTTCCGCTTTTTGCCCTCACATCGTGTTTGTGGGGGCGTTTGTTTTATCCGAAAATGGTTGCCAGTTTTCGGCGCAGGCGTTACAATCTGGCCTCTGAATCCATTCATGAAATCATTGAGGAGGCCGCATGTCATCGCCTGAATATGTCCACCTGCACCTGCATACCCACTACTCGGTCCTTGATGGCGTTTGCCAGATCCCGCAACTGCTCGAGCGCGGCAAGGAACTCGGGATGAAGGCGATGGCCATCACCGACCACGGTGCGATGTTCGGCGCAATCGAGTTCTATCTGAAAGCGCCGTCGAAAGGCATCAAGCCGATCCTCGGGTTCGAGTCGTATGTCGCCCCCGGCTCCCGTTTTGACAAGTCCAGCCACGGCATGAAAGACGCCGCCTACCACCTCACCCTGTTAGCCAAAGACAAAACCGGTTATCAGAACTTGTGCCGTCTTTGCACCAAAGGGTTTCTCGAAGGTTTTTACTATCGTCCGCGACTGGATAAGGAAATCCTGCGCGAACATTCGGAAGGGATTATAGCTCTCAGCGGCTGCCTGTCGGGTGAGGTCTCCCGTAACTGCCTGAATGGAAATATGGATGAAGCCGAGGCTGCTGCGCGTGAGTACCGCGAGATCTTTGGCGACAACAATTTTTTCCTGGAGATTCAGGACAACGGGCTCGAAGAGCAGAAGCTGATCATCCCGCGGATGGCTGACATCTCAAAGCGAACGGAAATCCCGCTTGTCGCGACGTCGGATGTACACTACATCCTGCCGGAACACGCCCGTGTTCAGGACGTGATGATCTGTATCAATACCGGCAAAAAGCTCAACGACGACAAGCGCATGAAGATGGACACCGACCAGTTCTTCCTCCGAAGCGCCGAGCAGATGCGGCTTGTGTTTGCTGAATACGGGATGGAAGAGGCGTGTGACCGGACGCTGGAGATTGCCAGCCGCTGTAATGTCGATCTTGGACTCGGCAGTTACCACCTGCCGCATCTGACGCCGCCTGACGGGATGAACGAGAATGAGTATCTTGACCATCTCTGCCAGAAGGGGCTGGTCGAACGCTACGGCTCGCCGCTGCCGGATGCGGTTGTCGAACGGTATAAGAAAGAAATGAATGTAATCACGAAGATGGGCTTTCCGTCCTACTTTGTGATCGTCTGGGACTTGGTGAACTTTGCCAAATCCAATGACATTCCGGTTGGGCCGGGACGTGGATCGGCAGCCGGTTCGATTGTCGCGTACGCGCTGAAAATCACCAACCTTGACCCGCTGAAATATAATCTCCTGTTTGAACGGTTCCTGAACGAAGGCCGTAACGAGATGCCTGATATCGACCTTGACTTTGACAAGGAACGCCGTCAGGAAGTCGTGCAGCATATCATCAAAACCCACGGCGACGACCACTGCGCCAAGATCGTTACATATGGCTGTATCAGTGCAAAGAGCGGTGTGCGCGACGTCGGCCGTGTGCTTGACATGCCGCTGAATGAAGTCGATATGATCTGCAAGATGATCCCCGATATGCTCAAGGCCAAGGGCGGCAAGACGACCATCGATATGGCGATGGAGCAGAACCCGGATCTGGCTGATCTTTATAAAAAAGATGCGCGCGTGAAGGAACTGCTTGATATCGCCGGTGAACTTGACGGGGTAATCCGCCAGACCGGTATTCACGCGGCTGGTGTAATTGTTGCGGACAAGCAGATCACAGAGTACGGGGCTCTGGCCCAGCGCGGCGGAGAAGTGACCAGTCAGTTTGATATGGGCATGGTCGAAAAACTGGGGCTGTGCAAAATCGATGTGCTTGGGCTTGAAACGCTGACGCTGATGCGCAAGGCCGTTGATAATATTGAAATCACCACAGGCGTACGGATTGATCTGGATAATATCCCGAACGACGACGAAGCGATTTACAAGATGCTCAGTAAAGGCGACGCCAAAGGGGTGTTCCAGTTTGAATCGGCGGGATTTCGCGACCTGTTGACAAAACTGCGTCCTGACCGCTTTGAAGACCTGATCGCTGCGGTTGCAATGTATCGGCCTGGGCCACTTGGGGCTGGTCTTGTTGATAAATATATTAACTGTAAACACGGACGTGAAGAGCCTGAATATCTGCATCCGATGATCGAGCCGATCCTGCGCGAAACGTTTGGCCTGATTCTCTATCAGGAACAGGTGCAGGCGCTGGCGCTTGAACTCGCCCATTTCTCTCTGTCAGAAGGTGACCTGATGCGTCGCGCGATGGGGAAGAAAAAAATTGAGATCATGAATGAGTACAAGGACAAATTCTCAAAACAGGCTGATGATACGATCGGTTCTGATGTCGCGGTGAAGGTGTTTGAGCAGATCGAATACTTCGCAGGCTACGGTTTTAATAAGTCGCATTCGGCGTGTTACGCGTGGGTCTCCTATCAGACAACCTATCTGAAGTGCCACTATCCGCGCGAATATATGGCTGCGCTCTTGACCATCAACCGTGGTGAAACAAAGAAGGTTGTCGAATATATTGATGAAGCGCGCCGGATGGGAATTGAAGTGCTTGCGCCGGATATTAATGAATCTGGTGCGTATTTTACCGTGACTGGAGATAATATCCGCTTCGGTCTTTCTGCGGTGAAGGGGGTTGGCGACAAAGCGGTTGAGCAGGTCGCCGAGGAGCGCAAAGCGAACGGGCGCTTCAAGAGCCTCTTTGATTTTTGCGAGAGGGTTGATTTGCACCTGATGAACAAGGGGACAATTGAGGCTCTGATCCGTGCGGGGGCCTTTGACTCGATGGGCGGACATCGGGCGCAATATGTCGCTGCTATGGAGTCGGCATTGTCAGCAGGAAACGCGGCACAGAAAGACAGGGCGATCGGTCAGGAAAGTTTGTTTGGCGGCGGCGTTGTTGAGACCGCGGAGCCAGAGTTGCCGGATGTGGAGCCGTGGCCGGATCAACAGGTTCTTGCGTATGAAAAAGAAGTCCTCGGCTTTTATGTCAGCAGCCATCCCCTGGCGCAATATGAAGGTTATATCAAGGCATTTGCAAATACGCGGATCGGCGAGTTGGATACGCGGCAGCATGAATCGCAGGTGACCGTCGGCGGGTTGATTGTTTCTGTGAAGCTGGGGTTGGATAAAAAAGAACGGCGGTATGCACGGATCGGAATAGAGGATATGGACGGTGTTGTCAGCGCCATGGTCTTCAGTCGTCAATTTGAAGAAGTGAAACACCTTCTTGAAGAAGACAGGATCGTTTTCATTAAAGGGAAACTCGACCGGTCGAGGGATGAGCCGAATATCATTACGGATGAAATTATCCCGATTGAGGATGCGGAAGCCAAACTGACGCGCAGTGTCGTGATCAAGCTCGATTCGCCCGGAATGTCACCCGATACCGTGAGTGAAATTCGTGATTTGCTCGTGGCACACAAAGGGGAAGTGCCGCTGTTCTTCCGAGTACGGTCGCATAATTTCAGAGATGTTTCGATCAGGGCAGGGCGGGAGTTCTCCGTTAAACCATCTCGCCAGTTTGCGACCGATATTGAAAAACTTCTGGGGGACGGGCACCTTGTCTGCTGCAGTGCCAATGTCAGCTGAGTGCGGGGCTTGGGCTTAATGTCTGTCGTTTATGTCGTCGGCCTGTTGCTAGGGCTGTTTCTCATTGGAATCATCGTTTTGCTGAATTGTCTAGCGTATAACCACGCGTACGCCATGACTCATTTCACTACAGAGCGACAGAAAGAGCCGGCGATCTGCGCGATGACATTTCGCCAGCGCCTAAAGACGATTTTTTATGGCTTTGTCGCGTTACGAAGCCACAATGATCGCAGTCCTGATGAAATAACAAATTCGTGGGCTTCACATCAATTTATCTCAAACGGGAAAACGGTCAACTCTTGGTTACTTGGCTCAGATAAGGCACCCACATGGGTTTTGATGTGCCATGCGTTCGGCTCATGCAAATCACAATTGCTTGATGAAGCTAGTGCGTTTTTAAAGCAAGGCTGCTGTGTATTCCTAATCGATTTTCCCGGTCATGGAGATAGCGAGGGGGATTCAACTACTTTGGGGTGGTATGAGGCAGAGGTTGTGTTGGATGCAATGAAATATTGTGAGAGATTGCAGTCTCAGATTCTCGGTCAATATGAAGTTAGAAGAATCGGATATGGCCAGTCGATGGGTAGCGTCGCTCTTATTCGCGCCGAAGCGCTTTATAAAAAGCGTGGAATATACGCGGAGGGTAGAGGTCGGGGTACCTTGTTTGATGCTTTGATCGTTGAGAATCCGTTCGACTCACTTCTAGGAACAGTGCAAAATCGAGTGAAGGCAATGGGAATTCCGCCTTGGGGGCTGGCTGAGTTACTTTTATTTTGGGGTGGGGTGCAGCAAAAGTTTAAACCGCTTGAGTTGTCTCCTAAAGACGACGTGAAGTATTGCACTTACCCTGTGTTGCTGCTTCATGGTGAAGATGATCCTTGGGTAACACCCGAGCAGATTAAGTCCGTTGCTACCTCCGTGGGATCTGGCGATGCTATTCTCTGCTTTTTTAAAGGACACGGCCATGGGGCATGTTTTTCGACTGATCCGGAACGATGGCAGAGTAGTGTCGAGGCTTTTCTTGTATCAAAAGGGCTGGTGTAAAATTTGGTATTTCTGTGTATTGTAATTTGCTATATTGAGTTGACAGAATCACATTCTCGTCTTTTCTTGTTGCTCTCCGGTGAAAATTGAATATAAACATCTTTTTGCATAAAATCTCTAGAAGGATTGCCTTCGTTTTGTGACAGGCGATTACATCTATCCATTTGTCATGTGACCGTGCTGGTGTGAATTGCATCAGGCGGGTTTGAATTACTTGAATCAGGGAGGAGATACGCGTGATTGAAGCACAGGATCTGACCATGCATTACGGGTCGGTCGTGGCGCTGAACAAAGCCTCGTTCCGCGTCGCCAAAGGCGAAGTTGTGGGCTTGCTTGGTCCCAACGGCGCCGGTAAAAGTACGACCATGAAAATTCTGACCACTTTTCTCTATCCGACAGCTGGTAACGCCGTCATCGGTGGGCATTCGATTCTGGAAAATCCGATCGAAGTGCGCAAGCTGATCGGATACCTGCCCGAAGTCCTCCCGCTTTATATGAACATGGAAGTGGCGGAGTATCTTGACTTTGTCGGCCGTGCGCGTGGCTTGGGCGGTCTGAAATTGAAGGAACGGACGGAGTGGGTGCTTGACCACTGCGGGCTACGCCCGATGTTCCGCCGGACGATCCGAGAATTGTCGAAGGGATACAAGCAGCGGACGGGGATTGCGCAGGCACTGATTCATGATCCGGAGATCGTTATCCTTGACGAACCGACCAGCGGTCTTGACCCGCATCAGATCCTTGAAATCCGTGCGTTGATTCGCAATCTTGCAAACCTCAAAACCGTGATTCTATCAACGCATATTCTGCAGGAAGCCGAAGCGATGGCGGATCGGATTATCATTATCAATCGCGGTCAGCTTGTTGGACAGGGGACGATTGGTGAACTGCGCCAGCAGGCAAGTGAAACAACCCGTGTTCGGGTCGGTCTGTGTCTGGACAAGTCTGAGGCTGAATCTGCCCTCAAGTCGATTGATGGAGTTACCGGTTGCGACGTGGTTAATGAAAAGGAAGGCGCTTCTTTCTTTACACTGACAGGTAAAGACGGCGGGCAGATGATTAAGGAAATCGGTAACCTTGCGCTCCAGAAAAACTGGCAGATTGCGCAACTGGCTGAAGCTCCGTATACGCTGGAAGAGACGTTCCTGGCACTTACAGAATCAGATGCAACGAAGGTTAAAGGAGGTGCGGCGTGAGCAATATCCTGACAGTCTTACGGCGGGAGCTGGCCAACTACTTTACCAGTCCCATCGGTTATATCTACATGATCGCGTTTCTTCTGGTCACAAACATTCTGGGCCTGATGATCGCTAATCCGTTTTTCCTTTATCCGGTAGCAGACATGCGGACGTATTTCCATGTCGTAGCTGGCGTGTCAACGATTTTTATCGCGGCAATCAGCATGCGCCTGTGGGCGGAAGAACGGAAAGAAAATACGTTCGAGATGCTGTTGACGTTTCCGATGAAATCGTCGGAATTGGTTGCAGGAAAGTTTTTTGCCAGTTTTGTATTTTATATGATTGCGCTTGTCGGAACTCTGACTGTCCCGGTCATGATGGCGGTTGTCAGCCAGAGTGCTGGTTCGGATGATATGGCCGGTACAGGATTCTGGGGACTGCTTGATGTTGGCCCGGTAATCAGCGGCTACATTGGTGTGCTGCTTTTGGGCGGGATGATGCTTGCAATCGGCATGTTTATCTCCAGCCTTTGCCGCGACCAGATCGTCGCGTTTGTGATTACAGCTCCGGTGTTGTTCGGTTCGTATATCATAGGCCTGCCGTTTGTGCGCATGGCGCTTGATTCGGCGCTGGCACCGTTCCAGTTTATCTTTACGTGGCTGTCGGAACTGATGCAGTATCCGACTAGCGGTGCAGGTGCGTTTATTGGTGATTTCATCGGGATTTTTGTTCACTATGACAATCTGACCCGCGGCTTGCTCGGCTCGTCTGATGTCGCTTTCTTTGTCGTTTGGATTATTGCGCTGGTTGCGATCTGTGCGTTTTGGATTTCGCAACGCGGCCAGTCCGGTCGTGCGATGTCGGCTGTATTGGTGCTTGTTGCGTTCTGCGTGCCGGTTCTTGTCAATCTGTTTCTGTTTGACAAGCAGATCGGCGGGCAGCTTGACCTGACTGAAGACCAGCTGTACACGGTTTCACCGATCTCCGGCGAAATCCTGAAAAACATAAAAGATGACAGCGATATCAAGGTGACGTACTACGTCAGCCGCAAAGACAAAATGCCGCAGGAATTGCAAAACCTTGAACGTGACGTGACAGATAAACTCATGACGTTGCAGGCGGCGTCTGGTGGTAGGCTGAAGGTAAGTGTTGTGTCGTCGCTTGAGGCATCAAAAGCGTTATCTGATCCGTTTTCAAAAGAAGACGAGGATAAAGATAAGGACTCTGTTGAGCGGCAGCTGCTCAAGAAGGTTCCGCCGTTTCAGGTGCAGGTTCCGCGTGAAGACCAGATCACGACGCAGTTGATTTACTCTGGCATTGAAATCAAGTTCGGGACAAAAGAGTCGGAAATCATCCCGCAGGTTGTTCCGCAGCTTTTGCCCAAACTTGAGTACATGCTGATCAACAAAATTTATCGCCTGACGCGTGAAGACAAGCCTGTCATCGCGCTGATCGCGCCGGAATCAAAGCTTGATATTCCGCCGCAACTTGCTGCGCTTTACCGACAGATGGGCCAGCAGGTGCCTGAGTCGGAAGATCCGTATGAGATGGTGCAGAAACTGCTTGAGTATGAAAACTATACGGTAAACCGTGTAAAACTTACGCAGGAAAGCCCGCTGCCTGACAAGTATGATGTGCTTGTTCTGCTTGAGCCGAAAAACCTGAATGACCGCCAGCAGTGGGAAGTCAGCCGCGCACTGGCGTCCGGTAAGCCAGCATTTATTGCTGTACAGGCGTATGAATTTGATTACCAAGTTAAGGGACGCGGTATGAGCGTGACCAAAAAGGATCTGACGCCGAATATCAATCCAATTCTGCAGCAGACCGGCGTAACAGTTGATGACCGCGTACTGATGGATGTAGATGCTGTTCCGCTGTCTATGGGTTCGGGGATGTTTGGACAGTCGCAGCCGTATACGCTTCCGATGCACATCATGGTCAAGTCGACCGGGATGAATCAGGAGTCCGAGTTGACGCGGAGCCTGACCGGGATCTTTTACCTGTGGGGCTCGGCACTGTCTGTTGATAAAGATGCCATTGGTAAAAATGGGCTGAATGTTCAGACTCTGTTCAAGAGTGGTCCGCGCTCATGGGTACGTGTGACGGCACCTCAGCTTGTGAAAGAGGATATTGATAAGCCGAAGAGTGCCTCCGAACTTAAGTCGTTCCCGCTTGCCGTGATGATCGAGGGGCAGATTCCTTATGCATATACCGACAAGCCGCGTCCTGAATGGGCTGTTGAACCGCAGGCCAACCCCATGCAGCCGCCGGCTGAGCCCAAGCCTGAGACCACACCGGATCCGGGAAATCCCGCGCTTGCACCGGGTAAGTTGATTTTGACGGCCAGCGCGACTCCGTATCGGAAAGACTTTTTCCAAGGCGACGGCGCGACCTTCCTGAAGGGATGTATCGATGCGCTTGCGCTTGGTGATATTGGTCTGAAAATTAATGCGCTGGGCAATAAGACGGCGAAGGTGCGAACAATCGGAAAGCTGACTGATATGTCGAGTACATTCTGGAAAGCCGTGCATATCGTCCTTGTGTATCTTGTGATCGCGGTGATGGGGATTGTCATGTTCATTCACCGTCGCAGTCGTCGCAACGCATACGCACAGATGGTACGATAGTTTGATCATTTTTCTCAAGTTTAACTGGAATACATAACGAAAGGAGAGGCTGTGAAAGCAAAGAAACAGCTGATCATTCTTATTGGTATTATTGTCGCGTTGATGATTCTGATCCGTGTGACCCGCGAACCCGCTGACGATCGTACGATTGTCGAGGCCGCAGGTTTAGTGACGCTGGTTCCAGATACAGTTTCAGCAAGTGATGTGACGGCGATTGAGCTTGCTGTCGGCGACAAAGGCGAACCGATTCGCATGAAGAGGCAGGACGGCAAGTGGGTTATGGCCAGTGCGTGGAATGCGCCGGTGCAGTCCTCGAAGGTTGACGGCTTCCTCACGATGTTGAAAGAATTGAATGCGGAAAATGTTTCCTCAAATGCGTCCGCGCATGCGACATATGGGGTTGACGATGCGTCAGCGATGTTTGTTCGCTTGTACTCTGGTGCTGAGGATGCTCCGGTTGTAGAGTTAGCGGTTGGGAAAACACGCGGCTGGGAAAACAGTTTTGTCCGCAAGGTCGGTGCTGATGTTGTTTATGAAGTCGGTAAAAACGTACGGCAGGAAGTCGGTCTCTATGGCAGCGATTCATCCGCCCAGCTGAAACGCTCCCAGTGGCTTGACGGTCAGCTTTGTACGCTGGATAAAGAAAAATTGGCATCTATTAAACTGACGTATCCGGATTATGCGCTGGAAGTAAAGAAGGAAGCCAAACAGGTCGAGGTTGAGGTTCCTGCCGCAAAAGAAGGCGAAGATCCGAAGAAAGAGACCAAGACCGAATACGAGTGGAAACTGCAGGTCGGCGGTGTCGGTGATATGAATATGACAAAATGGAAGACGGCGTTAGATACCTTGGCGTCAATCAAGGGGGATGATGTTGTCGATCCTGCGGAAATCGAAAGCTTTGGTGAACCGAATTTCCGTTGCGAAATTGCTATGGATGAAGGATCGGGCGATTCTGTCGTTGTTTTGGGATATCGCAAGGCCGGAAAGATGCCGATGCTGAAATTGGAAGGGCAGTCTCTTGCCTACACCACCAGCGACTGGAATTTCGAGCGGATTTTTATTCCGGGGGCCGACCTGTTTACGCTGACAGTTCCGTCGTTTAAGGCTGATGATGTGCGTTCGGTCAAGCTGAGCCGTGGGAAGAATTCTGTTCTTGCCAAGCGTGAGGACAGCGCCAAGGACTGGACTGCAACTGTTCCGGCGGAAACTGAATTTAAGGCGTCCATGATCAATGATCTTGTGAAGAAGCTTGAAGGTTGGGCTTCCCATGATTTCTCTGAAAAAGACGATGCTGCAACCGGATTGTCTTCTGCTCAGGCTGTTATTGAACTCGGGATGGCTGACGGCAAAAAGTTGACCTATCAACTCGGTGCCGATGTGCCGTGGATCAGCGGGTCATATATCAAGGCAGACGGTAGTAAGGTTCTCGTTATGAAAGAGGTTGACCGAGAGGTGATTTTTCCGGCATTTGACAGCGTTTGCGTTCCCGTTAAGAAAGAAGTGCCGGTCGCTTCAGAAGCAAAAGATGCGCCTGTAGCAGACAAAGAAAAATAATACCATGTAGGATAGAACGGAAGTCTCCGTGAATATTTGGCTCCGAGTTCTTGGTATAATTGTTGTTCTCATTAGTGCAACCGGGTTGACCGGTTGCACTAATCATGCACCGATAACGGGTAGAAAACAGTTTGTCATCGTTTCCGATGCAACGATGAATGGTTTAGCGGAGACGAACTACCGTGAGTTTCTACAGAACAATAACGACAGCCGGAATGAGGCAGAGGTTGCCCGGGTTCTTCGGGTAGGACACCGGATTCAGGCTGCAGTTACTGCATATTTTAAGAATGACCCAGTTTTGTCATCAAAACTTTCCGGCTATCAGTGGGAGTTCCATTTAATCCGGAGTCAGGAGAAAAATGCCTGGTGTATGCCGGGGGGACGGATCGTTGTTTACGAGGGGCTGTTGCCGGTGACGAAAGATGACGCCGGACTTGCCGTTGTTATTGCGCATGAAGTGGCTCATGCTGTTGCAGGTCACAGTGCGGAACGGATGAGTCGGCAGTTGAGTATCGGACTTATTAGTGCCGGGTTAGCAGTGGCAACCAAAGATCAGGACTACCGGCAGCGAATCGTTTTCAATGCTCTTTTTGGTGTCGGTACGACCATCGGGCTTATTCTGCCCAATAGCCGGCAGCAAGAACTGGAAGCAGATCGGTTGGGCTTGATCATCATGGCGCTGGCAGGATATGACCCTCATGCGGCTCTCGATTTCTGGAAAAGGATGAGTGCCGAGAAACAGTCTTCATTGCCTATATTTTTACGAACACATCCTACCGATCAACTGAGAATTGAGAGTATTCGTACGTACATTCCTGACGCGATGGAGTATTATCCGTCTTCTGCTTCTGGCGATCAGCGAGATGCGTTTCGGGGGGAATGATCCCCGTGGGTATTGGGTGGGATCAGCGGGATGATTCGGGTAATATTTCGTGTGATTGAACCGCTGTTGCTGCTGGTGTTTGACCGTGGTGGGCCGAAGGTTGGGCTTCTACTGCTTGTCTCGAACTCGAAATGAAATTATTGCATTGCAATAAAAGAGATTGTGCATTTTTCCTTGTGCGTTATGATTGAGAGGGGCAAGGGAAGGACGATATTATGCAGATGACAAAAACGGTAATTATACTTGAGAACGAAGAGGATATTGCGCAGTTACTTTCCCAGTTGATCAGTTCGTATGGCGCGACTCCGGTTGTTTGTATGGATGAGGAGTCGCTGTTGGAAATTGTTGAGAAGCAGGATGTCGCACTAGCATTGCTGGATATCATGTTGCCTAAGACAGACGGGCGTCACGTTGCCGCTGCTTTGCGGGCGCGGAATGTTAAGTTTCCGATCTATTATATGACCGGAATCGCGCTGGAAAGCGTGTCACCTGAACATATGGCCTTAGCTGATGGCGTGTTGCGCAAGCCATATACGATTTCAGAGTTAAGAAGTCTTCTGGATGCAGTACTGAAAGGGGATGCCGAACGAGATTCAGATTGCATTGTTGAGCGCAAGGTGATTGAGATGATGGCGATTGTTGCAACAGAGCAGGAAGATATTCGGCGCAAACAGGCATCTCTTTTGAATTTGGTTCGCAATCTTGAAGCGCATGATCCTCAGGTTGTTGTCTTAGCGGAGCAACTTCATGGATTTAGCATGGGGCTTGAAGCGTGTATGTCGCGGTTGTCGGTACAATTGAAAGAGATTCAGAAAATATTAAAACCAAGTTGCCTGTGAAATGATCAGCGGACTTGTTATTTCGTTTTGTGATTGTTGATTAATGGAGTGGTAATGCAAACGTTGTTGGATATTTTTCGGGATCGTGGTTTGGTTGAAATGGTTTCTGATGAGGTTCTCGGGGCCGAACTTTCAAAAGGTTGCGTTCCTTTTTATACTGGTTACGATCCTACTGCGTCAAGCCTTCAGATTGGGAACCTGTTTGCGATTGTGACCATGCGCCGTTTGCAGGAGGCAGGCCATAAACCGGTCGTGATTGTTGGTGGCGCAACCGGGATGATCGGTGATCCTTCCGGTAAAAACGCGGAGCGTAATTTCCTGACACAGGAAACTATTGAGCAAAACGTTGCGGGGATACGTGCGCAGCTTGAGACGTATTTGGACTTTTCCTCGTCCTCATCCGGTGCTGTCCTTTTAAATAACTATGACTGGCTTGGGGCATTTAATTTTATCGAATTTCTGCGCGATGTCGGCAAGCGTTTTCGGATGGGGGAGATGCTGGCAAAAGAGTCGGTAAAGCGCCGGATCAGTTCTGAGGCTGGACTCAGTTTTACAGAGTTCACCTACCAGATGCTGCAGGCATATGATTTCCTTCACTTGTATAAAACCCACGGTGTCCGTTTGCAGATAGGAGGAGGTGATCAGTGGGGGAATATTACCGCGGGAATTGATCTTGTCCGCAAGGTTGAGGGTGCACAGGTTTTTGGTCTCGTGATTCCGCTGGTTGTTGACGGTCAGGGCAAGAAGTTCGGTAAATCCGAAGGTGGGACGATATATCTTGATCCGAATGTCACCAGTCCTTACCAGATGTATCAGTATCTGCTGAACAGTGACGACGCTAGTGTGATAACCTACCTGAAGTACTACACGTTTTTGTCAATGGACGATATCCGTCAGCTTGAAGAAACGATATCGGAAAATGCGGGAGCCCGGCAGGCACAGAAAACACTTGCCGAAGAAGTCGTCCGGTTTACCCACGGTGAAGATGGGTTGCAGGCTGCGCTGAGAGCGACGCGTGTCTTTTTCGGTGAGGCTATTGAGAACCTGAACGATGCGGATTTGCGGGGGATTTTTGCTGACGTGCCGTCTGTTGAAGTTTCGCGTGAACAACTTGCCGCTGGGATCGGTGCTATTGATCTTCTGGCAATGACGACTCTGTTCTCGTCAAAGAGTGAGGCTCGTCGTTCGATCCAGCAGAACGGCGCGTACCTGAATAACCTTCCGCTGAAAGAGATTGATCGTGTGATCACGATTGCTGATCTGGCAAGTGAAACGACGTTAGTCTTACGCAAAGGCAAGAAAAACTATAGCCTTGTCCGTATTACCGGATGAGATGGGTTTGTTGGCATTCATCGGTTTGCTGAACAGGGGCGCCATGATACATTTATTCGGATCTACTTTTTCCTGTGACTGCGGAAAAATACACACGATTCAACCTGATGTCGTTCTTTGCTGCCCGGATGTTACCGGGCAGCTTCTTTCTTGTGCGGATCGTGTTGTCGCCGAAAATATAACGTTGTCCAGGGCAATCTCTCTTGTTGCTGATGCAAGATCGTTTCATGTCGCCGGAAAGAATTTGATGCAGGCGTTTGAGAATGCGGGCTGGAGTGTTTCTGTTGTGTCGGTACCTGATCCAGATATCTGTTCCTGTCAGGTCGCCTCGACGCCTGCATGTGATCCCGAAACAAAAGATGACGTCAAAAAGTTAATTCAACCGAACTCTTTGCCTGTGGCGGTTGGCAGTGGGGTCGTCAGCGACCTGACAAAGTGGGCTGCGTTTGAGTTGGGATTGCCGTATTTATGCTTTGCAACCGCGGCGAGTATGAATGGCTATGCTTCTGCGAATGTTGCGCCTACGATTGGTGGGGTGAAGTCATTGATTCATGCGCGTCCCCCTGTTGGTGTATTTACGCGTCCGGATGTGCTCTGTGAGGCTCCTCACGTTTTAACAGCATCGGGATTAGGAGATATTCTCGCCAAAAGTGTGAGTTCCGCAGATTGGATGCTTAATCATATTTTATTTAATGATTATTATTGTCAGCGCTCAGTCGATCTGATTGCTGAAATTGAACCGCTTTATATGGATACGCCGGAGAAGATTCTGTACCATGAACCAGAAGCGATGTCGGCTCTCTTTGAGGGGCTTTTATTGACAGGCGCTGCGATGACGATGGCTGGATCTTCTGCTCCAGCGTCAGGTGGCGAGCATTTGATTAGCCATACCCTCGATATGCGCAGTTCGATTACCAATACGCGGCATGATTTGCATGGTCGGCAGGTTGGTATTGGGACGGTTTTGTGCGCGGAAATTTATCGGCGTGTTCTTGCAGTCGTTACTCACCATAATATCGCATTGCGGCAGTACAGTGATCAGGTTGATGCGGATTATTGGTGTGGCTTGTCTGCGAATGTACGAGAGCATTTTCAAAAAAAGTTAGAGCGCATTCCGTCTGCGTTGATGAAGATCGAGTCGGAAACCGTCTGCAAGAATATTGTTTCGGAGTGCTCGCCCTTGCTTCGTACTCCACAAACGATTCGGACGTGTTTGAAAAACGCAGGCGCCGCATATCTTCCCGAGCATATCGGACAGACACTGGATTCGTTGCGGCAGGCCTTGTTGCATGCGCATCAGATGCGCTCGCGTTTTACTGTTCTGGATATGGCGTGGTTGCTTGGGATTTTGCCGGATCAGGTTGATGCGGTTCTTGATGTGCTTGCAGATTAAATCGGGGTTGCAAGTAATTCGGCGTTCTGTGTCGCAATGACTTTGACAGGAGTTAGCTCCCGAAGTGGAAGTTTTTGACCTTTGACCCGAATGCGCAAATACCTTTCGCCATATCCTACTGAATCCTCGTTATCATATTCTTCGGTCAAAAGAGTTTCTGTCATTCCGACCAGAGACGAGGCAAAGTCGTTTGCGGATTTATCCGTAATCTGAAGTAATTCTTGAAAACGGGATTTGGTTTCTGCTGCGCTTGCTTGCGACTTCCACTTTGCAGCGGGCGTGCCGTCACGTTTTGAGTATGTGAAAATGTGCGAGCGGCTGAACCCGATGCTGATGCAAAAAGAGCGGGTATTCGCTGCATTGATTTCCGTTTCTGACGGAAAACCGACTATGATGTCTGTTGTAATTGCCGGATGATCCAGTACGCTTCTGACGCGGTTGATGGTTTCTTCAAATTTACCGGTTGAATAATGACGATTCATTTTTTGCAGGATCTCATCGTCGCCGCTTTGCAATGGGATATGCAGGTGTGCGCAACATGTATGCGTTTGTGCTAACGATTGCAATAGCGTATCGGTAACGTATGGCGGTTCAATCGAGCCCATGCGTAACCGCAAAAGTCCCGGAAGGTTTCCTACTTGATGAGCGACATCAGCAAGTGCAGTATTTCCTTGCCATTTGTATTGGCCAATATTGATCCCTGTAAAAACGATTTCTTTGTGCCCGTTGTCGATCAGTTTTCTGGCTTCATTCAAAATGTCGTGTGGATTTCTGCTTTCCGGTTTTCCTCTTGCGTAAGGAATCGTGCAGTAGCTGCAGTAGTTGTCGCAACCGTCTTGGATTTTCAGGAATGCACGGGTGCGTTCACTGAAACGTGAGATTGTGAGATTCAGACGGTCATCCGGAATTGTATCGAGGCAGGTGTATGTAAATTCGGGTGAACTTGTATTCTTGAGAATTGAGGCAAGCGCATGCTTTTTTGTATTGGGGATCAGCAGGTCGATGCCTTCGATTTCGTGAACCCACGGTGCGTTCAGATCAACGGCGCAACCGGTTAAGATCAAAAACGCTTCTGGATTTTTGCGCTGGATTTGGCGGACGAGGTTTCTGCATGAGGCGTCAGCTCGACAGGTTACTGAACATGTATTGATAATGCAGAGGTCGGCTTCGGTTACGGCAGGCGTTTCAGTGAATCCATCCGCTTCGAGCGCTTCACGGATCGCCTGCGATTCGTACTGGTTGGATTTGCACCCGAGTGTCTGGATGAAAAAACGTTTGCCTGCTAGGCTGCACATGGTCAAAATCCGAAAGGGAAAAATAAAGGCCCCGCATTACGATGCGGAGCCTTTATGGTGCATCAACTGCTATTCGCCTCGCGCCATTGCGATCCGGCCGGTCCTGACCATTTCAAGGATACCATAGGGACGCATCAGGTTGACGAAGGCATCGATCTTGTCTTCTTCGCCGGCGACTTCAATCATCATTGTTTTTTCTCCGAGATCGACCACGCGCCCGCGGAAGACGTTGATGATCTCCATCGTCTCTGCGCGTTTCTGTGGCGGGCACTTGATCTTGATCAGCATCAGGTCACGCTTTACGCACGGCGTTGTCTGGAAATCCTGAACCTTGATTGTGTCGATCAGTTTGGCAAGCTGTTTGCGAACCTGTTCGAGGATCGCCTCGTCACCACCGACGACAACGGTCATCCGCGAGCGGGTTGGGTCTTCGGTTTCGCCGACGGCAAGAGACTCAATATTAAACCCCCGCGCGCTGAATAATCCGGCGACGCGTGCCAGTACACCAGGTTTATTCTGAACCGTGGCGGAGATGATATGACGCATATCGTTTCCTTTCTTAAAGGATGGTATAAATTCCAATCCAGACGCAACGCTTAAGCCATGCCACCGATCATGCGGCTGATCGCTTCACCTGCCGGTACCATCGGGAAAACGTTTTCTTCACGGTCGACGCGGATATCAAGCAGGAACGGCCCCTTGTGGGCGATTGCCTTTTTGAGAGCCGCCAGAACGTCTTCCTTCTTCTCGACGCACATTGCCGGAATTCCATACGCTTCCGAGATCTTGACAAAATCCGGATTGTCGCACAGGTCGGTGTGCGCGTACTTGCCGTTGAAGAACAACTGCTGCCATTGGCGAACCATCCCGAGGTAATGATTGTTCAGGATGATGATTTTAACTGGCAGATTATTGTTCTTGATTGTTGCCAGTTCCTGGATATTCATCTGGATCGACCCGTCGCCTGCGATGTTGAACACGAGGTGATCGGGTTTGCCAATCTGCGCACCCATTGACGCCGGAAGTCCAAAGCCCATTGTGCCTAGTCCGCCGGAGCTGACCCATGTGCGCGGCTTTGTGAATTTATAAAACAGCGCTGACCACATCTGGTGCTGACCGACTTCGGTGCAGATGATCGTCTTCTTCGACTTTGTCTGATCATATAACGTTTCAAGGACAAACTGAGGCTTCAGACCCTTTTCATCATATTTGAGCGGGAAGTCTTTCTTCCACTGGTCAATCTGTGCTAGCCATGCTTTGCGTGGCTGACTTTTCACCTGCGGGATCAGCTGTTTCAGAATTCGTCCGGCATCACCGACAAGCGGAACGTCAACCGGAACGTTTTTGCTGACCGACGTTGGGTCGATATCAATATGGATGATCTTTGCGTCCGGTGCAAACTCTTCGATCTTGCCAGTAACACGGTCATCAAAACGGGCTCCGACTGCAATCAGCAAATCGCAATGGGTGACAGCGTAGTTTGCGTACGCGGTGCCATGCATCCCCAGCATATTGAGCGAGAGTTTGTGCGTATCCGGAAACGCCCCAAGCCCCATCATTGTCGGAGTCACCGGCAAGTTGCCTTTTTCCGCCAGCGTCTTGATCTGGTCGCAGCAACCACTGCTGATGATCCCGCCGCCGATATAAAGAACCGGACGCTCCGCCTCATTAATCATCTCAGCCGCTTTGGCAACCTGTTTCGGGTTGCCTTCCATATTCGGCTTGTACCCCGGCAGGTTGACCGTTTTCGGGATCTTTGCTTTGATATCGGCTGTGGTGACATTGACGGGAAGATCGATCACGACCGGTCCCGGACGCCCCGTTGTCGCCAGATGAAACGCTTCCTTGATGATCTCAGGCATCTCTTCTGGATTTTTAACCAGATAGTTATGCTTGCAGATTGAGCGCGTAATTCCTGTCAGATCAACTTCCTGAAACGCGTCATTACCGATCAGGTTTGTTTTGACCTGACCTGTAAACGCAACCATCGGAATCGAGTCCATATATGCATTTGCAATCCCTGTAACGAGGTTTGTTGCACCAGGGCCGCTGGTTGCGATGACAACACCGGGTTTGCCGGTAACGCGTGCGTAACCGTCAGCTGCGTGAGCTCCGCCTTGTTCGTGGCGGGGTAGAATGAAGCGGATCTTTTTGCAGTCGACAAGCTCATCAAACAGTGGAATCAGTGCGCCACCGGGATATCCGAAGACGACGTCGACGTTCTCGTTAAGCAGAGACTCGACGAAGAGTTTCGTACCTTTCATTTTTGTTCTCCCAATCTAGTTAATCTTAAACCGCAACCGGTCTTAAAATCTGTTTGTTGTGTGCATTACGGGATTTCTTATTATCGTCATTACGTAAAAAAAGATCCCGGAAATTTCTTCCGGGATCTTTGGACTTTTAACTTCGTTTCGTCAAAATGCCCGCGCCCGGATCATAATCCTACCAGTACTACACCGCTTACTACGGTGTGTACCGTTACGAGCACTACTACATTTGACTTAAAAGAGGTCATCTCTTCTTCCTGTTAATATTGATAATTTATAAATAGCCACCAGAAGCAGACAAGTCAAGCATAATTTTCTAATTGTTCGAGGTTTGTCTGCAGTCGAGGGATATTGCGATTAGCTGCAGCGCCCGAGAGCCTCGCGGAAAAGATTGAGGAATTTGTCGACAATATAATTCCGCTGAAGAAGTCCGGGCAGGCTGTCAGCAATATCTTTTGGGGAAAGACTAGTGATTTTTCGCTCAAAACGGACCAAGGCTTGAGCAATTGCTGCAGCATACAGGATCGCGCCCGCTCGTTGGGTACTGGCAGGGAACACGGGCATCATCATCATTTTTCCATATTCTTTCAGCAACTTGAGACGCTCTGGCGTTGTTTCTTCACAAAAAAGGGCATCGCTGATCGATTTACCTCTGAAAAATGCAATTTCACTGTCGTCTGCTTGGCAGAGGCGTCTGAATGAAAATGGGCCGGCGCAGTCGGTCGGGATCGGGGTTTCAAAGTCGGCGTACAGTTCACGGAGTTTCTGCATGTCGTCAGGTGACGTGATCCTCTCAAGCGCGCACCAGTTGTATTCGGGCTTGTCAAAGAACTGAGCGTCTTGAATCGGTTCGCCGTTATGGTCTGCGTGGTGTTGCAGGGAAGAAAGCGGGTCACAGATGCCGATGCAGTCGTGGAGTAGCCAGTTCATCCAGTCGCCGATGCATTTGCCGTTGTAGTCGGTTAGTTCATGGAGCGATTCGCAAATTGTCTTGCGTTCCGAATCACTTTGTGATGTAGCCAGTTTACGAAGTAATACAATCAGGCTGCTTGCATTTTCAGGCGAAAGGGATGGCTCTGCGTCTGGGCTCATGGCTTCTCCTGCATATATAATATGCGTTTTGATGGACATGGGCAACAAGATATAAAGAGGCGCGTCAACATTTCTTCGGAAAAGGACAGTTTTCCTGGTGTACGTCAGTTATCCCTTGCTATTGCAGCCGCATTGGCATGAACAGGCTGACGGTATCGGAGCAGGTGGCGGCATGTCGACCCATTTGCCGGATTTATGTGATTCGTAAATCCCAAGCACAATGTCAACAGCGCTCCGAGCGGATTCTGCAGGCACAAACGGCTGCCTGTTTTCACGGATGGCGTTAACAACATCTTCGATTTGAGCAGGGTGGCTGGAGCCATAATAAATTTTGCCTGCTTCTATCTCTTTGGCTTTCGTTTCTTCTGAAAAAGCGTCTGAATATTTTGCTGTGAGTTCTTCCGAAGAAAATACAAGCTTGATGATTTTTTCATCCCGGTACTCGATTGAGCCCTCTGTCCCATGAATCAGAATGGTATTCTCCCACCCCAGATGGCTGGCGCTGGTCGCTTCAAATGTGCCGAGAGCGCCGTTTCGGAAGCGAAGGCAGGCGACTGCGGTGTCTTCTGTTTCGATGATGTTCTGATGGTTCAGGTTGGCATGAGTTGCGGTCAGCGATTGCACGCCACCCATGATCCACTGTAATAGGTCGATAAAGTGGATCGCCTGATTGATCAGGACAGAGCCGCCTTCGTGCGCCCAAGTTCCGCGCCATGCGTCTGCCTGATAATATTCGTTTGTCCGTAGGCAACGTGCATGGCTGCTTGCCGTTAGAATTGTACCGAATGCGCCATCGTCAACAGCCTGTTTGAGAATCCGGGCATTTCTGTCGAACCTGTGCTGAAAGATACCTGAAAATACGAGCTCAGGGCTGCGGATGTGCGCAGACATCATCGCCCCGAGGCCAGCCGAGTCGGCAGAAAGTGCTTTTTCACAGATGACATGTTTGCCGGAATCCAAAGCGGCGATCACAAGCGGAGCGTGGCTGGCGTGATCGGTGCAGATGCAGACAAGATCAACGTCATCGCACGTAAACACTTCATGCGCATTGGCGGTGAGTTGTGCGTTCAGGTCGTATTTTTTGTTGAGGCTTTCGGCTTTCTCTTTGATAAGGTCGCACAGCCATGTGATCTTGACGTCAGCAAGCCTGATTAGACTCTCAATATGGGCCGGGGCGATGACGCCGCATCCAATAATTCCGCATTGTAGTGTTTGATTCTGTGTCATTGGAAAAGCCGTTTCATTTTTGACTGGTTGCCGGATTGTGAGAGACTGGTGATCCTCATGTTTATTTCGTATTGTTGGGGGAAGTATACACCCATTTGGCAGGGATGCCACAATGGTTTTCGTGATTTCGGGAAGATTCGGACTTATTGGGGCATCTGCTCGGGCTGGTCAGCTGGTAGTGCCCCCATTCTTACCGTGTCTTCTGCTGTGTTTGACGTAAGCTCCTGTGCCAGACGGGCGACAATTTTTTTTGCATCAGTGAAGTCATGCCCCGAGCACTCCTGCTGCATTTGGCGGCAGACATAGTACGAGTTTTCAAATAATAAGGTCATGCTGCCGTGGTCGACATGATAAAGTCGCCACCCCATTGTGTGAAGTTCGCACTGGCCGGGAATCGGCATGTTGTCTGTGCCAAATAAAGCAGGCTTTTGAATAATATATAGCATGTCTCGTGTGCCTTTTCAGAAGCTGGGCGGCCCAGTCAGTTACCGGATTGCCATTGTGAAAGGTAGCTTCTGCACTGTTTCAACTGCTGCATCGCCATCGCATTGTTCGGATCAACACCGGGTTGGCCGCCTGATCCCTGCAGAATGGATTCGTACGTTTGGATTGCATTCTGGATGTCGGAAACGGCGTCTTCATTCCGGCCAAATTTCTTCAAAAGGCAGGCGCGGCGCAAATATAAACCACCGCTAAGCAGGCGCGGACCGACTTCATTTGTTTTCTTCTGGATACGGAAGTTGGCAGCGCTGATGCCTTCGTCTATGACTTCAAGACAGTTTCGTGCCGGAGGCTCGGCTTCTGCTTGACCGCTTTGGCTGAGTTTGGTCAAGGCATTGACATAGAGCAGACGGCTTGCTCCTTCTGCTGCCATGGCGCGGCCATACATCGCCTCTAAATCACCAGGATAGGAGCGCAGGCATTGTTGCAGTAGTTCAAGTGCATTGCGATAGTAATTATGTGCATCTTCCTGTTTCTTTGCTTTGTGCAGCTGGTGCCCATAGTGAAGACTGGAAAGTCCAAGTCCGCGCATGGCAAAATAATCGCCGGGATTTAAATTGCGGGCTTGTTTGTATGCCTCCATCGCCTCAGGAAGCTCCATCAGGTTGTAGTGGACATCGCCAAGCCAGCGGAAAACGTCTGCATTGTGAGAACCGCCGTGTACAAGCTCAATCAGGATCGTTTTTGCTTCCTGCAGGCGCTGCTGTTTCACAAGTTGCATCGCCTCATTGAATCGCTGTTCTTCAGATACGCTCAGAGGGGATGCATCATTTGTCGTTAATTTTTTCTGAGGTTCGGCTTGAGCAGGCTTTTGTGCTGAGGCGCCCGAAGGTTCGGCCTTTGCATCCGAGTCACCTACTACCATCGAAACTCCGGGCCATGTGCGCGGAGAGTTCCATTGACAACCTGTTACCGCTGTCAGTGCCATCAGGCATCCGCAAGCAAGAATATTCGTGGTTCTGCGCACATGATCTCCTTTGGTATTGATCGTACAATTGAATACAGGCGTGTAGCTTCGCGGTACACGCGCGTGCAATTTACAAATTATATAGAATTATATGGAAAAGTAGTGTGAAAAATCAAGACGTCGTCAAAAACTCTTTTGATTTTATTTTAACAGATCCATCTTGCCTGCTTGCATTTAGCACCTTTCCTGATTAGGATTTCCGTTCTGAATATCAATGTCATGTCTCGCTCAG
>QKHZ01000124.1 GCA_003249795.1 bacterium | reverse complement strand
GGAGTTTTTTCTATATCAAGCACATCCATTCCATTAAGAAAAAGAGATCAAATATCTTCATGAATATCGATGTTCAATGGTTTGACCAACTTGATTCTACACAGGAAGAATCCCGGCGAGTCCTGCAGATGCATCCCGATGCAAGTAATATTGTTATTGCAGCCAGAGAGCAGCTCAAAGGTCATGGAAGGCAAGGCAGAAAATGGCATACATCCACAGGCAAAGACTTGGCTTTTTCCATAATACTGCCCGTTAACGTTCCTCAGAACTTTGTCCCCTCCCTTCCTATGGTGGCTGCGGTTGCGCTTCAGAATATGCTTAGTGACGTTTATTCAATCAACGCAACAGTGAAATGGCCAAATGACGTTCTTGTAGCGGGTAAAAAGATCGCCGGAATCCTTACAGAAGTGATTTCCGTATCAGCAAATAATGCAATTATACTCGGCATTGGACTGAACGTCGGAATGACAGAACAGGACTCGATACTCGTGCAACCTCCTGCGACATCAATCTTTATGCTAACAGGCAAACCTGATTCAATCGAAACCGCACTAGATATTTTTCTGAAAGAATTTTTCCCGCTCTATCAGAAATGGTGCAATCAGGGATTTGATTCCGTCCGAGTGAACTGGGAAACGTCCGGTCTTTATCAGCGTGGTGCAGTAGTTCGCTTACGCCACTCTCCCGACAAAAAACATGGCGTTTTTGACCGCTATGGAACGGACGGGCAATTGATCTTAATCGAAGACGACGGCACTGAGTTCACGGTTTGGTCGGCTGAATTGCTCTGATCCATCACGCGACATCTTCGTCTGCATTCTCAATATTGCCAGTTGACGCCGCCATCCATTTTCTGCAAAATATTTTGTTAGGGATGGTTATCACTTATAATAAAGTAACGGGCAAGTTCGTTGGTATCGGGAAATAATATTATGTCTCCAGATTCAAAAAAGAATATTCAGGTTGCAGATGTCTTGACGACCCAATTGCAGGCGGCTCAGGTTTACGCCACATTCATGCGCTATTCAGAAGGCGAAGAATTTGAACTTTGGCATATCATGTTCGATGAAGAGCTAGGACATGCCCACTGTGTATCCGAGGGATTGCGGCTAAAGCCAATCCCGGAGTTACCACTTGAGGATCTGAAACCAGAACCGTTCCGAGATATCGTCTTTGGCGCGGTACAATCGGCCGGAGAATCGTCATACCAGCGTCTTCTCTGGGCGTTGCGCCTAGAACATGCGGAAATTGATTTCGGACTGGAAAAAGCAGTTCAACAAGTATTGAGCCGGTCACATGCGGGCCATGGACAATCCACGACGATGATTGATCACTACCGTCGTCTTCTGGAATGGGCGCGGAGGTATGACGGAGCACCGGATGTTGCCATTCAGATTTCAAGGATTGAAGAACATCTCCCCGGATTTTAATGTTCAGATACAACTACTCTACATTTTCAACAACAGCATCGTTGATCAACAAATATTTAACAAATACATTTAAAGGGGACTAAATGGACTGTATTTTCTGTAAAATCATCTCCGGGGAATTGCCATGCACGAAAGTTTATGAAGATGATGAGTTTCTGGCATTCAATGACATTAACCCGCAAGCCCCGGTTCATATCCTCGTAATTCCGAAAGAGCATCGTGAAATGCTCAGTGATTATGGGCCGAATGATGAGGGGTTACTTGGCCGCCTTCTTGCAGTAACGACAGAAATCGCTCGTCAACAAAAACTTGATCATTACCGTACAGTCATCAACTGCGGAAGCGATGCGGGACAAATGGTTTTCCACCTGCATCTTCATCTCGTTTCAGGCCGGAAACTTTCAGGTCAACTTTGCTAACGGTGATATATTCACAAGGTTAAGCGATGCGACCGCATGGAATCAGAAGATGATACAGGATGAGAAACCGTTAAAACTACTTGTTGCCGAAAGCGATACAGATCAAGGCCAATCATTATGTGCCGTTTTGAAACAATTGGGATATGATCCGCTCCCGGCCCAAAATGGTGCAGAAGTAATGATTCTGGTTACTCAACACCCGGATATTGCACTTCTTTTACTCTACAAGAATCTACCGGGCGTGGACGCAATTACGCTTCTAAAAAAGCTTCGCCAACAACAAAACAATATACCTGCGGTAATCCTTTCGGACACAAGCGGAAAAGCTGAGATTATTGAAGCCGTCTCATCTGGTGCCAGTGACTTTATTGTCAAACCTTACCAAATTGGTCGCTTGATGTTAAAAATCAACACCATTCTGGAGCGTTGTCAGGATCAACTTCAGGAACGGATGCAACCGACCGGACTCGACTTGGAATGCAGCGCAGATCTAGTTCTGCTCGATATTTCCGCCACAGGCTGCGCGTTCAAGTCTTCATTTCCCATGCAGGAAAATTCATATCTGTTATTAGAATCTAATGATATCACCTCCAAACTGCAGGTTGCCGAAAACACCTCATTTCCCATCCGTATCGCAAACTGCACGCAGCAAGGAAAAGGCTGGAAAATAGGAGCGCAATTTGTTGGCTTATGCCCGACAATCAAGGAAAAACTGGCTGCTGCTTGCCAATCGCACAAAGGCTTTACGTTCAAGTAATTTTCACACCGTCAAGTGAAAATGCCATCGTCAGCTTCAGGTTGAATCGCCTTTTTTAAAGAAACAACCTTCCCGTCAAAATCGACGAGAAGGCGCGAGGGGTCGGCTTTCGTTGTGTTGGTTCGGACCCGTAGGTGGAACCAGCTGAAAGCCGTTAGGGGGGGCTTATCGCACCGATCTAAACTTACATATTATGAAATCATTTTCCGGATCATTATCAGGATGTGATTGATTATCTGTTTCAATATCATTAATTTTCCGAAGATGACACCTCAAAAATCAATGAACACAATATACCATAACGCATTACCAATAAATTATTTATGTACATGTTTTATATTCTAAGAAATTTAAATTTGCTCATCCACGCCTATTTGGTATATATGATATATGGAGGGCTTATTATGTTAAAACGATGTTCCATGTGCTTGTCAATATTTCTTAGCCTAATATTCGGATTAACGACTGCATCTGCTTTTGACCAATTCGAGTTGTCTGACGCAGAATGGAAACAAGAAAATGGGAAATATTATCTTGAGGGAAAAGCAATTGAAGTCGTTCTTGCGTCAGACGGTTGTATAGAATCATTTCGATTTTTCAAACCAGGAGAAGCGCGAGTTCATATCCCAAGTTTAATTAAATACGGTTTTGGCCTCCCGATAGAACACGGAAATGGAGGCTCACGTGGCGGCTTCTTTTATCAAAATAACCCTCTAGCGCTTGATTCAATTGCGATTGTCTCCAACACAGAACTTGTCGCACAAAACAAAAAAGCATATGTTAGTTATGGTATTGACAGATCTAATTTCATTATCAACCTAACGAACAAAACAGATCAACCTCTGCAATATTTTTGGTTATTGAATCCCTCTGTTGTTGCCGTTTGCCCTGAGGGAGGAAATCCTGAAGCGACGCCAAAAATTGCACGCTGGCAAAACACCAACTGGTTCTGGAATGACCGAATCATGTCAATTCGTGGAACAACAGAAATATGGGGACCCGGTGCACTTATCGCACTGACTCAGAACAGTCGGATAGGGCAATTTCAGGTGGTTGAAACACTTCTTGCTCCGAAAGAATCCAAGTCACTTATGATCTCAGGAGGCATTTCTACGCCAGAGCAACAGCAAGAAGTTTCATCCGTAACAACTGCCGTACCTGGCCGAGGTACCGGCCCGTCAATATGGCTCGCCCCCAAACCGGCGCTACAAAGCAACGCGATAACCATATTCAGTCCATCGGACTATCAGGTTTTTCAACGCTCGAATCGAAAGAACGGCACGATATTTCTCAGCGGCCATCTTACCGCAGAATGTGAAACACTTGCATACCACATCACGGGAAACAGCATAGACGGATCATATGATTCAGGCTGGAAAGACATCGCCCTCCTAACTCTAAATGATGGTTTCACACAATCAATCGATCTGCCTGCCGGCGGATGGTATACACTTGAACTCAAAGGGATACTCGCAGAAAAAACAATATTTTGCGAATCAATCAAACATTTTGGTATAGGGGAAGTCTTTGTCGGCTGCGGACAATCCAATTCGACAAACTACGGACAGGCACCAACAAAAACAGAAACAGAAATGGTCGCGGCATTTAGCGGAGAACACTGGCAGCTAGCCAATGACCCACAACCTGGAACGTGTGACAACTCCCGTTGGGGGAGCTTCTGGCCGTCATTTGGTGACGCACTTTATCAACTTGAGCATGTCCCTGTTGGTGTTGCTGTCACCGGACGTGGAGGTGCGCCGGTCAGCAACTGGCGACCGGGATCGCTAGGCTTTTGCTGGACCATGAACAGAATCAACCAACTCGGTATACAAGGTTTTCGCGCACTGTTGTGGCATCAGGGAGAAAGCAACGCGCGAGGAAGTGGGGAAGAATATTTTGATCAGCTTACGACGATAATTAACGCATCTCGCAATGTCGCAGGTTGGTATTTTCCATGGTTTGTCGCCCGAACATCCTACCACAATCCGAAAGAAACACACTTCGACCACATTCGTGACGCCCAGCAAAAAGTCTGTGATATGGGTTTCGCATTTTCCGGACCTGACACGGATCAACTGCAAGGTGACTATCGGGACGGAATCCATCTGAGCGTGAAAGGTCTGCAAAAGCACGGGAAGATGTGGGCTGAAATCATTTCTGAATATATCGATCGGGTTGAAAAATGAATGCCTTCTGAAGAACGCTCCTGCGAACGGCAACATACAGGGAATCAATAAATAAACGGTGTCTGCACAAGGCAGACACCGTTTATCATTCAAGTATAGATATGAATTTCAGTTTGCAGCGTCCAGTGCCGGAACAACATGAACGCGGCGAGTGCTTTTCTGAAATTCAACAACGCCTTCAGACAGAGCAAAGAGGGTAAAATCCTTGCCTTGGCCGACGTTGCGACCAGCGTGGAACTTGTTACCAACCTGACGGACAATGATATTGCCCGGAATAACACGTTCACCACCGTATTTTTTAATGCCACGGAACTGCGGGTTTGAATCGCGACCGTTGCGGGTTGAACCTTTACCGACTTTATGTGCCATGATCTTCTCCTGTCGTCATCTTATAAGACCATGCAATAATTGCACTGGTCCACCGGGGATATCAGTTCTTGATTCCGGTGATCTTAACCTTCAGATAGCGTTGACGATGACCTTTTGCAGTGCGGCTATCCTTACGGCGACGGAAGAAGACACAACGGGTTTTCGGACCCTTGACCTCTTCAAGAACAGTCGCGGTAATTGAAGCGCCGTCAACAACAGGTGTGCCGATGACGGTATTATCGCCATCCACAACCAGCAGGACATCGTTAAACGTAATTTCAGAACCCACTTCGGCGTTGTCCAGCAGATTCACCAGAATCTCGTCGCCTTCATTGATGGTGAACTGTTGGCCACCGGTTTTCATAACAGCTTGCATGGTATTTGATCTCCACATGTACCTACTACACAAACACTCGTAAAGAATTAAACATTATAGCGGGAATACTGCAGATTACCAGCAGAATCTACCGTTGGGACACATTTTTTTACTTCGATACAGCCTCGACTAACGCAAATGCAGGCCATACGTACAACACACTTATTACCATACAGTTACAGAGATCATACCCCAAGACAATTCTCAAACATGCCAGCTTTGTCCGCGCGAAGGTTCATCAAGATCCGCTTTTCGCTAACTATTTTCACCCATTTTCCATAAATAATAACGATACGAGATTGAAGTCCGGTTATTTTCCCATTATAACAACATGAATCGAACGTGTTCGAGGGCCGTCAAACTCAGCAAAATAAATGCTCTGCCAAGTCCCCAACACTAGTATTCCATCCTCAACGATTATCTGTTCACTCACCCCCACAATAGAGCTCTTAACATGGCTATCTGAATTACCCTCGCCGTGTCGATAATAAGGCTGACCGGCAGGAACCAGACGGTTCAGATTTTCAACCCAGTCGCGGCAGACATCTGGATCTGCGTTTTCATTAATCGTAATCGCAGCAGTCGTATGCGGACAAAAGACAGTTATCACACCTTCAGCGATCCCAGATTGCTTCAAGGCATCAGAAACCTGTGCGGTAATATCGACGAGTTGGTTCCGCACCGTTGTCTGAATTCGGAAGGTTTTCACAATTTTTCTCCTGCGTTTTAAATGAGCATAAAGGTTGTACTCATGATTTTGGCAACAACGATTCATATAGTTCAAGCAGCCGTTTGCACATCGTCATGTCACTGAAGCGGTCTGCGCACCACAGCCTGCCCTGCTCCGCCAGTTTCTGCGCATGGTCTGGGGCAGAGAGTACCTCGGCAATGGCGGTCGTCAATCCGTCAACATCTTTGGGTCGGATCAGCCAACCTGTCTCGCCATTCCGAATCACTTCTTTTGCCCCGTCAATATCAAAGCTGATCGTAGGTTTTCCAGCCAGAAGCGCCTGCGGCAGAACACGCGCCAGACCTTCGCGCAAAGAACAATGGCATACCAGATCCATTGCATGGATGGCACTAGCGACATGCTCATGAGGTACAAGCCCCGCAAAGATTACTCGGTTCTCAAGATTGTGCTCTTTTGCCCACAATCTGAAATCCGGCTCATACAAACCGCCACCGACAAGAAAAAGTTTCAACGTTGGATAATCGTCCTTCACACGCAAAAATGCATCGAATAAATACTCATGCCCCTTCAGTTCAAAAAGACGGGCGATTTTCCCAATGACGATATCGTTCGGTGTGAAGCCCCATTTTGAACGAAGTTCGTCTCGATCACCCTCGAAATGGAGAAACGGTTCAGTCTTCATCCCACTGTAAACAGTAGTAAATTTTTCCGGCGGCGCTACGCCTGCTGCAACGGCTTTTTCTGTCATCGCATCGGCAACACAGGCAATATGATGGCAGCATTTGGCCGCCATTGTTTCCGCTGCGATATATCCACGCCGTGCAACGGCTGATTGATACGGATGAAACGGCAAGCCATGAATCGTGTGAACCACAATCGGCACACGCTCATGCCACGCCGCAAGCCGTGCAAGAATCCCAGCCTTAGAAGAGTGCGTATGAACAACATCCGGCTTGTAATTCCGGATTGCTTTTCTCAGGGAAAAGTAAGCCTGAATCTCTTTGACTGGAGAAAGCTGACGGACAAGAGAGGGAATTTCGAGGTAATCAACACCGCTCGCCAGAGCTTCAGGAACGAGAGTCCCCTCCGGACCTATCGTCGGCCCACACACAAGCTGGACCTGATGACCAAGAGCAGATTGTCCCTGAACGGAGAGCAATGTATTTTCCTGAGCGCCGCCGATAATCAGCCGCGTAATGACATGTTGAATTCGCATGTAGTCCTATCTGACTTCCGGTCCCCAGCAGGATTCCTCGACATCAACCTTCATCGACACCATATGACTTCAGTTTTGCATACAGCGTCGATCGGTCAATCTGAAGGATTTCTGCCGCACGTTTTTTATTCCCACTGACCCCATCAAGTACGGCAAGAATATGGTCACGGGTTACATCCTCAAGAGGCCGCAACCCGCCAATCCCAGCAAGCCCATCACTCGTTTTTCCTGCGATTTCAAGAGGAAGATCTTTTTCCGACAATGTGTCCGCCTGCGCAAGAATGACCATACGCTCAACCGCATTCCTGAGTTCACGGACATTTCCTGGCCATGTGTACGCCAGAAAATGCCGACGGACGGCATCTGTGATTTTCGGTGCAGGCCTTCCACAGCGTTGACTGAAAAACGAAACAAAGTGTTCAAGAAGATGAACCGCATCCTCTGCTCTTTCCCGCAGTGGCGGTAATTTTACTGCAAGGATATTAAGACGGTAATACAAGTCACGCCGGAACCGTCCTGCATCGACTTCCTTGGCAAGATCCCTGTTAGTCGCTGCAATTACGCGAACATTAATCGTGCGAACACCGGCTTCCCCCACAGGCGTAATTTCACCGCTCTCCAGAACGCGAAGCAGCTTTGCCTGAATCGGCTCCGGAAGCTCACCGATTTCATCCAGAAAAATAGTACCGCCATCAGCAGCAAGAAACCGTCCCGGACGTGATTTGTCCGCTCCGGTGAATGCGCCACGTTCATGACCAAACAACTCGGCCTCCGCTAGGTTCTCAGCTAAAGCCGCGCAATTGACAATCACAAACGGACGGTCAACGCGCGGGCTTTGCTTGTGAATCGCTCGTGCAATGAGCTCCTTACCAGTTCCGCTTTCGCCAAGAATCAGCACTCCGGCATCGGTCGGCGCAGCCTTGTTCAGAAAATCATAAACAGGTTTGAGTGATGAGGCATCACCAATAAAGCCGGACGGTCCAGAAAGCTCAACCTCCAACCGGTCACGGCTGGCTCGGAGTTCTTCGAGTCGGCGGATATTCTGCAGCGCCATTTTACACTGCAGCCCAGCAGCTGTTGCGAGCTCAAGATCAGACGCTGAAAATGCAGGAGCTCCACCAAGACGATCCAGATACAATGCGCCAAGAAGCTCGTCATCCGAACCAAGGGGAACACAGATTGCCGAGGTAATTCGCCCCGTTGCGACACTTGCAGCACCGCGAAAACGATCGTCTTCACCAAGCCTAGACATAACGGCAACACGCTCGCGCACGACCTGGGAAACAACTGAGAATGAAACCGGTTGCCGGTACATCGTCTGCATATGACGAGGCATATCCCACAACACCGGCTTCATCGTCTGATCACGACCAATAAACAGCATCACGCGATCTGCTTTTACTGCCGTTGTCAAGCCTTCAGCTAACACCTGCGCAAGCGTTTCAATCTTTTCTGTTTCATCTGCGGTTCTGGTCAGCTCAAGCAAAAAACGTAAAGCTGCAGGATCATCCGTTTCCCCCGCACCAGCAAGAAGAGGCATCTGACAGGTATCAAGCGACTGGACGATCGTATCGTCTGTTTCAGAATCATCATCGTCCTCAAGCTCAGCCGTATTGGACTCGAAAAGCAAGTTAGTATTGCCCAATTTTACATGATCTCCATGGCTGAGCTTTGTCCAATCAAGAACAGGAGAATCATTTAATAGTGTACCGTTACTTGAACCCATATCACGAAGCGAATAACCGTCGTCACCATCAAGCCGGATTTCGACATGATAGCGACTGATCCGTCCATCTTCGAGACGCACGTCTGCATTCGGATCCCGACCGATAACAGAAGAATTGCCGCGAATCATGAAAAAGCGACCGGTATCCGGCCCATCAACGACTTCAAAAGAAGGCATTTCATCTCCGCCAATAAACGGCTACAACATTCAAACCATCAAGAACCGATACCATCAAACAAAACCGTCGACAGATAGCGCTCACCCAAATCAGGAAGAATTACGACAATCGTCTTGCCTTTGAACTCAGGCAATTTTCCAAGTCTCACAGCGGCTGCCGTTGCTGCGCCTGAAGAAATCCCGCAAAGAATACCCTCTTCTTTGGCAAGACGCCGAGCCATCTCGATAGCATCGTCATCTGTAACGGTTTCGACACGGTCAATTAAAGACAGATCCAACGTCTCAGGAATAAATCCAGCGCCAATCCCCTGGATCTTATGCGGCCCAGGCTTCAGTGGTTCACCTGCCAGGTGCTGCGTAATCACAGGGCTTGTTGCCGGTTCAACCGCAACGGCAGTAATGGCCTTTCCGCGAGTATGTTTAATAAATCGGCTCGTACCACAGATCGTTCCACCGGTGCCGACTCCGGCAACAAGAACATCAACCGCACCGTCTGTATCCAACCAGATTTCAGGGCCGGTCGTTTTTTCATGAATGGCAGGGTTGGCTGGGTTACGAAACTGTTGCGGAATCCAGAAGCGCTCAGGATGACCCTTTGCCATCTGCTCAGCCTTTTTAATCGCCCCGCCCATTCCCTCAGAACCTGGAGTTAAAAGGATGGTCGCACCAAGAGCGGCAAGAACTCGACGACGCTCAATACTCATCGTGTCCGGCATCGTCAGCGTCAACTTATAACCACGAGCAGCACTAACGTAAGCCAGCGCAATACCGGTATTACCGCTTGTAGGTTCGATAATTTCTGAGCCCTGCCGCAAGATGCCTTTCTTCTCTGCATCCCAGATCATATTCGCACCGATCCGGCACTTGACTGAGAATGCGGGATTGCGCGACTCTACCTTCGCTAGAATCGTTGCAGAACCGCCGTCTATCACTTTATTAAGACGGACAAGTGGGGTATTGCCGATCGAATGGGATTGATCATCATAAATCCGGACCATGGACTATCCTCTCAGTGAAAGTAAGCGAGATTGATGCGTTGTCATCTATTCAGGATTCTGGAATCATTTTAGGCGGCATCAGCGCGATCATTTCCGCACCTGCAAACGCAGGTGCATCCAGCATGAGCAAGGCACACGAACATTTTTTCATGACGATACCGTTATCAGAACCGATCAACCAACAGATCAAACGAGAAAGATCTGGTTCATGGCCGACAATCAACATATGTTCAGCATCTGCAGCAGCAGTAACCAGCGGGCCGATTTCGTCCGGAGCCATTCCGCACCCAAGTGTTTTATCTTCAATAACGCCATGGGGAGATTTGATATGGGAATGGATAATCTCCGCAGTTTGATGCGCACGAAAATAGGGGCTGCTGAATAGTGGGCCGTTGACCCCCATGAGCTCAAGGAAACCACCCAGTTTTTTTGCCTGCTTAATCCCTTTTGGGGTTAATCTACGCTCAAAATCACTTGACGAGGTAGGTTCTGCATCTGCATGCCGGATAATCCAGAGTTTCATATGATCCACTCCCAAAACATACATGTTCGCACAGCCCCGATATGTGCGACGAAGAATATGACCATGTATAAAGTAACTCGTTTTCATTAGTTTCGCAAGAGTGAATCTAACGTTGGCAGTATTCTTTGCTGCGAATTAAAAACCGCTTTCATGATATAAGGTTGAAGTGATTCGATCCCAGAACAAGTTCAGACGGCTGCGCGTACTCAGCGTTAGCCAAACCGTTCCGGTAATCCCTGCGGCGATAGGATGCTTCGGCACAAGCTCAATTCGGTAAAAAGTCCCGTGAATCAGCAGTCGTTTACTTTTTTCCTGTGTAACTGGGATAGAACCGCCATATACCGAAGCAAGCGGAGCATAGTCAAGGGTTTGCTCGCGAACAGGACTGATCCGTTTTACAGTACACGCAACCGGCTCTTGGCCTTTAGGATAGAACAGACAGCCGTCTGATTCGTTTACGCCGGAGACCGCAGACTCAGGAAGAAAACCGGTTATCAACTGAGACGATTGTGCAGCAACGACAGCAAGCGTCGCGTGTCCGGGAATAGAAATCCCCTTACTCAGGTAAGGATCAGCCTCAAGAATACAGCCATCCATCGATGCCCGTATAACCGTTTGAGCCTTCCGGCCAAGTAACGATTCCCGTACAGCTTCAGCACGCGACAGCTCCAGGCGCGCACGTTCACGCTCTGCGGATTTTTTGTTGGATGTTTCCGTATGGTCTACCTGCCACTGGCACCGGAGAATATCTTGCTGATTTATAGCCAGATCACGATCCAAAATGGAGACATCCACTGTAGCAAGGATCTGATCTGTTTTCACTTCTTGACCACGACGCAGCGGCGATGTCATCAAAACACCGGGATACGGAACACTAACGACCTGAAAACTATCAGGCTCAGTATACGCAGCAATCGATATTCTTGCCGGAGAGAAACAAAACAGCCAAATCAATCCGCTGATCAGAAAAACGCTCAGAACCAACAAGCGTGCCGAGCGGCCATAAGTCTCAGCGAATTGTTTCATTTGTACAATCTCCCGCACCAAAGGCATTACAAGAAACATCGTTGTTGAGATACAAAAAATCACTGCCGCAGCCAATTTCGCAGGCCGAAAATATGTATAGAGCAAAAGTGCAATCCCGGTATAAAAACCAAGGCGGTAAATCCATACCCCGAGTCCATAAAGTGCAAGGAAAATGGTGTGGCGTTTAGGCAACCCCTCTTGTGGAACAGGAATTGGCCAGCCGCTCCACAAACGTCGAAACCACCACTTCGCCCATGCAAACCCACGCGGTTGAAGATTATCGACATGCCAAAGATCAGAAAGAACGTAATAGCCGTCATAACGCATTGCCGGGTTTAAGTTGATTAGCAGTGTCGACAAAATCACAGCCGTTGAGATAACAAAACAGATCGACCGCATGAACACATCTTCGGAAAAATGCCAGCACAACATTGCAATCCCGCCGATAGCAAGCTCTGCGCCAACACCGGCAAGGCTGATCGCAAGCCTTTTTTTGCGGCTCGATAATCTCCAGGCGTCTGTGACATTACAATAAGGGATGGGACAAAACATATAAAATGCGATTCCCATCACAGGAACCCTGACCCCAAATGACGTGGCGATATACGCGTGAGAAAATTCATGAACCGCTTTTATACACGCCATAATAACAGCATACGTCGCAATTCCCTTTGAAGTAAAAAATTGAGGAAACGTTGCCAGAAAGCTATCCCAGCGATTGATCGTTAAGAGAAGCGAAACACACCAGACTGCAGCATACAAGATAAGCATGGCAGGACTCCACATCCACCTGACAGCAGAAACAGTTCTGGTTAAAAAACGCTGCGGATGAATCAGTGGTATCCTGAAGAAAAGTGTTGAAAATATACCTCGACTCCATTTTTTACTTTCTACTCTGCGCTGCTCGTCTAAAAGTACTAATGCAGGACGAACCTGATGTTGGTTCGTAATTCCGGCTGATACAGCTGAAGTCACAACCAATTTAAGATCATCTTCTGTAATTCGGATGGTTGTACATTCGGACAAATACTTGTGCAACTCCTGCAGGTTTGCCCGAAATCTCAATCCCATGTTTTCAAAAATGATTTTCTCACGCCAGCCAATTCGAAGATAAGAATTATTAACAGGGTCAAATACAGTCCACGCAGGAGCACCGTCAGCTTCAGATGGTGCTTGATGAAAGGACAGATCTTTTCGTAAATGAGGAAGCTGAGCGCTTAGCATACTAAAACCCGAAAGATGATCTGAGTGATGACCACGGGCGCCGGAAAAGCCAATATGCTAGCGACACTTTTTGTCCATAGAGAATTGCCGTGCCGCTTAGTCCCATTCGCGGAGAAAGTGGTGAGGTTACCCAATCAGCCTCAGCAACAAATGCGGCTGTACCGTCAGCCTGAACCGAAGCGTGAGAGGCAATATAGCGAATCTTAGCGCGGCATTGGCCACCCGCAGCATTGAGAAATACCGCAAAATCCTGATCTTTCGAAAATTCGATATAGTCTGACTCATGGATTTTTAGTGTGAGATACGTTTCTTTCGGATCAATCAAAAGCAGTACGCGCTCTCCGGTCTGAACCGGACGCCCACTCCACTCATGGGGCTGATCAATCACTACCATTCCCGCCTGCTTGGCGCTGACAGTGGCCTGCTCTACTTTTTTTCTCGCAAGCTCTTCCCTGATTTCTTCCTGCCTGACGCGAAATGCAAGCAGGGACGCCTCACCTTTTGAATCCTGACTAGAAAATTCGTTCAGTTTCGCCATCCGCATTGACTCGACAAGGAGTTTGACCTGCTCCTGTGAAACGTTCCAGTCCTCCATCAGCGCTCTGGAATCATAGGTAAAGAGAACGTCGCCTGTAGAAACAACCTGCCCGGGTTTAACAACAACCGTGTCAATCACACCATCCATAGGTGCAGCGACAACAACAGGATCGTCCGGCGTGATCTCACAGTCAGCTACAATTCTCATCGGCAAACGGACAAGAACCAATGCCGCGACAATTAGCAAGGTGAGAATTAATGCGGTCCATTTGACTTTCGTCCGTTTACTCTTTAGGGGGCGACCGACAACCGTTTTCCACGCAGCCGACAGACCACGTTCCAGAACTGAAATTCCATTAATCGAATCTTCATCCCAGTAATGCGGACTCCACCGCTCAAGCCATACCCCAGCCGCCATCTCACCGGAAACTTTAATCGGAAGCCACGCAACGCTTACACCACCGGTAATCTGGTTCAGCTCTTTTTCTTCCGGAAGTTGCGCTATTTTAATTGCAGCAGTCTTATGCGGCAGTTGTGTATATTTCAGTAACATTGTCCAGATGTTAATGAGAGAAGAGTCGACAGATAAAGAGCTTTGCCCGGAAACAGCAAGCACTTTCTGATTTATGCAATCCCATAAAACAGCGCGGTCAAAGCGGGAACACACTACAATATTGTTTACGAGTTTAAAATAAAGTTCCTGTTTTGTTTCAGACAGGACAGCATCAAGGCAAACGCCTTCAGGATGCGGCTTCATTTTTTCAACTTGCGGGACATGGAGTTTGACAGATTGCGCCAAGGATTTCCTCTCGCTACTTTGATATCGAGACGACAGAACCACTCAACCCCGAGCGCAACTGATATGGTGCATTATCAATCACAGCCCTGACTTCAAAAGCACGGCTAGCCGGATCAATGACTGCCCCGACTTCCGATATGACACCTTTAACAGGCAATGGAAATTCATTAATTCTAAACACAATTTCTTTACCAATTAAATCTTTTGAAAAATTAGACTCAGTCAAAAAGAAACGAGCCTTCAGCTTGTTGTCATCAACAACTTCAATTATTGGCTGCCCAGGGCGTACAGACTCACCCTCCTCAACCAAAATCTGCGATACATGTCCAGTACAAGGCGCAAGGATATGACAGGCATCATATTGGTATTTCGCAATATCATAAGCCTTCTGCGCAGTGGCAATGCTGCTCTGCGCCTGAAGGAACTCTTTCGTTGAACCTGTCTTGGCAAGAAGAATATCCGTTTCAGCCACGATAAAGTTTTTCTTCGCCTCAGCATATTCTTCTTGAGAAATTGTATTGTCTTTCAGAAACCGCTGCGCAGTAAGCCACTGCTTACCTGCAAGATCATATGCTGCCTCTGCACGCTTTTGGAAGACTTGATTTTCTCTCAACTCATCCTGAATAGCAAGTTGTCCTTTTGCCGTTTTGAGCAAAGACTCTGATTCTGTCAGATTTGCCACCGCAACGGTATCGTCGAGCTTGACAAGCTCATCGGCTTGGAAGATAGCACCACCAAGTTTTACTTTGATTGAAACAACAGAAGAATCAATCCTTGATGAAAGGAGGATCTGCTGATAAGGAACCAACACAACCGCAACATTTTTCAGCTCAGAAGATTGTTCTTCGTTATCCTGGCTCTTCACATTATTTGAAATCAGAAAAAGCGTAATTACGAGAGCGCTTACCGCCCGGAAAGCAAACGGTAAGCGCATAATTATCGCCAAATAAAAAGGCTCATGAGTATCAGTTGTATTGAGCTTCATAAATAACCTTCAAATTATTGGCATACCAAACACAAACGCCATTGCCCTCACTGTACAAATAAAAACGTATCTTGCCTAAAGCATCCATATTGTGAGGACGGCTGTCAAATTCATTCCATCCCGTTGCCGTTGTACGAAACAGCTCCTTGCTAAAATCAAAGCGCACATTCTTATTCCAGCCCTGACGCAAAGACACTGGCCTTGATTCGTAATCAACCCAAGACGTTCCATTAAAAACGACCAGTCCTAAAGAAACCGGCAGCGCATCCCTGTTTTTATTGAACATGTCCAATTGTATACCAGAGGCACGGGACAGGTCTATTGTTTTTTCTGCCTTATCTGCCACAGTAAACGTTGCAACAGAACATACATACCCGCCGTTTTGTGCGCTGACACCTAGAATACCGTCGCTATCAGTTAAGGGCTCCCAAAAGATTTTAGCAGGATTTGCCCAACTTTCACCCGACCACTGCGTTAGAACCTCCGTTTTATTATCAAAGTCAATCCAGTCTGCCATCTTACTGGGCATCATTGACTGCACATAGTCATGTGACGCAGGTATCGGAGATAGCCCCGCTGGTGACAAACCGCCATTTGAATTAAATGATGTCTTTTCACTGATCTTCTGAATGGCAGACTGCGGAATATACGCTGCCTGATGAAAACGTGCATCTGATACGGTATCGGTCGCCGAGATCAGAGATCCAAGTGCATCAGTATTATCCATCGGATCAAAGCCGACTGAGTTGCTGATTCTTGCCAAAGACACAGACGCGTCGGAATATGCCTTCAAATATTGTAATCGCGCGAAAAAGTGATCAGCCTCGGTCGACAGGATTTCACCTTCATGAACCTTTCCTTCAGCAGCCTGTTTCTTGACGATCTGCAGAAGATCCTGATTTACCCCCAGATAGCGCCAGGCCTGATCACACAATCCAAGCCTACGCTGATAGTCATAGTAGGCAATTCGAACCTGCGTCAAGATCCCGATCGCAAGCACGAGACGCTTATTTTCCTTGATCTCGTTATCCATCTTTTGCTGTCTGAGATTACTAAGTTTAGACGGAATAGAAAGAAGATCATAAGCAGACTTAAATCCGGTGGTATACCAGTAATTTTCAAGCAGCAACGGATTCGTGTCATCAGACCGCTTCACAAACGCTTCCGGACTTGGGAACAGCTTGATCAACGCAATCCGGGCATCGTCAGCACGAATTGCCCGTTCATGATCTTCAACATATAATTCCGGGCGGGTATTCAACGCCCGCTCTTCAATTAGCGGAACAATACTTTCATTGAGCCGTTTCAGAGCCGGATAGGCCGAGGTGATCAACTCGATATGAGTCCCGGGATGCAACCCCATCAGCTCTTTCAGCTCAGAAATCGCCGCATTGTATTCTTCATCATACCCCACTAGACGAGCCTGATACGACATCAGTTTCCGGCACTGTTCAACACCAGCCCGATTCGACAGGCGACCGTCCGCAATCTGCGCACGAACAACTTCAAGCCTTTTTTCAATCCGTTCATTTATCGACTTCGCCTGCAGGGCGACTTCCTTCGCAACAGCAGATTTCCAGTACGCCTGAATCACCTGCAGAGAAAGGTTCTGGCGAAGGCGGCGCAACTGTTCCATCTCAATACCGACGCGGTGTTTTTCCTGACGGTGCGAAAAATAACTAATCCCGAAATCAACCGCGTTCCAACTCATCGTCAGGTCAAGCTGCCGAGTATTTTTATCAGATGAGTAGGTGTAATTTTCCGCAATTGATTTCGTCTCGTAGTTTTTCGATCGACTCGGAGTCAGGCGGTCTTTACTGGAGACCCGCCCTTCAGCCTCAAGCGTCGGCAGCATCGCTCGTTTCGCTCCTGTTGCTCTTTCTCTGGCGACCTCGATATTCATGCGCTTCATCGCCTGTTCAAGATTATTCTCAAGAGCAACCGCAACCGCATCCTGCAGTGTAATCGGCCGAACAGAAGCAGGATTTCCGCAAGAAATCTGCTGAAGGTCGCTTATCGCTGCAGCCTTACGCGTATTCATATTAACAGCCGTATCATCGCACCCGCCAAGAACAGCAAGACCAATACTTGTACAAGTGAGGGCGGCAATCACATACGGCCTTAGATGTTTTTTATGCAATGTCTACTCCAGCAACAGGTTACAACTCACGAACACACATTTAGATATCTATTTATCGTCCAGATCGCTGAATTCTTTGAGTCAACCTCAGATTTTTACTACCAAAAATAACGGCAGGGCATCAATTTGATGCCCTGCCGAATCAAATTTAACTAGCCGAACTCTCAATCAATTAGTGATGTGTTCGGGCGTAACCTTCTATAATATTATGTAAATGCGTACCCATCCGGTAAAATTGCTGCAACAACTCAAGATAAACAGCGCCTACTCTAGGGTCAGCACACTCACCTGCGTCCTGGCGATCCAGATGGGCTTTACGATAATCATTTGACTGATTTTTTAGCTGTTTTGTGCGCATCTCAATCTCCTGCAAAACAGCCTCGTGATGAATTGCCTCCGATCCATCCCTCATCTTTTGCACGCCCAACGCGTCACTACACAGCCGGAACATAGACATGACGGTCTGCTGAATCTGCGCCAATTCTTCGTCAGCCTTTGCAGAAAACAAAAGTGAACGCTTTCGAACTCGGCGGGCAAGCCGGACAAGATACATCGCATGATCGCCGAGACGCTCTGCGTCGTTTACCGAATGCAACAAGCTCGGAATCATTTCGGCCTGATCTTCAGTCAATGACTCCTGAGAAACGTGACTGATGTAATTCGTAACCTTTGCCTGAAGCTCATCAACCTCCTGCTCAAGACGCTGAACAGACGAAACCATTTCATCAAAATCATGGTCACCATGGCTATTTCTGACTGCCGACATCCCGGCAGAAACAGCGTCCGAACTTTTATGTATCATGACACCGACTTCCCGCCATGCCTGCTCAAGGGCAATTGCTGGCGTTGATACCAAGTTCGGATCAAGCAAGAGATCCAGAATCTCGTCATCCTTACCCGGAACAACCCATCGGGCAATTCGGGCAAAGATTGTGATAAACCAGACAAAGATCAGCGTACAACAGACATTAAATCCGGTGTGTGCATTAGCAAGATACCGCTCAAGGTTTTCACCTGCGAAGGAATCCCCCGCAGTCAACTGTGCGATGACATACATAAAGACGGGATGCCCTTTGTATGGAACATAGAAAAGAACAACCATCAAGGCTGTACCGATCAAGTTAAAGAGAACGTGAGAACACGCCGTCCGCTTGGCTGTGCGAGATGAGCCGATTGCGGCTAGGACAGCCGTAATCGTTGTACCGATATTATCGCCAAGAAGCACGGCCGTGGCAGTGTAAATATCAATAAGGCCAGTACTTGCGAGGGTAAGCAGCAAGCCGATAGCGGCAGAAGAGCTTTGAATGACAACCGTAATCAATGTTCCTGCTGCAATTGCTTTTAAAACAGGAAACAGTTGCATCGACTCACCCGGATGCGGCATACAGGAAAGGCTGTCAAAAATATTGTGAATCGTCACCGAATCACTCATCTGCTTCAACTGTCCGGCCATATTTGTCATGCCGAGAAACAGAAGTCCAAACCCTATAAGAATTTGCGCACAAAACTCAATTTGTTTCCGCTTGGCAACCAGGGACATGACTACGCCAATGAAGATCGCCGGTAGTGCAAGATCATTCAGTTTGAATGAAATCATCTGCGCTGTAATTGTTGTACCGATATTTGCCCCCATGATAACGCCAATGGCCTGCTCAAGCCGGATCAAGCCAGCATTAACAAAACCAATCACCATGACACTGCAGGCAGATGAGCTTTGAATCGCTCCAGTTACCAGCGTTCCGACACAAACGGCGGCAAAACGGTTTTTCGTCAACATATTGAGCAAACTGCGCAAACGGTCTCCTGCAATAAGCGATAACCCGTCGCTCATCAACCTCATGCCAAATATGAAAATCGCAAGCCCACCAAGCACATTAATCAGCAAACCGATTCGGTCGATAACAAAGAACTTAGAGTGAAGCGATAGCGTTTGATCCTCAATCACCCAAGGAGCAGACAGAACCCTGACCCCAACAAGCCCCCCGCCCTGTACAGAGCCAAGGTGAACATTGGCCAGCGCAACGCCATTAACATTTGTATATGCCTGTATATCAAAGAGTTTCGTCTTCTTTGGTGCCTTCCTCAAATCAAATTCGACATGAACCCCTTCCTGAGGAACTCCCGGACGTACTTCAGCAAAGACTTTAATCGGTTCATCAAGAATATTGCCTACCCAACCGTCCTGCTTTGCCCCGAACAGAGATATCCCTCCGAGCACAGTTACTTCGCAAGCAGCAATCTCAGGGTAATTCTTTAAGGTTGCTTTCAACTTGTAAATGCCCGGATGTTCACCGATTGAAAAATCGAAAGAAACCTTTCCGCCAGCATCAGTTTTCAATGTCTGCGGAATAAAAGTGATCTCAGCCTTTTCAGGTGACTGAACCAGTGCGATCACAACATCAACAGAACCAACCGCAACGCTTTCCGATTTCCCCAAAATCGACGACTTAGTTTTGCCGGAAACACTAAACTGAAACGTAACATGAGAGTCCAGCGCGCCACACCGAACAGATTCCCCAAGAACTGACAGCGCGTTGGGACTTACATTTTTATCTGTATCGCAACCTGTCAGAAAAAAACAGCAACAAATCAGTAAAAGTAAAACGTGATCTTTGATTCTTGTCATACACCCACTCCATAATATTAGTGAACTGTTAAGAATAAGTGTTTTGCGTATTTTTTCATCATTAAAACAAGTGAAATCTCAAAAAAACGGGCAATTCTAATCATTTTCTAACGACCACATTAAGCATAATTCTGTTACACTGAATGAATTCACATTGTCGTGAAATAATTACACCTATCTGTAATGGCATTGCGTTACAGAGAAAATAGTGTTCAAGAGGACTAAAGAGATGGCAGATACATACCGCCCAAGAATGCTGAGTGGGTCACGGCTATTCTGGCAAGTTTTTCCGGCGTTCCTGTTAATCACAACTGGCGCACTTTTAATATCACACTGGTATGGCAGCTACGCTTTAAAGACGTTCTATTACAATAATATGGTAAAACGCCTCGAGATCAACTGTACGCTGCTTCGTCAATGGGTAGAGACACACCTAGCAGACCCAAATACGGAAATCAGTCACCTGCAATCAACCATAAATTCCCTTGGTGATGAAACAGGTGTTCGGCTAACAGTCATCCTCCCCGACGGGAAAGTCATCGCTGACAGTGACGAAAAACCTGAACATATGGATAACCACTTCAATCGCGCCGAAATTCATGAAGCAATTGAAACCGGTGACTTTGGACAGTCTTTCCGGTTTAGCAATACCATAGGAACAGAAAGTGCATATGTCGCATTACCAATCTATGACGAAGAGAAAAATCTTCGCGCAGTTGTCCGCGCATCTAGGACAGTAAGTGAAATTGACGGAACACTGGATTCGCTGCGAAATAAAATTCTTCTGGGTGCTTTGCTGGCCGCAGGACTCATCACCCTCGTCAGTTGGGTAATGGCCCGGAAAATTAGCCGACCGATCGAGATTATGACAGTCGGGGCACTAAGATTTGCCGAAGGAGATTTGAGTAGGAAAATCCATATCGACGGCGCGAACGAACTTGAGAATCTTGCCGATGCCATGAACAGAATGGCAAATGAGCTGAACAGCAGATTCGAAACAATTTTGAAACAACGCAACGAACAGGCTGCTGTACTTGACGCTATGATCGAAGGGGTGTTGGCCATCAATGAAGAAGGTCGAATCATCAATATGAATCCAGCCTGTATGAAAATGTTGGATACGGCTCCCAGTGCGATGGGTAAAGCAATTTATGAAATCATCCGCAACTCGGAATTGATTGCATTTGTCGATCGGGTTAATCGAACAGAAATGCCGGTTAAGGATGAGATCCTTCTAAATGAAGGATCTCTTTCTGTCCAGACAAGTGGAGTTCAGCTTTACGGCGTCGGCGGGAAACATCTTGGCGCACTCCTTGTTCTGCACGATATCACAGAACTTAAACGGCTTGAAAATATTCGTCGTGAATTTGTGGCCAACGTCAGTCATGAACTGAGAACGCCAATCACGTCAATTAAAGGTTTTATTGAAACCCTTCTGGATGGCGCTCTGGAAGATCATGAAAATGCGAAGCGTTTTCTAGAAATCACATTACGACATACCGATCGTCTGAATGCAATTATCTCCGACATCCTGTGTCTTTCACGTATTGAGCGTGACGAGGAAAACAACACCGTGGAAATGCAGGAAGGCCATCTTGCCGATTTGACCACAAGCGTCGTACAGATCTGCCAAGCTAAAGCAGACAAGCGAGAGATCAAGCTGCAGTCTCTATGCGCCCCTGACCTTCGAGTCCGCATGAATGCCCCGCTATTAGAACAAGCGGTCTGTAACCTCGTTGACAACGCTATTAATTACAGTGATCCAGGCACAGAAGTCGCTCTACACGTACACAAGAACAAAGAAACAATCAGAATTCAGGTAGTTGACCATGGCTGCGGAATACCATCAGACCATTTGTCGAGGCTGTTTGATCGGTTTTACCGTGTTGATCGCGCCAGAAGTAGAGATCTGGGCGGTACAGGCCTCGGATTATCCATTGTGAAGCATATCGTTCAAGCGCAGGGCGGACGGGTTGGTGTCACAAGCAAAGTCGGTGAGGGAAGTACATTCTGGATTGATTTGCCGGTCCATCTTGAACCAGCAGAAAACATTCCTCAATAACCGTTGAAACCCGCGCTGGGTATGCTGCTTCCATAAGTTACCGGACGGATCGGATCTTCCTTATTTGAAACAGCCTTCAAGCGCATGCCGATTTCGACGCCGCACGCTGTATCCATTTCCGACACTTCATTACCATGGCTCCACATCACAATGCTTGGATGATTGCGGAAATGACGAGCCAGATTGACGATATCTTTTTCATGCCATTCGCTGAAATATTGCGCATAGTCGTTGGAACGCTTGCTGGTCTTCCAGCAGTCAAATGCTTCCGCCTGAACCAGCATCCCCATCCAATCACAAAGTTCAATCAGTTCCGGTGCCGGAATATTATTACTAGAGGGCGTTCTCAATTAATCAGCCAAAGCAAGGATACCGCCAGACAGATCATCGCGCCATAAGTAATCGATAATCGGTCGTAGCGTGTCGAGATCCTACGGAAGTTCTTCAGCGTCAGGATGTACCGCTCAACCAGATTGCGGCTGCGATAGATCGATTTGTCGTAATAACGTGGCGTTTTCCGGTTGCGTTTGGAGGGGATGACAGCTTCACCACCGGACTGATCGATAGACTCAACAGCATAATCGGCATCATATCCGTTGTCGGC
>QKHZ01000199.1 GCA_003249795.1 bacterium | reverse complement strand
CGCTCAGCCATAAGGATTCTCCATCATCAATATTTCGGTTGTTTGCTGACAATCGTCGGCAATACTGTTTTTTTGTTCGTTTTAAAAATAAATGCCAGGACTAAATATATGTGTTCGGTCCTGCCTGTATCGCTCGAAAAAATCAGACCGATATCATTCGGCCGAAGAGGGAGTAATTTCTGAAGCCGGCCATGGTGTGCCTTGAGTCAACCGAATCAATTGAGCCACTGTATTGATTTCTAGGACATGCAGATTGATCAGACGGGAACGAACCTGGTAATAACGATCATAGACATCAAGCAGGTCCAGAAGGGATTGATTGCCGGAAAGCATCCGTTTGGACATGGCCTCTACTGCTATCGATATCGACTCTAACTCCTGATAACCTGTTGCAATGCGCCCGTTTGTCGTTGCAAGCGCCGAAAAATTAGCCGACAGAGACTGGACGACTCGACGGCGTTGATCATCCAAGCGGTAGCGAAGTTCTTTCTGTCGCGCATTGCGTTCGGCATAATATTTGACATCTTTTCCGCCACTGAAAAGATTCCAGTTCATCACAAGCATCAGGCGTTGGTCTCGTTGATCGTTAGGGCTGCCTCCCGCTTGATCGGAATATGTATCTGTGTATTCTGCATCGAAGCGCGGCAAAAAACGTCCGGCTGCCGCAGCCTTATCGAATTTCTCAGCCTCCAGTTCGGCAGTAAGCGTTGCAATTTCAGGATTGTTTTTCATGGCAGTGGCTACGGCCACGTCGAAGGATCCCGGAAGCAACTCAGCCCCGACATCATCGAGTTTCGGGAGTCGAACTTTTTCCGGCACGAGGTTTGTCAAGCGGACAAACTCGGTTCCTGCCGCCAAGTGGGCGGACTCCTGTTCCAACCGGGAGGATAACGTAGCCTGGCTGCGCGCGCGCACGCGGGCCATGTCAGATACGCTGGCCGCTCCGGCATCGGCACGTTTTTCGATATAGCTAAGCAAACCGGCAAGTTGCGATTCAAAGTCATTCATCACATCTGCCTGCAGACGTGTGGACACCAGTGAAAGATAGGTCTTGACCGTTGAGATATAGGCATCCCCGTCGGTTACCCGAAAGTTTTGCTCACTCGCCTGTTCTTTTGCTTTACGGCGACGCCACTCCATAAAAGTAGGCAGATCAAACAAGGGTTGCGTTGCGGTGAATGTGATATCCGTACGCGTATGCCTGCTTTGGGAAACAAGCTCACCAGTGTGTTCGTCGACAATGACAGATGGCTTAGATGTTTCAGAACCGCGACTGGCGCGCAACGACACGGACGGAAGCATGAGGCCAAGAGCCTGTCCGGTTTGCGCCTTTGCCTGCTCCGTGCGCGCCAGGGCCGCTAGACTTTCACGATTGAAACTTCTCCCGAAGTTGATCGACTCCAGCATCCCTGTCTCGCCTACATGGGCGGAAACCTCCTCCGGAAAGACCTGGTTCCCGGAAATGCCGCCGACAAACTGACCATAAACATCGGCCGACACGGGAATTTCAGACACTCCAAACAATCCTTCCAAGCTCCGCCCTTCAATTTCAGCATCACCGCTAGCAACATCCTGATAGCGGTCATCCTTTTGCTCTGAAAGAAGAAGAGATGGATCGTTGATCACCTGCTGGGGAAAATTTCCCACCG
>QKHZ01000141.1 GCA_003249795.1 bacterium | reverse complement strand
GCCTATCGAAAACACCCGCATTTGCGCTGCGTCTATCAGTTTTTCTACCGGGTCTTCGGCCAGGTCGAAAGCAAGGTTCGCCATGTCCGTGCCGGCGCGGATGATTTCACGGCGCACCGCACGCTGCCTGACGATTTTTGCGTAATGCACGATGTTTGCGGCGCTTGGGGTGTCTTTGGCGAGCAGCCCGAGGTAGGCCAGTCCGCCGCAGGCATCCAGCTCTTTCGCGCGCATCATTTCTTCTGACAGCGTGATTACATCGAATGGGGCGTTTTTTTCGCCCAGCCGTGTTATCGCACGCCAGATAATCTGGTGGTCGCGGCGGTAGAAGTCCTTTTCGTCCAGTTTATCGGCGATGCTGATGTAGGCATCGTTGTCCAGCATCAATCCGCCGAGCACCGACTGTTCCGCTTCAAGCGAATGCGGAGGCACCTTGAGCAGTTCCAGTTCCGGGTCAGTCATTTGATCCTCTCAGCGCCTTTCTTGCTTCGGCCGCATAATCTTTTCTGCCGTCCGGAGGATTGGCTTGGGTTGCCGGATTGGCGGCAATCGGTTTGCCGGTTCGGGTGCGTTCAAGTTGTTTCAGCCAGGCGCGGAACTCTGTGTAGAACTGCCGCTCTTTGTTGGCTTTGAACGGTTTGGTGCGTTGTTTGAGGTCGTTGAAAGCGATTTTTTTGCCGCGCCAGTAGTCGTTGGTCGTGACTTTGAGGAACAGGACCGCCATCGCGGCGGCGAGTTGTTTGGTGGTTTCCGGTATTTCGGCGTCTTTGGCGACGGTGCTGTCGACGTAATCAACCACAGTGATGAGCTGCTGCGGTGCGACATCTTCAACTGAATCGAAAACCTGCACGTCTTCTGCCGCTTCCGCCTGATATTCTTCAAATCCGTAAGCCGCCAGCAGCCAGTCGATGTCTACCAGGGTGTATTTGGTTTTTCCGTCCCAGGACAAGGCGTGCTTCGACACCATGTCATTGCGGATTTTCAGGAATGTCTTTTTGGTGACGCCCATTTCCGCAACAAACTGCTCGTCGCTTATCGCCGCGCTTGATAAGCCTCTGCTGTGGGCGTTGATCAGCATCCACATGGCAAGTCCGTTTGGCCCGAATACCGGCAGCAGCCTGGTCGATACGTCGTGGCGGATGCCGCTGAACTTTCCGGAATCTCTTTTGGTCGGGTTCCGGTATTCGCGTTTGGGATTGTCCGCAACAAACGCCTGGTTTATCTCGTGGGAGCTTTTCTTTTCTCCGGGCTCCGTGATGTATTTATCGGCCTCTTCGGCAATCAGCGTTGCGGTGATCCGCTCGCCGTTCCGGGAGCGACGGATAACTGCCTGCCAACAGTCCCATTGGTCTTTCAGGGATTTTATGTTGAGCAGCTCGCGGCAATGCGATTCCGTCGCAGGATAGCCTGACAGGTCTTTCGAGATGAAGCTCTCAATTTCCGGCTCGCCGAATGCGATTAAGTGATCGTTTTTCTGGGCATCGTCAATAGTGATCAGTCGATCGCCAACGAGGTGAAACTTAAAACACAGCAGAGATGAACGTATTAGCATTTGCACCCTGCGAACATCAACACCAAGCGCATCGCAATACGCTTCAAATGTATCGAACTCATCCTTGTACAAGCTGTCTCTGCGTTCTTCCCATAATGA
>QKHZ01000010.1 GCA_003249795.1 bacterium | reverse complement strand
AAGGCGAAATCTCCGCGATCCAGCACGCCTACAACGCATTGATCGATGACGGCGAGGAAGTCTTTGCTTCGGAATTTCAGAACAATCCGCTGTCTCCGCCGGAGGAAGAAGGGCAACTGACGCGGGAGGAGATTCTTGCCAAGCTGAACAATCTGAAACGCTATGATGTGCCGACGGCGTGCGAGAAGATGACGGCATTCATCGATGTGCAGGGCGTCTGCTTATACTATGTCGTCTGCGGATGGACTGCTGACTTCACCGGCTACATTGTCGACTACGGCGTCTTTCCCGACCAGAACAAACCTTACTTTTCTTTGCGCGAAGTGACGCGGACTGGTGGTGCTCGCGAAACTGGGAGCGGAAACTCGGAAGCGCAGGACGGATTTTTTTGCAAACTTTTCAGTAATATAACTTCCGGTGGGTATTCAGGTTAAGAAAACGCTCAGCAGAATGTTCCCTCAGCTATCCTTGAGGTACCCGAAACGGAAATACTCACGTTTTAGGGCTTTTCTCTCCCGTCCTCACTCACCCCGTCCTGCGGTTCAGAAATCGAACACTCAAACGGATGATAAACCGCCCAAAGTATTCCCTTCAGAGCAAGTTAAAATGGTCGATTTTGACCAGACGACTTGCTCCAAAATCACGGCTTTTCCGTCTGCCTGATTTTCCTGCCTGTTCATAAAGTTGGGCACTCCGAATCCCGGCAGAGACAATCATTTGCGAAAACATCATAAAATCGCTATCTTTATCAAAATCAGCGTTGTTTCACATCTAACGTATCTAAAGAAAGCTCTGTTTCATGCGTGATCATTTCCTTGCCCTGATTTATCTGATCTACCAGTTCGTTGATCGCCGGTTTGCCATCCGGATTCGGTTCTCCCAGGCTCAGACGACGATTGCCATGAGCCGTGATCGCAAGCAGCATTATATCCTTTCGCCCAGGGAACGCCAATGGCTTCTGTCCATTGGGGCAGAAATCAATCACGATGTGAAGGATCTTCTGCAGATCGTGACCTGGAAGACTTACCGCCGATGGCTGCAGGAAGAGAAAGCAGGTCGTGAGCCGCAACAGGTTGGCAGGAAGAAATCCATCACGAAGGAGATCATCAATCTTGTTATCTGCATGGCACAGGAAAATGTCACTTCGGGCAAGATCCGGATCGTCGGAGAATTACTGAAGCTCAATATCACCGTCAGCGTCAGCACCGTCATGCGGATTTTAAGGAAAGCGCATCTTGAACCGCCACCCGACAAGACAAAACGCCCAGTCATTCCATGGTCAACGTTTGTGCATGCGCATCTCGATTCGGTCATGGCAACGGATTTCTTTACGAAGTCGATCTGGACCTTGCGGGGCCGGTTTGACGCCTATTGCCTGTTCTTTATCCATCTTGGCACGCGTAAGGTTTATTGCTCTCCCGTTACTCTGCATCCTGATGAGCGCTGGGTCATGCAGCAAGCTCGCAACGTTGCCATGTGGATGGAGGATAACGGCATTCGTCTCCGTTTCATGCTTCACGATCACGACAACAAATACACGGTGCGGTTTGACGCGTTTTTCAACCAGATTATCAAAGAGCATGCCGCCCCAAAGAGGGGCCAAGTCATCAAAACAATGGTTCGGGTTCCTCAAATGAACGGATTTGCCGAATCATTTGTGGCTTCCATAAAGCGC
>QKHZ01000131.1 GCA_003249795.1 bacterium | reverse complement strand
ATAAAGCATATGGTATGAACCTTACAAAAGGTTAGCCTCGCTGTCAAACAATCCATTCGCACTTCCTCCGGGTTTTTCCATTTCAGAAAAACCGGATAAACGGGATGACTGTAAAAAGCGGCTTCTATTTCAAATCAGGGGCGAATACGTTTACTTTCAGAAAAATGGTTTACGCTTTTGAGCGCGTCATAAATCGTCGGCGTTACCATTAGAAACGGCGAACAGATTCCAGCCTTGCGGATCGCTTTGTCAGGTTGTGCACCAAGTTCGCAAAGGATGACACGCTTGCGTTCGGCTTCGCATGTTTTCAAAAACTGTTTGAATGCGGTGATGCCGCCGGCGTCAATGAGAGCGACGGCGTCCATGTAGAAAACAATCCCGCGATAGTCTTTAATCAGATGCGCAAGCTCGGAAAAAATGCGGTCAGACGCGGCAAAAAATAACGGCCCATTGATTTTATAAACAGTCCAGTCAGCCGGAAGGTTATCGCGGAAGTACTGGTTTTTATCGCCTAAGTTTGTGACTTTTGTCATATGCGAGATGTTGCGCATAAACAAAAGCGCTGCCAGCAGGATGCCGACAGTAATAGCGATGACCATGTCAAACAAAACCGTCAGCGACAGGCAAATCAGATAAACAAGTGTATCGCCGCGCGGAGCTTTACGGATCAGTTCAACGCCTTTGCGCGCTTCACTCATGTTCCACGCCACCATCATCAGAAGTGCCGCCAGAGACGCCATTGGCAGATATGATAATACAGGCGCCAGCACAAGCAGCGAAAGCATGACGACGAATGCGTGGATCATTGCCGAAACCGGAGACTCGGCACCGGCACGGTAATTCGCCGCAGACCGGGCGATTGCGGCGGTCGCGGTGATCCCGCCGAAGAAGGGGACGACGAGGTTACCGATACCTTGTCCAAGAAGTTCGCCGTTGGCGTGGTGGCGGCGTCCGGTCATACCGTCGAGCACGACCGCGCACAAAAGCGATTCAATCGCACCGAGGAATGTGATCGAAATTCCATATGGGAAAATGGTTCGCAGTGTTTGCCATGACCAATCAATTGGCTGACCGTCAGCACCGGGCAGCTTCCACGGCCAGACAAATCCGGGCAGTACCGGCGGAATACCGTGGCCAGCAGTGCCGTCAGCGAGGGTAAATGAAAAACGGTTGCCGATCGTGGCAATGTCATAACCCGCTTTTGCAAGAAGCAGCGAAAGAATCACGCCCAGCGTTACGCCGGGAAGGTGTCCTGGAACCGGCAGCTTTAGCTTCGGCCACAGCATCAGGACGGCAAAGGTCAGTAAACCGATCAAGGCATCGGGCCAGTGCAGTGACGGCAATGCCAATGCCAACTCTTTGATTTTTCCAAGATAGTTCTCCGGTAGCTCATGCAACGGCAGCCCAAGAAAATCTTTCATCTGTAGCGTTGCGATGACAATGGCAATCCCGCCGGTAAAACCGAGAGTCACCGGCTCCGGAATATATTCAATCAGCCGCCCGAAACGCGCCACTGACATTGCAATCAACAACACACCCGAGATCAGCGTCGCCACCATCAGCGCACCCATCCCGTGTTCGACAACAAGCGGGTGCAGGATAACCACAAATGCGGCGGTCGGTCCGCTGATACTGAAACGGGAGCCGCCGGTGAGTGCGATCAGAAACCCCGCGATCATCGCAGTATATAGCCCATATTGCGGCGGTACGCCACTGGCGATTCCAAGTGCCATCGCCAGAGGGATTGCGATAATGCCGACGGTAACACCAGCGATCAGGTCTTTGACAAGACGGCTCTTGTTATAGCGTTCTTTGAAACAGCTGTCTTTGACAGCGCTGAAAATACGAAATGTCTGTAGATGCGCGCGATGGGGCATGATTGTTTCTTTCCAATAGAAATAGCGTAAGAACACCGGAAAAACTCCCGATGTCATAGATTCAGCCAAAATAAATGGCAAAACAGGTTGGAAAGAAAGTCAAACGCGGCGGATAAGCATCAGGGCGGCAACACGGTTGCGTTCGGAAAGCGATGCAAGTGCCAGATGGTGAATACGGGAGTTGGAATGCTCGGTAGCGTATCGCAGACAGAACGGGATCATCCGTAAAACCAGACGCATCACCTGACGGCTTTGCTTAATCAAACGGCGAAGCGGCACGGGACAATCTCCTGAAATACAGAACTTAATCTTACCTTGCCGGTCAAAACAAGGCACAAGTATATTATTCTTGAATCAGTATCTAAAGTCAAGATAGAGGCCGGATATTGCATTGCGAATCTCGTCAGGAAACGGCGAAAATCAGAAGGAGTGTGAAGCAGGTTTGGCAAGGGCAGCAAAGCGCAAAAAAGAAAATTGTGTCGGATTTCGGAAAAGATTTATTTGAATTTCCGACACAGAAAGATATAGTGCAATTTATTGTTGGAGGCAGAAAGTACATGTGCCCAATGACAGGCAAGTACTGCACACATATGAACCCACAATGACTCTTGCCGCTTTTCATCTCTGAAAAGCCCGGTGGTGAAAATCGCATCCGCTGTTTGCGTTATCGCGACCTGTCAGGCACTTTCCATTCGACCTCCGGCTCCTTTTCACCGTAATACCGTAACCGTAACGTGTATTGATCCCGTTTTTATTTGCTGAATCATGCCAAAATTAACGGGAATAAAGGTGAAATGAAAATGTCAAACAAACCAGAACCGAAGCAGATCATGATTGCCGATAACGGCAAATTCAAGATCCTGCCGCAACCGACCGATTCCACATGCGGGCCGACGTGTTTGCATGCGGTGTATAATTTTTATAACGATACGATTTCGCTGGATCAGGTAATTCAGGAAATTCCGCAGTTGGAAACCGGCGGAACACTGGCGTGCGTTCTTGGCCATCATGCACTATTGCGGGGATATCATGCGCGAATTTATACACTAAACCTGACCGTATTCGATCCGTCCTGGTTTCCGTGTGACGCAAAAAAACTGATGAAAAACCTGCAGGAACAGCGCAAAGCCAAGCGGAACAAGAAAAAGCTGTGTGTGGCCACAGACGCGTACCTTGCGTTTCTTGCCTGCGGCGGCGAGATCCGGTACGACCAGCTGCGGTCGATTCTGTTTCGCAAGCATTTGAGCCGGGGGCAGCCGCTGTTGACGGGTTTGAGCGCGACATATCTGTATAACTGTGCGCGCGAAATCGGTGATCCGTCTGTATACGATGCGATAAACGGGACACCGACCGGGCATTTTGTGACGGTATACGGATACGATAAGGAAACACGCGGGGTATTAGTGGCAGATCCATTGCAGCCGAATCCACTGGCGGATAAGCAGCAGCATTATCACATTTCATTTACCCAGCTGATCGGGTCGATCCTGCTGGGTGTACTGACATATGATGCAAACATTCTCGTGATCTGGCCAAAGAAAGAAAGAGGGAAAGGCAAACAAAATGGATGAATCCGGCAGTTGTCTGGTGGTTGACAATATCGAAAACTGGCCGATCAAGGTGCCGGGTGTGGCAATTGTCAACGCCAAGGACTATCTGATCTCCGAGGACTTTACAACACGCAAAGGGCTGAAAGTATTCAATCTCTGCCGCTCCTATAGCTATCAGACAATGGGTTATTACGTTTCTCTTTTAGCGGAGGCCCGCGGACACCGCGCACAACCCGGAATCTCGACAATTCTCGATATCAAGTCGAACGCGATTATCCGGATGATTGCAGAAGATCTGGACGACTTGATCCAGCGGAGCCTAAAGCGGTTGCAGTCTGAGAAATTCGAGTTGTCGATTTATTTCGGACGGAATATGGCCAAGCAGTATCAGGCACTGGCGACAGAAATCTTCAATTGGTTTCCGGCACCCCTGTTACGCGCGCAGTTTACCTGTAAAAAAGGCAAGTGGGAGCTGAAAAATGTGCTGACGATTCCTGCCAGCCAGATTCCGGAAACGCATCACGACTTCGTTGTCGAGAGCGCAACGCACAGCCTCTCGCATGGAATGAGAAAAGCAAAGCAGCGGGCGCGTTACCGTTTTGAAATCGCACTGCTTGTGGATCCGGAAGAGAAAAAGACCGCACCGTCGTGTCCGGCCGCACTCAAACGTCTTGAAAAAGAAGCGGCGGAGATGGGCGTGCGCATCGAGCAGATCACGAAAGACGATTACGGGCGGATCAGCGAATTTGACGGCCTGTTTATCCGGACGACAACGTCGGTGAACCATTATACGTACCGCTTTGCCCAGCGTGCGGAAGCGTTGGGGCTGGCGGTGATCGATGATCCGACCTCAATTATCCGCTGCGCGAACAAAGTCTTTCTGGCCGAGCAGATGGCTTTAGCGAATATTCCGACGCCGAAAACAGAGATTATTAACTCGCCAGAACCATTGCCAGCCGAACTCGGAATAGGTTATCCGTGTGTAATCAAACAGCCGGACTCATCATTTTCGCGCGGGGTGGTCAAGGCCAAGACCGAAGAGGATTATGTACGGATCACGACCGAGATGCTGGAGCATTCGGATCTGTTGATCGTGCAGGAATATACTCCGAGTGACTTTGACTGGCGGATCGGGTTGCTTGACGGAAAGCCGCTGTATGCGTGTAAATATTTCATGGCTCCGAACCACTGGCAGATTGTCAACGCCGCTGCCACCCGCAGCCGTGACCGTCTTGGCTATCACCAAAGTTTTCCAATCGATAAGGTTCCGAAAAGCGTAATCAATGCGGCAACGCGTGCGTCAAAGCAGATCGGAACCGGTCTTTACGGTGTTGATCTGAAGGAGATTGACGGTCGTGTAATCGTGATCGAAATCAATGACAATCCCAATATCGACCATGAGGTCGAGGATGAACTTCTGGGAAATCGGTTGTATGAAATCATCGTCCAGTCATTTATCGACCGGATCGAAAAGATCAGAACGGGAAACAATGAGTAACGCCAGCAGTACCGCAAACAGGCTCGGGATATTCTCCTGCGCCGGAATTGAAATTGAATATATGGTTGTCGACCGCGATACGTTCGATGTGAAGCCGGTCGTGATGCAGTTGTTTGAAAACGCCGGATATGCCGGAGCCAGTGATGTCGACCGCGGAAAGTTCACGTGGTCGAACGAACTGGTCGCACACGTTGCCGAATTGAAACTGAGTAAGCCATTAGCATCACTAAATGGAGTAGCGGAAGGTTTTCAGAATGAACTCACGCAGATCAATGCGTTGCTGGAGCCGCTGAATGCGCGGATTTTGCCGACAGGAATGCATCCGTGGATGAATCCGGCGGAAGAAACGATGCTGTGGCCGCTGGAGTCGGTCGAGATTTATGACATGTACGACAAGCTTTTCGGTTGCCATCAGCACGGCTGGGCAAATCTGCAGAGCATGCATATCAACCTGCCGTTTGACGGTGACGAAGAGTTCTGCCGGCTGCATTCAGCAATCCGCATGATCCTGCCGATTCTGCCGGGACTATCGGCCAGCTCCCCGTTTTGCGACGGAAAGTTCAGCGGCACGTTTGACATGCGGCTTTATTCCTACGGTCGCAGCTGCTCGAAAATTCCGGCGTGTTCGGGACAGATGATTCCGGAGTCGTATCAGACGGAAGCTGAATATACCGCACGGATTCTGCACCCGATGTATGAAGCGCTCAAGCCGTATGATACGGAAGACGTTTTGTGCGAAGAGTACTCCAACGCACGCGGTGCCATTGCCCGCTTTTCACGCGGGTCGATCGAGATCCGGCTGATCGATACGCAGGAGAGCCCACGCATGGATCTGGCGATTGCCAATCTTGTCATCCGCGCGGTTAAAGAGTTAGCTGACGGCAAGCGCTTTTCTCTTGAGCAACAGCTTGAATTTGATCAGCAGGCGCTGGTTCGTCTTTATAAAGATGCAGTTCATCAGGCGGATATGACAGTCTGTCCTAACCCTGAATTTCTGTCGGCGATGGGAATTACAGATGCAAATTACGCCCGGGTTGGTGAATTGTGGCAGGCGATTCTGGAGCGAGTCTGGCCGGAAGATGAAGAGACGGAGCTGCGTGCGGATGCCGAATGGCTGATCCGGCATGGCACGCTTTCCCGACGGATTTTAAACCGCGCAGGAATTTCCCCGACACATGCGGCGTTGAAGCGCGTGTATGAAGATCTTGCTGATTGCGCGCAGGCAGGCCAACGCTACGGTTGGTGATTCTCAGCTTCAGATAATAATTCCAAAACGGTTTACCGTTTGCGGAATATCTATTCCAAAAAGAAAGCGGCAGCGATGAAAAAGTGCGCGGTGGCAGTAGTGTTGACGTGTGAGCACGCTTCGCACAAAGCTGGCGATGGTTTTGCATATTTGTTTCATCACGAGTCGGAAATTCTCAAAGCCCATCGAGGATATGACAAAGGTGCACTTGAGCTTGCGCAAGACTTGGGCGAAACGCTTCACGTGCAGCCGGTGTACGGACAGGTTTCGCGTTTACTTATTGATCTGAACAGGTCTTTAGAAAACCGCAATCTGTTTTCACGCTTCCGCCAATCATTATCAGAAGAAGAAAAAGAAAA
>QKHZ01000031.1 GCA_003249795.1 bacterium | reverse complement strand
CAATACCGTGGGCGAAAGTCCGTCGCCACCTTCGTGCATATAGGCAACAATGGTTGTATTCGAGATATAGTTTGTGTTTTCCGGGACGCTGTATACGTTACCATCCTCATCCGTGTAGGTGCCGGCGGTGTCGACAACAAGAATCTTGCCTCGATAGAGGATATCTTTCGTATCGCCGTCTTTATTGAAATCGACGCCTTTCTCGCTTTCATTAAAAAGCACATCCGGTTCCATCATTGACGAGCCATCGGCATAGGTTTTTACCGTCCCGTCGACATCGGTGCTGACTACCATTTCCGGCTCAAACCGGTAAATCCGATAGAACGTCGCAGCATTATCGGTCCCAGCGTAGTCGCCATTCGGGAAGGCATACGGCTCAGGCGTGATGCCAAGTTCAACATCCGGACGGCTTGCACCCCATTCCACCTCAAGGTCGCCGTCCATGACATCTCCGTCACCGTCATAGTCTACCGGAACCAAAAACCAGACTTCCTCGCCTTCGTCGTCGAGATCGGTCACCGTACTATCTGCAAATCGCGCGATCTGGGCCTGGCGCAACTCGGTCGTCATCGACTGCAGCAGGCGGCTGATCACCATATTTTCGTTAATGATCTGTTCTTCCAGTTGAATATTGCTGTCGGCACTATCCATGAAGGTAATTGCACCCGTAAAGATGATGCTGAGGATTGCCATCACAATAATCAGTTCCAGAAGGGTGAAGTTTCGTTTATCGGCTGTCATCTTCGTTCTCCTGCGGCTTTGACTCTATTATCATTTATATTCAGTTAGGATAATTGCGTTTCCGATCATTCCTCGTCTTCAACGTCGACGGTATCTTCCATCCTCGCAGCCATAAGAAAATGACGTAGCGTGCGGGTTTCGCTTGAGCCTTGCAACTGGTAGCTAACCGTCACTTCAACCGGAACAAGCATCAGTTCATAGGTCATGTAACCGTCAAGATCCTCAACTGCTGAAAATGTTTGCGACTTGGTGCCATTGCCGTTGAGATCAAGCGGACCGGTGTAGCGGGTGAACGACTTGACGCCGTTGTACGAGACTTCGGTGGAGGACGCGGCATCAACATCACCGCCAAGCTCAACCGGAACCTGTGCTTCAGCCAGATAAATCTTGACATTCACCGCGGTTTTAATGTCATCGGTACCGCCGGTATTGACAACAGGGAAATCAAGAATTTCAGGATTATACCATTCCAGAAGCTCTTCTTCGCTGCTGGTCAACGCTTGCCCGGCGGCAGCCTTAGGAATGATTTCTGCAATTTCTTCATTCATTTCGCTATACTTGGCGATCAGCGCATCAATATTGACATACTCCACAGTGACACCATCTTCGGTGCGGGGGAAGGATCCTTTTGACCAAGTCAAAATTTCTTCCACGCGACTTTGCAGAATGTTTGATGCGTTCAGCTCATCAATCGTAGCCAGACTCTGGTTCTGTCCGCTGACCATCGCTGAAAGCAGACCCAACAGGCCAATTGCCAGAACCGTGGCCGCAGCCAGCACTTCGATCAGGGTTAGGCTTTTGCCTGATTTCTGCGCCATCATGGTCAAACTCCTTTATCATTTGTGTTGTTTCGGTTTATTTAGTCGATTATTTCCGTGCCTGTCGTCTCATTTATCGAGAACAAGCCGCCTTTACTATTGCAACAGGTGTTCCAACTTCACCCAACTTTCGCCGGATCATACAACTCATTTACAATAAATACGTTATCGAGAATAATAAATATTTTGCGCTATATGTATCGATCAGGATTATCGGAACGAGCGATTCCGCACACCCCAATTCCGCTCATCATGAGCGTTTTCGCACACTCACTAGAAAATGACAACTGAAACCAATAATAAATGTGTATACATCTATTTCTCTCTTCGTTTTCAATCCACGAAAAGATTTGCTTGCATCCGGCGGGCAAGACGATGAAGATGAGAAGGATCACCGTTTCGGACGCCATAAAATCACACGCGAAACTCTTGAGAAAGACCGGCGAATGACTTCACCGCAGCAAAGAAACTGCCCGCAGCAAGAAAAAACACGGCTGCTTTCATGGCATATGATCCTGACCGTATTGTCGGTTCTATGTCTTGCACTCATGCTCGGAACGATGCGGACAGGATTCCACCTGCCTTTTTTTGCCGGAGAACAGGATTGGGATGGACCTGACTTTCTGGGAGCTCTGCGGATCTATCAAGGACTGCCGCTGTATCCGGATCCCGCGGTCGAGGGCGACTACTACGCATACGGCCCGCTTCCGGCGATTCTGAAAGCGGCGATCATGCTGATAATGGGGCCGACAATCCTTTCGGCAAAGGTATATGGCGCATTGGTTCTTTTCAGCCTGCTTACAGCAGTTGTTTTTTGTGCGCAGGCGATTTTTCGCAACAGCGGGAACTTTTTCGAGAATGGAGTCAGTCCCAGATTAACCGCAGGGATTGTGAGTGCGGGCTTGGCTCTGGCAGCGCAGACGCATCTACTCTGGTATATCGCCGGGATCCGAGCGGATCTGTTTTCGACCATGTGTGGTCTGTGGGCGTTTTACTTTCTGATCAAAGGTGCGTGTGAGAAAACGCTGCGTGTGCCGGTATGGGCGGTTCTGTTTACGGTTTGCTCAGCACTTGGAAAACAGAACTATACCTTACTCCTGCCGCTGATATTGATTTATGCCGGATTTGCGGCGGGGTGGAAATCGTTTTTTAAATGCGCCATCTGGATGATCGTGTTCTGCCTGCCGTTTCTGCTGTGGTTTGAGCGTCCGTCTGCCGCTGGCGGCGGAGAGCACTTTTTCGCGACGACGCAGCTTTTCCGCAACAATCTTTTCCCCCACATCCCTGAAATCAAAGCAAACAACTATCTGCAAACGATGGGACTAGCGTTGTGCGTATTCGCGCCGTTAATGGCTCTCGGCCGTGCGCGGTTTCATAAGATGACGGAAAATAAAGCCGCGCGGTGGATGCCCTGGGCGTTTCTGCTGGCAGGCTATATCCTTGGAGCGGTTTCCTTATTAAAAGACGGCGGCGACCTGAACGCGCTGCTCTTGCCGAACAGTATCGCGGCAATTCTCACGGGCTGGGGGATTGGCCGGTTCATCGAAAAAAGAAGTCTATGCCGCAGGTGGGGCTTACTGCTATCGGGTGTCGCGTGTGTGCTGCTGATGGGGGCGGTGGAAATCCGGCACAGCGGTTACCGGCAGACGCGTCGGGAGGATGTGTACAAACTGAGGTTTATGAAAGACTATATCGACGAACATCCGGAGGAGAAAATCCTTCCGGTCGGATATGAATACCTGACCGCGATTTCCGGACGGGAATATGAAATCTCCGACGCGCTGATGCACTGTTACTGTACTCGCCCCGAGCTGATTCCGAGCCGCTACCTGCAACGGCTTGCCACTCATTATTATGACACTCTCCTGATCGGCGCCTATCCGCTGCGTCCTGCGGCATTTCCTGAATTAATCAGCCAATCCTACCGTCTGGAAAAAACCGTTTCCGATGATCGCGGGCGTGAACTGTTTTCGATCTACCGACCGACCAACCGGCCGGCGGCGGCAGAGGAAAACACGAAATAACCCATCACCGCGTGCGAAACATTGACACATTTCTGACACTTCTACAACAGCATTAATCTCTGCATCGCGATACTGCCGTATTGCCTGATCGCGTCTTCTGCATTTTGTATTGGTTTGGGATCGGCAGCCGCTGAACATGCATTTACAGGAAAGAGCTTGCGATTCTTGCGGTTGTGCTTATCGTTATGGCTGATCATACAAGCATTCAAAATAAATCAGGTCAAAGGAAATACATGAGCGACTGGATTCGCCCGCTGACATTCGGCGGTTTAACGATTGAAAACAATTTGTTTCAGGCACCGCTTGCCGGGTATTCGTCGCTGCCGTTTCGGCTGCTGTCGTGGAAACTGGGGCGTCCGGGGCTGCTGGCAACCGAGATGATTTCGGCCAAGGCCTTGTTTCTGAAAGCGCCGGGGCAGACGATCTATCTCACGCGCTCCACACACGAGGGGCCGGTGGCGTTTCAGCTTTGGGGAGCTGATCCCGAAGCCGTTGGCTACGCAACGAAAGTAGCAACCGACCACGGCGCTGATGTCGTGGATTTAAACTGCGGCTGCCCTGTCAAAAAGGTGCGCGCTGCAGGTGCCGGATCAAAACTGATGGAAGACCCGCAGCTGATCGGCCGCCTGGTTGCCGCGATGCGGGCAAATACAAAGCTGCCGGTGACGATCAAGATCCGCGTTGGCACCGGAGCCAGTAACTACAATGGCGTCGAGGTCGCCAAGATCGCGCAGGAGGAAGGAGCAGATCTGCTGACCGTACACGGCAGACACGCCAAAGAGTCGTACGGTACACCTGTGCGGATTGAAAAGATCCGTGAAGTGGTAGAGGCGGTATCGATTCCGGTTATCGCAAATGGCGACGCCAAAGACGGTAAAAGCACGCTGCGATTGTTTGAAGAAACAGGCTGCGCCGGAGTTATGGTCGGGCGGGCATGCATGGGTGCGCCGTGGGTTTTCCGCAAGATCCGTGAGGAGATGGACGGCAATATTTTCGATTCTCCACCGCCTGAGGAGATGGGGCGGATTCTGATCGAACACGTCGCGATGATGGTCGAGTTATATGGCGAAGAAAAGGCCGTGCGCCACTGCCGCAAACTCGGCAGCTTTTATTCAAAAGGATTCTTCGGAGCCAAGGAGTTCCGCTGCCGCTTGAACATGTGTCACACGCAGACGGATCTGAACGAACTGGTTGACGACTGCTTTTTCCGCGGCGTCCATACCCCCGAGGCACAAGCCGCGCAAACCGACGAGGGCATTTGATGAACGAAACGGTTTCAGAAAACGTTAGCGCCTCTTCCTGCACGGAATTAACAGAACCGGCAGGAGGCTCGTGCCTTCACCGCAAAGCGTTCTGGACATTACTGATCGTTACGATCGTTCTGTTCATGGGTCGACTCTGGGAAGGTGGGCTCTCGGAAGATCCGGCGCAGTATGCCGCCAACGCAAAAGAAATTGTCCTGAGTGGCGATTGGCTCACCATGCGCACGATGGGCGATCCATATTTCAACAAGCCGCCGCTTTATTTCTGGATGAGCGCGGTCTTATTCAAAATCTTCGGCATCGGGTGTTATGCCGCACGTTTCTGGTCTGCAGCGCTTTCCGCCGGTTGCGTCTTTCTTATCTATGATATCGTCCGGCGGTTCCGCGGGAAGGATGAAGCGCTGCTTGCCGGAATTGCCCTTGCATCGTCAAACGAGTTTTTGCGCAACGGTGTTTCGGGAAGGCTCGATACGCCACTGACGTTTTTCTTTCTGCTGGCGCTCTGGTCGGTGCTGGCAGTAGTAAGTGGATCAAACCGCAAGTGGCTGGTGCTGATGGGCGTGGCTGTTGGCTTGGCCGGACTGACCAAAGGGACGATTGCGGTGCTGGGGCTGTTCATGCTACTGTTGGGCATTGCTATCGGTGCGAGACGACTGCTGCTGAGCGGCTGGTTGTGGCTGGGATTGCTGCTCGGTATCGGCGCGTGCGTCGGCTGGCATCTGGCGGTGGCGGCAGCGAATCCAAACTTCTGGGATATTTATTTCGGACGTGAAGTGGCCACGCGAATCAAAGGCGGCGGTGCGTGGAAGGCGGGCACACCCAAACTTGCGTTTTCGATGAAGTTCCTGTTCGGGCGCGGAATGCCGTGGAGCCTGCTCGGACTCATCGGACTGTTCTTCAGCCCTTCCCTGCTGCGGGACAAAAAGACCCGGCCGTATATGGTCATGTGGCTGTGCTGGCTGGGCGTATTGCTGTATGCGGCGCTTGTTTCAAACAAACTGTACTTCCGCTACTTTATTCCGATGTATCCGACGGCTGCGGCGCTGAGCGCATTTGTTATTCTGAAGTTTTTGCCGAAGAACTGGTGGCTCAAGTTCAAGCAGGCGCTGCCGACGATTGGCGGCGCGGTGGTACTGGCAGTCGTACTCCTCCCAATTCCGCGGCACAGTGACAGTAACGCCGACCTTGACGCGCTGAACCCGACGATCCAGACACTGCTGCCGAAAGGAAAGACGCTATACGCCTACCGCGTCGACTCCAGCGTGATCCACCAGTTTTACGGAACGGTTTCATTCTACTGCAACCGCAAGGCGATCCGGACAAGCGACTTTGCCAAGATCGAAGAGGCGCGTCCGGTACTGGTGCTGTGCCTGAGTGAAGAGGCTGATTCCCAGCGACAACTCAAAGAGATCGGGTATGAGCTTGTGGTTGAACATGGCGAATTGATGCTGTTTCACCGGATCTCAACACCAGCAGAAAACGCGGATGGCTCAGTTCAATCGCCGGAGGCAGATGATGATCCGAACGCCGCCGCCCTCGACCCAGACCGCTATGAATAAGCAGCATGCACCCATTTATCGCTATGCGCATATGAAATCTAACCTATTGAAATAGGGGATATTTATGAATGATGAACAATATAGAGACACGCAGCATGTTCATGAATCAATCGATGATACATTAAAAATTGTTCGGCCCATTAGAGACACCGAGGATATT
>QKHZ01000113.1 GCA_003249795.1 bacterium | reverse complement strand
AGTCGAAGACGCGATGCGCCACGAGAGTCTCCACAGGCCGCTGCTGTCACGCAGAAGGGTGATCTTGTGCCAGTCGGTAATGTTGTATGCCCACGAACAGTCAAACGACCAGCTGAGTGTCCATACGCCGTTGAACAGCTGTCCGGTACAGACCGACGGAAAACCACTGACCGAGACCAGATACTCTTCCTGTAGCGCATAAACATTTGTATTGCACTGTTCACACAAAGGGTCGGCGACAAACTCTTCCGGATCGTCCTCGTCATCGGGACATTCCGGTGCAAGCAAAATGGCGCCGCTGGCGGTATCGATCACGAATCCGTTTTCGTCATCGTCCTCAGGCGGATCCGCTGCCGAGACAACCCAGCCGCTGGCGGTATCGACCGCGACGGCGTTTTCACTGTCGTCTTCAATTGGACACACAGGCCGCAGCACCCAGTCGCTGCCGCTACGGAACGCCATCGCTGCATCATCTGTTTCAAACATCGCTGTTTCCTGTATTTATCATGTCCCACCGTTGCCGTTTGCGGCTCTCTGAGAATTTCATTTTTATGCGGCCTGAATGCGGGGCTTATTCAGATGCGGGCGCGGAGGCAGAAAAACTTGAGCCGCGGGTGTTGCCGTCTGCGTCCTGTTCGATCACGGTATAGGGCCCGCTTCCGGAGAGAATTTTGACATACTTCACATTCCTGCTGCCCGGAACAAGAATCCACTGTTTGCGTGCATTGAGAATCGCGCTCAGGATGTCGCCTGAAGCGGGATTCAGATCGAAGACATCGACTGCCGAAAACGAAACGTCGCCGACATTGCCGGACGTGTCGCAGGTGACGACGGTCGCCGAACCGTAGGCGGCTGAGGGTGCGGTGACGACTTGAACCTGACGCACGGGCGAGCTGGTCTGTTCGGCAGTTTCGCACGTGGTTTCGCAGGTCGTCTCGCACGCGGCTTCGCAGCCCTGCCCCTCACAGGAAAGCTGGCAGGTGGTTTCGCAGGTTGTTGTGCAGGAGCCGTCTGACTGTTCGTCTGTGCGGCAACTGGTTTCGCAAGTCTGTTTGCACGAGCGCCCCTGCGTGGTAAATGAAAAGACCTGCATCTCCGATTCGCAGCTCCATGCGCACGATGTTTCCGATGTCGTCGTGCAGGACAGTTCGCATGACGTTTCGCATGAGCCGCTCTCGCACACGGTTTCGCACGTGTCCACGCATCCCGGCCAGGCCGGAGTCTGGATCGTGATGCGCGCGGTGGTTGGAATGCCGTTTTCAAAGTCTGCTGGTGTGCGGATAATCTGGCGCACTTCCCCGACGACGGCAGTTTCGCCAAGTGCCGAATGCGTAAGGCTGACGACATCGCGGCGCTGCAAATTGAGCGCAGGAAGAAATGCGTCGAGGCGGATTGTCCGGTAACGGTGGCGCAAACGCCGCAGCCACCACGCCGCAGACTGTGTGACTAGATGCCGCCGGTCATATCCCCAGAACGACATCGTCTTGGACGACGCGCCGTACAGGTCCTGCGCATCATCGTCGGTGATGGTGACGGATTTCGATTCGCCGCTGTCGGTGTATCTGGCGGCAATGGATGTCGTCAGCGACTCCGGTTCGCTCAGGCCAAGCTGGAGGCAGTCCTGTACAATCACGTCCTCAGACAGCTCCGCAGCCGGGTCCGCTAAAGCGTTGGAAAGTTCGCGCAGATAAAATTTGCCGTTCTCCCACGCGAGGCTGAGCTGCGCCTGCAAGGCAAGTTCGCGCACCGCCGTCAGCAGCGTGATCCCGCTTTGCAGCACAAAGGAAAATGGCACGTCGCTTCGGGCCGTCTGCGCAGCCGTAAACGAATCGTCATCGATCAACTCTTCATCCACGCCGCCGTCATCGCAGAGAAAGTGGCGGATCACATCGGCCGGATTTTCGATCAGCGCGTCGTCATCGTCATACTCACCTTCGACGGTTACGGCCAGCTCGTTGGATGTGATAGAAAATTCGGTGATCTCCTCGGGAAGAAGACGTAGGGCAAGAACGGCGACGGAGTGATCATCATTTTCGAGCGTTACAGACGGGCGGAATTCGTAATACGAGTCCGGCAGCGGAAACCATCCTTCCTGCTGCTTGACAATATCAAAATCAAGAAACGACGATTCATCGCGAACAATACCCCACGCTTCAACCTGCCCCAGCGTGCGCACGGGACGGTCGGAAACCAGATACAGATGTTCGTCGACAACCTCGCGCACGGTGCTGCCGGCAGCGTGTTGCCCGAGCGTACCGCCGATAGTGAACGCCGTCTCCTCCGGCGGCCAGCCGGTGCCGTCTTCGGTGGTGAACGCGGAATTGACCCAGAGGGTTCCGGTGTCGGCGCCGGATGAGATGATGGTGCGCTTCTGTTCCACGTCCGCAATTTCGGCGCGAAGAATCAGCCCCGCAAATTCGTCGTCGCAAGAATGGGTCAGCCCGCTTGTTTGCAGACAACGGCGGTTGCCGGTTTGCGATCCGAACGTTCCGGAATATAGACTGACGTCACGCGCAGAGATTTCGAACACGTCGCCGGAGACGGTTCCGCTCATGTACTCGTTGTTCACGCAGACGGTGATTTCTCCGGAGGAAAACACAGAGCCGTCGCGCAAGGCCAGCTGGTCAGCCGAGGTCGTACACGCAAACATCAACTCGGTCGATGAACCGGTCTGCACCAGAAGCGGACTGATGCGGCGCGGGCGTCCGAGCGCACGGGGAAGATACTTGCCTTCCGACTCAGACGGAAGCGAATCAAATACGTCTCGCGTGGCGGTGCGGCACAACGGCTGGTCACGGAACAGCACATCGGGATCGCGCACCGACAGCGTCAGCGTTCTGTCCGCTTCACTCCACAAGATTGATCCGGCGTCGGCGGCGCCTGAGGCTATCGGCACAGCATCGTCAAGGCTGAGACCGTAAAAGCCCTGCAGAAGTGTAACCGTCGCCTGCTGCAAACTGCCGTCCTCAAGTAATGATTGCAACGTACCGTCGGCGTCGGCGAGGGTAATGCTCCACGAGCGGGTCGACTCGGCGCCGGTGTCGTCCGAGAGCATACGGATGGGATCGCACGAGACGATCCGGCCGGTTGCGCTGACTGTGCCGCTCAGGTCGCGGTCGGCATACAGCCATTCGTTTTCGCTGATGCTGATCCGGACAAGAAGCACCGGTTTTGACCAGGCCGATTCTGCTTGCACCTGCGTGTCGTCGCTCAAGGTGAACATGGCGGTGTCTCCGCTTTCTATGTTTTAAAGTACAAATCTTGCGATCGATGGTTTGATATGCATCACCGTTCAGATATTCAGGTTTCTTCTTCTGTTTCACCTGTCTCTTCGAGATCAAGCTTCAGCGTGATTTTCCACAGGCCGTATTCGTCGGGTTCAAAGTTGAGCTTGCCGTCGGCAAAACGCGCCTGCAATTCTTCACCGTCTTCATCTGTCACGGTAAATGCGTTTGCGCTGGCGGCGACGGTATTGTGAAACGTTGACAAACTGTCGCGCTCACTTGAGGTGAGTGAGACAAGCGCAACTTCCCGCTGCCGCAAGGTCGTGCCTGAATCATGAACGTAACGCGTACCGCCTGCGGTGCGGCCCAGCGCCTGAAGACGCTCCGACGTGCGCGTTGGCATTTGTCCCAGAAGCGGAAGGGTCAGTGATGTAGTGTCAAATGCAAAGCTGAGTGTAGCGATTAAGTCAGCCTCAAATGCAAGCATCTGAAACGATTGCGTCTGGACAAATGCGTCGTTTTCAATTTCCTGCTCCAGCTCCAGCGTGCGGAATCCGCGCACCTGCCAGCGGCGTGTGAGAAACGAATGGCCGTGCAGGCGTGTGCGCAACATTCCGGCGATAGCATGTACATCGTCAGCGCTTTCGGCAACCGCATAAGTATCGACGGTGACGGTGCGGACGTATTCGCTTTCACTGCCGGACTCGGATGCCAGTTCGAGAAACACGGCCGGAAGCTGGCGCGGGTACGGGCGCATCGATCCGTACAGACAGACGGCCTCCTCATGCACCAGCATCTGACGAAGCGGGGCGTGCGAGAGAATGCGAGAACGGATGTGTTCGGACAACTGGCGCAAGCCTTCGTGGTCGGGCGCGGCGGTTTCTGTTTCTTCAAACGCGCCGATGCCGAGAGTGACGGAGGCGATGCCGGTCGAGCCTGTGGCGGTGATCGCAAGGTAAAGGTAACGCGCCGACGTTGACTGATCCGCGAGTGCGTCGAGTGTTGTCGCTTCGCCAAGCAGATCGTCGATGGCAAGGCTCGGGTCGTCGGAAAGAGCGAGCCGGACACTGAGTGTGCCGTCACCATCAACGTCAATTTGATCAAGCGCAAACTGCTGCCCAGAGCCTGCATCAAGCCAGTAGCCATCCGCGCCGCACACGGCGACGGTCATCGTCTGTTCCTCGTCTTCGGGCAGGGCAGCATCGTCATCAAGTACCGCGTTATCAAGCAACGCAAGCGACGCGGCAGAAACGGTGATCAGGCCGCGCTGAGAAACGAGTACGTAGCCACTGCTGTCAACCAGGCGACCGCCTTCCGGCGAAAGCAAACCGATCCGTTTTTGTCTGGTGATCATAACTTCCCTTTCACAGAATTGTGTTCATGCATTTCTGAGGCAGTCGGGACAACTCAGCCGGCCTCGCGCGTCTGCTGCTGATGGCAATCGATGCGGCGCAGGAAACGCTGCTCCGACAACCGGGCCTGCCGTTCGATCGACAGTTCCAGACGACCGACGGCCTCGCGCAATTGATCGAGCTGTCTGGCCGATTCATCCATCCGTTCATGGATTTCGTCGAAACGCCTGTCGATCTCCGCACGAAGCGACTGCCAGCAGATGGCAACCAATCCCATGAACGCGGAAGCGATGATTTCCGGCACGCTGTCCCACATTTGCGGCGGCATAACTTTTCTCCGTTTTCATTTTTATGATTCAGCGTTATTGTCCGGGTTCGCTGGTTGTGGCGGTCGAGGATGTTTGAGAATCGTCCGCTGTTTCGGAAGAAGCGGAACTTTCCGATTCGATGCGGTCGATGTAATAGCCGGGTTGTACGCTAAGAGTCCGGTATTCGCGCTTGCCGGTTTCCTTGTTCGTAACCCACACTTTGATCTTCTTGACTTCTGCGGCTTCCACGCCTTCGCCGGGTGCGATATAGACCGGGCGGGAAAACAGGCTACAACCGCTTGCTGTGCTGAATGCGAGCAGTAGTGTCGTCGTCAAGATCGGCTTCAATGGCTTCATTGGATTTTTCCTTCAACTGCCAGAGCGCAGGCAAAACGTACTGGATCATCACACCAAGAAATGACGCCAGATATTTCAGGACGGTAAGCACGGCACATTACTCCGCTGCGCTGTCGGTGGTCGCCGTTGCCGTCTCTGTTGTCGTAGCAGATGCGTCAGACGCCGTGGTTTCCTCTTCGTAGGTGACGGCTTCGTAAACGTCTTTGGCGTCATCGACAATTCCGGAAATGTCGATCGTCGTCGAGTCGTCGCTGTCGGTGAGGGCGATGTAGCCGGTAAAGAGCGACCCGAGAAGTGCCAGAATTGCGGTAATGATCAACTTGACTTTCGTACTCATTTGTTTTCCTCCATTATGTTGTTTGCGATGCAGAGGCGATTGCCTGTGCTGTTAATTGCGTTGCAGAATGTTGTTGTAGGACTTCGTTTTCAACATCTCTTCCATAAGCGGCAAAGTGAAAACGTTACCGCGATGAATCCGGTCAGTGATCCGAAAATCAATGCCTGACGCGCACTCATTCCGAGTTGATTCAACGCGCAGGTGCAAAGCGCAGCGGCGAAAAAACAGAACAGCAATGCAACAATGGCGATACTTGCCATCATGAGCCGGTTTTCACTTTTGGAAAAATACGGGTACGACATGCTGCCCCCTTTATGATTATTCTTTTGCAATTTTCTTTCCATTTTTGAAGTTCATTCTCATGCTGCCTCCTCCAGTCCGTCGTGCAGGATTGCGACCGCATACAGATCAAAGTCCGGTGCGCCGTCGCCAAGATCCTCGCTGATAATTCTGTAACAGACACTCGTGCCGGATGTGGCGCTCAGTGCTAGGGCTTCGCAAACGTAGCGGTGGGTGTCGCCATCATATTCGCCGTCATCGGTCAGCGGCATCCAGTCATAGGTACTGCCACCGTCGCGGCTGACATAAAGCCGGATTGCGTTATTGGCTTCGGTTGCGTCAGTGACAGTCGCATCCATGGCATCAAGCCATAGAATTCCCATCGCGTTGGACGGTGCGGATTCAGCAGTATCAGTTGTTGAGATGATCGTAACCTCTGGCATCGCCTGTGGTTCATAAGCAGTAATATCGCCAAGGATCATGCCAGAACTGCCATCTTCATAGCATTCCGTAAATACCCACCGGTAAGATGTAAACGATCCGGTCGTCGTGAGATCGTATGTGCCGATTTCCGTATTTTTTGTATTATTCGTCGTGTTACTGCCTACGTGCAGTGATGTCCATTCTGAATCTGTATAATCAGTTCCCGGTGAGGTTGAATTTGTCCCGTACAACGTCCACGACTTCGGCGCGCTCACATAACTAGCGCC
>QKHZ01000242.1 GCA_003249795.1 bacterium | reverse complement strand
CATTCCATTGACATGATTTAGAATATATTCCTCCGGAGCGCTTCCGTGGGTAACGACTACCGGCTTGTGCGCGGCCCATGCCGTAAGCGGAACGACACCAAAGGCATCTGTCCGTGAAGGCGCACAGACAAAATCACACGACTTGTACAGCTCAATCATTTTGTCCGGCTTGGGCGTTCCGGCAAACCGTACAGATCCGGCAATCCCGAACCGGTGCATTTCTTTGGCTAAATGATCTTTCATCGGCCCGTCACCGACAAGCACCGCTTTTAATGACGGAAAATCATTTTTCAGGTGCGCCATCGCTTCGATCAGGATATCCGGCCCCTTGTCAAACCCGAGTCGGCCGACAAACAGCATCATCGGATCCATCGGCGCGATATCATACTCCTGCTTGACCTCGCCCGGGGCACGGCCTTCCCCGTCAAACGGCTCTGTGCGGACGCCATTATAAATCAACTCGGTTCTCCAGTCCGCGACGCGGTAGTCTGTCCGAAGAAGCCGCAATACTTTATATGTCGTGGCAATGACGGCGCTGGCTTCACGCGCAACCGTCTGCTCAAGCGTGGCGATCTCCGTCGCCTCACCCGAAGTCGGTTTCACTCCGGCACGGGATGTCTCTGTCGTGTGGTAGGTCGCAACCAGTCGGCGCTTTCCGGACTCCGTCAGCGGCAGTGCCGCAGGGAATGTCAACCAGTCGTGGGCGTGGACAACATGAAACGGCCCAGTAACAGCCTCCGTTGCCGTGATGTAATGCCGTACAGAGCGGCACCAGCCCTGCACTTCTTTCAGAAAGTTTTCAATGGGTTCGGCTGGGATGCGGTGGTAATAAATCCCTTCAATCAGATCTTCGGCATTCTGCCCCGGAGCCTGACGGGTAAACAGATGGATCTCCTGACCGCGCTTGACCAACTCGCGCCCAAGTTCGTGTACATGAATACTGATCGAGCCGATCGGGCAGCCGTAACGTGCTTCCCAGGCGATCATGGCAATCCGCATTCCCACCTCCTTCCACCACAGACAGCAACATCTAACCTATTACCATATAACGTTATATCGCAAAACACACTTTAGAGCAAGGGCGATCTTCCATAAAATATTTCAATCATTGCCGCAGTTTAAGCACGATTTTTAACCGATGAATGCTGCCACGCAAGCGCAGTCAGTACAGGTATCTTCATTTATCGGCGGTTTGCGTCCATATCCTTATTGGAAAAGATACCGTGATTCGGATTGACTTTTTTTTGCAGTTCCTTTATCCTGCACGTTTTACATTTGTAAACAGATTCAGCGGAGAACTTCCGCACCGGAGTTTCGGACAATGAACAACAACCTGTTCAGACTGATCGCCCTGCTCCTTCTGCTGGCGCTGGCCGTGCCGATGGCCCGTGCAGCAGATGACGAGAAAACGGATGGCGATCAGGAAACAGAATATTATGACGCCCTGACCCAAGGCGCAAACTTCCTGTATTCCGGAAGTGCGGAGCGCGCACTGGCGCGGTTCAAGCAAGCCATCAAGCTCAAGCCTGATGATGCACGCGGCTATTTCTGGACAGGCCTGACATATTCTGAACTTCAAAACTATGGGCTGGCTGCTACAAATGCGGAAAAAGCCACGATAATCGATGACAAATTCCCTGACGCGTGGCTGTTGTGGGGACAATGCTTTGTTCATACAAGCCGGTGGCAGGAAGCGCGCGAGAAACTGGAGCGTGCCTTCACCCTTGCCCCGCAGAACTACCTGATCCCCTTCAATCTCGGGCTCTGCTACTATTACAGTCTAGATGGGGAAAACAAGACGACCGCACTGCGGTATTTTAAAAAGACACTGGAACTGAACCAGAAATACGCGCCGGCTCTGCTCTATGAAGGCTGCTGCTACCTGAAAGCCGACCTGCGGTTCATGGCGGTCATTTCCTTTAAAAATGTGGCCAAACTGGAACCGAACAACGCGGACGCATTTTTCTGGCTCGGGATTGCCCACCGTCGCGAAAACCACCTTGCTGACGCGGAGAAAGCATTTCTTCAGGCAATCCGCCTGAATCCGAAACATTACGAAGCCCATCTTCAACTGGCGCATATGTACCAGATCGACCTGCTTGATAAAAAGAACGCCGAGAAACAATATCAGGCGTTTCTTGAGTCCGCGCCCGAAGACCACGAATGGCGCTCAGCCGTTTTTGAATATTTGTCCGGTGTAAAATAAATTCTGCGGCCCATGGATACCGTAGCATGACTTTCAAGATTACAACGAAACGAAACAGGATTGAGAACGATGACAATTAAGATATCTCCGTCACTGCTGGCTTCCGACTTTGCGAATCTCGAAGCAGAAGTCAAGCGGACAGAAGCAGCCGGTGCCGACATGCTTCACCTCGACATCATGGACGGGCATTTTGTCCCGAACCTGACCATGGGGCCGGTTGTCATCGAAGCGATCCGCAAGCATACAAAACTCTTTTTCGATGTCCACCTGATGCTGGACAACCCTGCCGATTATGTCGAAGCATTTGCCAAAGCCGGCGCCAACGGCATCACGTTCCACCTCGAAGCAGTACCTGAACCCGAAGATCTTCTGAAGAAAATCGGCTCGATGGGGCTGCTGCGCGGGCTGTCGATCAATCCCGACATGCCGGTTGAACGGCTGGAAGGACATCTTGACAACGTCGACATGCTCCTGATCATGAGCGTATTCCCGGGCTTTGGCGGGCAAAAGTTTATTGAAGAGTCGGTCGAGCGCGTCGCGCAGGCAAAGGCGCTGATCGGTGATCGTCCGGTTGAGATTCAGGTTGACGGGGGCGTCAATGTCGAAAACGCCCGCAGGCTGAAGGCTGCAGGCTGCACAAACCTTGTTGCCGGAACCAGCACATTCAGGGCAGATGACATGCGCGCGGCAGTAGACGCAATCCGCAACGCATAACATTAAAACAGAGCGGGAACAACAAACCCGATTTTGGAGGAAAAAATCGATGGCGATTTTCGGTTGGGGCGGTTTGAAAAACATCAATAAAAAGTCACAGACACCAAGGCCGGAACTTGGCACGGGGCCGGCGACCAAATGTGAAGGTTGTGGCGAAATCCTGATGAAAAAAGCGTTGGAAGACCACCTCGGCGTCTGCCCTCGCTGCGATCATCACCATTATATCAGCGCACACCGCCGCATCGAAGTGCTTCTCGATGACGACACCTTTGTTGAGCGCGATACGGATCTGGTCAGTTCCGACCCGTTGAATTTCAAAGCGGTAAAAAGTTATAAAGACTCGCTGCAGGCGGCAATCCGCAACACTGAAATGCTCTCGGCGATGGTCAGCGGCACCGGCAACCTGTTTGACCGGAAAATCGCAATCGGTGTCACCGACAGTGCGTTCCTTGCCGGTTCAATGGGCTCGGTCGTCGGCGAAAAGATCAGCCGCATCACCGAACACGCCATCGAAAACGGACTGGCGCTTGTGCTGGTTTCCGGTTCCGGCGGCGGTGCACGCATGCACGAGAGCATGTACTCGCTCATGCAGATGGCCAAGTCGTCGGCCTCTCTTGCCCGTCTTCGCAAAGCTGGCCTGCCGTTTATCAGCGTTGTCACCGACTGCACGATGGGCGGCACATGGGCAAGCTGGGCGGCGCTGGGCGATGTGATTATTGCAGAGCCCAAGGCGATGGTCGGCTTTACCGGTGCGCGCGTCATCAAGACGACCATCAACGCGGTTCTGCCCGAAGGCTTCCAGCGCTCGGAGTTCTTGCTTGAACACGGACAGGTCGACATGATCGTCCACCGCTCCGATATGCGCGAACGGCTGGGATCAATTCTGGATAAAATTATGGGACCGGTCGCCGAAGCGGTATAAGGGAAATACCAACGGCAAACAGACTCACGCGGAGAAGAATCTGCGATGTGCGCAAAAGCGCGGAACACAGAGACTTATCACGATTACGAACAGGCTCTTTCGCAGGCGGCAAAGGATTTGCCGCCTGTGCTTGTCATTGCAGGCACTGAAAAACGTCTGCGTAGCGAAGCGGTTGACCACCTTCTGGTTGAATTTCGCAACAAGCACCACGGCATCGAAGAAGTCATTCTCTACGGCCCCGGCGTACAGGGCGACTCCGGCGTCAGCATTGGCGACATCCTTGGCGAACTCGGCTCCGGCAGCCTTTTTGCCAGCAGCCGCGTACTGATCGTCCGTAGCGCAGACAAGACGCTTTACCCGCAGGGAGAAGGCGACGCGGCCGTTGCGATGCAGAAGAAATTTGTCGATTACCTCAAAAGCCCCGCCACAGAAACATGGCTGATCCTCGAGTGCGACTCCCTAAACCGGCAGCGGATTACCGGCAAGGCGCTGGCGTCATCTGCAACAGTAATCCCCTGCCCTCAACTGAACCGTCAGGGCGATGTCGCCGTCTGGCTGAAATCCGCCGCGCGCAAATATAACAAATCGCTCGACCACGGCGTTGCGGAAATGCTCTACACCGCCCACGGCGGCAACCTCGGCAACCTCTGGACTGAGATCGAAAAGCTGTCGCTCTACATCGGAGACAATCCGACCATTACGACCACGGATGTAGAAAAGTTTCTCACCGGTACCGTCGAGTTTGACGTATTCGGCCTGACCAATGCCATTGAGCAGCGAGATCTGACGCTTGCGCTGTCCTTTGCCCGCAGGATCTGCTCGCAAGGAACGCGTGACCAATCGGGCAAGCGCTCTGACGTCGACTCTTCCGCGCATCAGGCACTCGCAATGCTGGCGCGGACAATGGAACAGATTTTCCAGACACGGATCGTACAGGATCGCGGCGGTGATGAAAAAGATGTCGCCTCGGAAGTCGGCACAAGCCCGTGGCGCGGGAAAAAATTATTGGAATCAGCAGCGCTGTTTCCCGTCTCAGAACTCAGGCTGATCCTGTCATCACTGGCGGCACTGGTCAAAGGCACGCACGACACGGGAAGCGACCCGCACCTTGCGCTTGAGAATGCGGTTCTGGCCTGCTGCAGACGGCACCGGTAATCGGGCAGCGGGATTTACGGGATAAGGAATAAGGAGAAAAATCTTCATGCGACTTGAAAACGCGGGCGGTTATCTCTCCATCGTTCTGCACGCACACCTTCCATATGTGCGGCATCCGGAGTATGACACCTTCCTTGAAGAGATGTGGCTGTTTGAGGCCATTACCGAAACCTACCTTCCGATCCTGCGGATGCTTGAGCGTCTTGAGGACGACGGGATCGACTACGGGCTGCTGATCAGCCTCTCGCCACCACTGGTGTGCATGATGAACGACCCGCTGCTGCGCGAGCGTTACAGCCAGCATCTGCAGAAATTGATCCGCTTGGCAGACACTGAAATCAGCCGTACCGCCTCGGACGCCAAACTCAACAAACTCGCACGCTGGTACGCCGACTTTTTCCGCGATTCATTATACTGGTATGAAAAAAAATACAACCGCGACCTGCCTACCGCCTTCCGGCAGATTGCCAGCATGGGACATCTGGATCTGATGACCTGCGCAGGCACACACGGATTTTTACCGTTGATCAAGGAAAACCCGCCAGCGGTGCGCGCGCAGATCATGGCGGCGGTGCAAAGCCACACACGCATATTCGGCACGGCTCCAACAGGAATTTGGGTTCCGGAATGCGCGTATTATCCGGGGCTGGACGAGTATCTGGCCGAAGCCGGTATCCGGTATTTTCTCATTGACACTCCGGGCTTTGAAAATGCAAATAACCGCCCGCGATACGGCGTTTACGCGCCGCTAATCACGCCCAACGGAATCGCCGCTTTCGGGCGGGACAAAGAAACGTCCTATCAGGTGTGGGCTGCCGAGTGTGGTTACCCGGGACATAAAAACTACCGCGAATTTTACCGCGACGCGGGGTTCAGTCTGGAAGAAAAAGACCTGCAGGAATTTCTGATCGCCGGACACATCCGTGTGAACACCGGCATCAAATACAACCGCATCACCAAAGACGGCGAACGCAAAGAGCTGTACGATCTCGATCTGGCGCGCGCGACAATCGACGAACATGTGAACGACTTCGTAACCAGCCGCCTGCGTCAGGCCGACCGGTTGCGCCACGGCATGGACCGCCCGCCGCTGATCGTTTCGCCCTATGACGCGGAGCTATATGGACACTGGTGGTTTGAGGGACCGCAATTTCTCGAAGGCGTTTTCCGTAAGATCCATAATGAGAAACTGCATGTGCATACCATCACCCCGCGCGAATACCTGATCAAGCATCCGGAAAATCAGGTTTCGGTTCCGGCCGGATCAAGCTGGGGACACGAAAGCACCTACGAATTCTGGCTGAATGAAAAAACCGATGATATTTATCAGGACCTGCACCGCGCGGCGGAAGAGCTGATCGCCCACGTGGACAACGGCATCGACGACCGGTCGGAGCTGATCATCCGCGTCATGAAACAAATGGCGCGCGAACTCATGCTTGCAGAAGCCAGTGACTGGCCGTTTATCATCCGCACCGGCACCAGCCCCGATTACGCACGCCAGCGGATCCGCGGCCACCTCTCTCGCTTCTGGACACTGAATGACATGGTTGTCAGTGAACAAATCGACACCGCC
>QKHZ01000067.1 GCA_003249795.1 bacterium | reverse complement strand
TAACGCCTGGTTTGTCCATGCATTCGTTTGGCGCACTCCGTTGCCGTTTTTCGTTTTAAAAAAAAATCGATTTCAGACCACTATCAGGGTAACGCTTCCGGCCGTTATTGCCAAGGGACAACTGTGGAAAATTTCCGGTTAAACGCAGTTTCGGCATCTTTCTCGATTTGGCCGGCGTATGTATTTGAAAAGAATTGGCCTGCGGTAACATCGCGAAACTTCCGCCAGCTTTCATTTTCCTCTTCCGGAAGGATCGGATAAAAAAGCCAGCCGCTTGTGCGCGCGGCCTGAAGGTCGCCGGGGGCGTCGCCAAGCATGATCCTGCGGTTCGGTTCGGGCTGCCTGGGCGAGAGATTCGCCAGGATCGCGGCTTTGGCACCTTCTTCCTGTCCGTGAAGTGTATGCACATATTGCATGAGATCAGCCTGTCGCCATTGTTTTTCGACTGACAATCCCGGCGCTTGTGTGACGACGTGGATCTCCGCTTTTTTTGCAAGCAGCGGGATCGTCTGAGCCGCCTGCTCGTAAGGGGGCAGGTTGTTGACCATCCTGTCGGCGGTTTCGTCCAGATTTTCCGACCATGCGAGCACTTTTTTCAGAACCGGATCAGATGTTTTCTGCAGCGCAAGACGCAGCGAATCCGCGCTGGGCTTGGGGTCGTTATCCAGCCAGTTTTCCAAGGCCGTGAGACTGGGCAGGACTGACGGGTTGACGCCGGGATAATCACGCAGCATCTGGATTGTCAACAGCAGCGCCCGCCAGCGGTTGATCCCGCGGTGGCGGCTGGTCTGGGTGATAAACTGGACAACATGCCGAACCGCGCGGCCGATGCTGTTTAGCCCCCAGTCAGTGATGATGCTGGGGACAAGGCACTCGCTGTGTTTGAGAAAAACGGTGTCGAAGACGCAGCCGTCGGAGTCGATACAGATCAGGTAGTTATGGTCAGACTGTGCGGGTTGGGTGTTCATCGTTCCTCGTTTGTGGCGCGATGCCTAATTGTCGTCAAGTGTGACTGTATTTTTCAGATGCGCAAGATCTGCCCATGTGTCCAAATGCCAGATTGTATCTGCGATTGAGAACCGGTTGATCGCCGCGTTGAAGAGTGAAAACGTGCGCGGGGCTGCAAGCGGAATCCCGACGGATTTCCGGAAAAAACCATCGAGAACCCCGCCATGCGTGACAAGCAGAATGGTCTGCCCCCGGTGCTTCTGTGAAAGGTCTTCCGCGCACGCGACAGAGCGCTGATAACGCTGGCTGGCGCTTTCGCCGTCCGGAAGAATATATTCGGGATCACCGGATTCAAATTGCAGCCAGTCCTGCCCATACCGCGAGCGGAACTCGTGCTTTGTCAGCCCCTGCATCAAGCCAAGATGACGCTCTCTTAGGCGCGGGTCTGTTTGAATAGACAAGCCCAAAAATTCTGCAATCGTCTTGGCTGTATGGAACGCACGGCCCAAGTCGCTACTATAAATGAGCTCAATCCCGCGTTCTGAAAGACCTTCAGACAAAGCGACTGCTTGTTCTATTCCGCGTTCAGTTAAAGGGCTATTCAAATGCCCCTGCTGCTTTTCAATCCTGTTCCATTCGGTTTCGCCATGCCGGACGACATAGAGAATTGTCGATGCTGGTTGCATAGGATTCTCCGTCTTGTGGCGCATTCATCTCAATGTTTATGCCTGCACCGGCTTTTCCTCGGGGCGCGTAACGCGTAAACGGTCTGCGCTCGGGTTACATCCGCTCGGGTGCGGCCAGACCAAGAAGCGCAAGGCCGTTGTGCAGCGTCAGGCGTACCGCTTCGACCAGTCCGGCGCGCGCTTGGCTCAGCGCCTCGTCGTCGGTAACGATGCGGTGGTTTTCTTTGTCCGTGAACATGCGGTTAAACTCGGCGCAGAGACCGAGTAGATAATCTGCAACAACCGCAGGTTCGTTTTCGGAGGTCGCACGGCTGACGGCGGCCGGATACTCGGCGATCGCCATGAGGACGCCTTTTTCCAGCGACGTGCCAAGGCGTGACCAGTCGATTGCATCCGCTGCGGGTAAGGCTTTGCCATATTTGCGCAACACGGAGGAAAGACGCGCGTGGGTGTACTGAAGGTACGGCCCGCTGTCGCCCTGAAGGTTGAGCGCCTTTTCCCATGTGAACACAACGTCCTTCTGGCGGCGTTGGAGGTATTCGCTGAAGATGACCGCGCCGATACCGACCTGCTCGGCCAGCGTCTCGGCTCCGGCAGTGACTTCCTCGTCGCGCGCGTTTTCGAGAATGATCTTTTTGGCGGCGTCGACCGCTTTGTCGATGACATCTTCCAGAAATACGACGTGGCCCTTGCGGGTGCTGCCGGTGGCTTTTTCTTCGCCGAAGACGCCTTTGCCGAAGCTGAGCATGCCGAACTTGACGTGTTCGCAGCCTTTGGCCCAATCGTGTCCCATCTTTTCAAGCACACGGAAAACCTGACGGAAGTGCAGCTCCTGCTGGTTGGCGACAACATACAGGCACTTGTTAAAGTTGTATTCGCTGTGGCGGTATTCGGCAGCCGACAGGTCGCGCGTAGCGTAGGTGGTCGCACCGTCACGCTTACGGATCAGGCACGGCGGCATGCCGTCTGTTTCGAGGTCGACAACCATCGCGCCTTCGCTCTCTTCAAGAAGTCCCGCTTTCTCGATCCGGCCGACAGTGGCTTCCATCTTGTCGTTGAAAAAGCTTTCGCCTGCGTAGACATCGAACGAGACATTCAGACGTGTGTACAGTTTCTTCAGACCCTTGAGACTTTCTTCGACAAAGATCTTCCAGAGGCGGACGGCTTCGGCGTCACCGTCTTCGAGCTTCTTGAACCAGCCGCGCGCTTCCTCTTCCAGCGATTCATCGTTTTCAGCATCGGCATGAAAACGGATGTAGAGTTTGAGGAGTTCGTCGATATCGACGGATTGGTTCGGGTTTTCGGCTTCCGCGCGTTTGTAACTGACCATTAATTGACCGAAATTTGTGCCCCAGTCGCCGAGGTGGTTGACGGTGACAACTTTATAGCCACACGCCGCGTACAGACGTGACAGCCCGCTGCCGATCATCGTGCTGCGGATGTGGTGGACACCGAGTGGCTTTGCGATATTCGGGCTGGAGTAGTCGATGACGACTGTTTTACCTGCGCCGTCAGAACTTGTTCCCCATGCGTCGGGATCGGCCAGCACGGCTTTAGCAGAAGACTCGACAACCGCAGCGGTCGAGAGGAAAAAGTTGACGTATGGGCCGACTGCTTTGATCTCTGCAAACGGTTCTATAGCAGAAAGTTGTGAGGCAAGCTCCTGCGCGATTTGCGGCGGGGCTTTCTTCAGTTCTTTTGACAGGGTAAAGCACGGAAAGCCGAGGTCGCCCATCTCCGGCTTAGGCGGACGGATCAGCATCGCAGCCAGTTCATCGGCAGGTTTTTGTATAACGCCGGAGAGCATCCGGGCGGCTTGTTGTGAAGCGGTGGGCATGGTGGTCGGACTCCCTGTTCAAACTCATTGTGTACGAAAAGAAATCAAACTATTCTTTATCCATGGATCTTCCTGTTCTGTCAAGGGGATTCGTGAAAAGCCCAATTCTTGAGAAACGGTGATTTCGGGGTAGCGCAGGTGTTGACACCGGGGGGGTAACATTTAAGATAATGGGATGTGAAGGAGTGGGTATGTCGGATGCGATCCACCGGATTGACGAGCTGATTGCAGAAATTGAATCAACCGTCGACGATATCGATATGGGTGAAGCGACTATTGTCGACGGTGACAAAACGGTTGCGGCAAAGTTTGTCGTTGTCGAAGGGTCACTGGCTCTGTCACTTGCTCAAACCAAGCAGACATACGACTGTGTAATCCGTGAGCTTGCAAAGGATAAGATCGTCTTCCGGGCGCAGTCGGATGTGGCGCGTTCGGCGCTGGTTCAGATCTCTTTTATTACACGCAAAAGTGCAGACGGCGAGTTTCTGGCTGTGATCAATGTGGGGATTCCCCAGACGACGAAAATTCCGGGCGGCTATGAGTTTACCGCCAGCGTCAAATCGCTGGTCCGGCAGACTGTTCCGGCACACCGCAAGTTTCTGGAGTTTCTGGCTGACGGGGACGCAGCGGGTTGGAACCGGTGGTGCGCGGATCTTGACGAAGGGCCGCAGTTGTGCCATCTGGATTTGTCGGGTGCGGATCTGAGCGAGTTCGATCTGGCCTGTGCGGATCTGGCCGAAAGCAACATGACAAACGCGAACCTGAGTGGGGCGACTCTTGCGGGTGCCAACTTGCGCGGCTGTCTGCTGGAAGGGGTTCGGGTGCAGGATACCGATTTTTACCGGGCGGTGTTGCCACGCTCTGCGATGGGGTTGCTGCAGGCCAGCGGGCTTGTTGAAATTGAAAGCGTGCGCTGGGTCGAGAATCCTGTCAGGCAGGCTGCCGATGAAACCGGAATCTCTTCCCCAGGCGGGAATGAAGAATAAAATTTGCCGGACACCTTACCCGGGGCAGGTTGGGGTGTTCGGTTTCAGGGCTCTCTCGGGATCGTGAGGCCGGATGAATCGATGAGGACATGACCGTACGCTGAAACAGGCTGTACGCTGCTTTTGAAGTGGAAAAGAATCCCATGCTGGAAACGTTAGGCGAGTTCAAGATCAAGCGCAAACTCGGTGAAGGCGGCATGGGGACTGTGTATCTTGCCTATCAGGAATCGCTTGACCGTGATGTCGCCCTGAAAGTTCTGCGCCAGAAACTTTGTGACAACGAAACATTTATCGCACGCTTCCGACGAGAGGCCAGAAGCGCGGCGTCAATTACCCACCCGAACGTAATCCAGATCCACTCCATTGGTGAAGACAACGGCATCCACTATTTTGTCATGGAGTATGTCCGTGGCGAAGACCTGATCCAGATGATGCGCGGCGGCCGTAAGTTCACGGTCGAGGAAACGATCGATATCGTCATGCAGTCGGCGGCGGCAATTGCGTGCGCTTCGGATGCGGGAATTATCCACCGCGACATCAAGCCTGCGAATATCATGCTTACCGAAGAAGGGTTTGTGAAGGTCACCGATTTCGGCCTTGCAAAAAGTGTCAGCTCGGAAGAGGGCATGACAGAAGCCGGCACCATCGTCGGCACGGCAAACTACATGTCACCTGAGCAGGGCCTGGGCAAAGACCTCGACGTCCGCACTGATATCTATAGCCTCGGCGTCGTCTTTTTCGAACTGCTTGCGGGACGTCCGCCGTTTCGGGCCGATCATCCGTCTTCTGTTTTGTATATGCATATCCATGAGCCGCGTCCTGTGCCGAGTTTTTATAATAAAACTATCCCTGCGGTTGTCGACCGGATGGTACAGCGGATGATGGCGATTGCGCCGGAGGACCGGCCGGATACCGCGCGGCAGCTGATGGACGAACTGCGCGGTCTCAAGCAAAGTCTGGGGCCGACAAACCGCGCGGCGGAGTCGACCTATCTGATGCTGGATCGGCCGTCAAGTTCCTCACGCGTGTTGCCCAAAGAGATGCCGCAGGAAATTCCTGAGGATGTTCCGTCCGGCGGTAGCGCCGTGGTTTCTTCCTCATCTGTCGCGTTGGTGGCAGACGATGTGCCGTCGGTACGGCGGCTGTATACAAAGGTTCTCAGCTCTCTCGGGTTTACCGTGAAGGAAGCGTCTGACGGCAATGAATTGCTGACGATGTGGAAGCAGGAAACGCCGCAGGTTGTGCTGCTGGATCTGAATATGCCGCATCGTGACGGGTTTTCGGTTCTGGAGAAAAAACAGGAACTGAAACTTTCCGGCCATGTGATCGTCATCTCTGCACATAAAGAAAAAGAAGCGATCCAGACCGTTGCGCGCCTGGGGGTGAGTAGTTACCTGACTAAGCCTGTCCGACTGGAAGACCTGCGTAATCGGATCCTGAAAATTATTGCGATCAGCCAGTCGGAATCGGCAACCCAGGCGGCTGCCGAGAAAAGGTCGCCCTCAAGCGGTGCTGTGCCGCCTGTATCTGATGCATCCAGCCGGACGTCGTCAAGAAGTTATGCGCAAGCCGCTTCTGCATCGTCTGCAAATGCTGCGCCAGTGGCAGGGCAGGGCAGCGGAAGTGCGGGTGCGGGGGGGGCGGACAGGCCCATGTTTGTCAGCGTGGTCTATTCCGTGTCGCCGTATTCGACAGAGTTGTTCCGGGGGATTCTGGAGGATGAAGGCCATTGCGTCGCCTGCGCGTCATCGACACATGAGGTGACGAAGATTCTGGAAGAGGATGTGCCCGATCTGCTTGTCGCCAGTATCAGCGGACATGACGCGGCAAGTATTTCGCTGATCGAGTGGGTGCAGGCCAAAAAGCTTCCGGTGCCGATTGTGATGGTGCTGGAAGAGAACGACGCCGACCTGCTTAAAAAGATGCAGGATAAACATCTCGGGGCTGTTCTCACAAAGCCTGTTCACCTTGACCAGTTCCGTGCGTCTGTGCTTGACGCGATCTGCAATAAGAATAAACGCGAGCCTGACCGCTATCGCAGTAATACCTTCCAGCAGGTTGTCAAACGCCAGAGCGAACGTGAGCAGAACTATACGATGGAGGACTTTGCGCACGACCTAATTCTGACGCTCAAACCGGATTTGCGCAAAACGATGGAACAGCGGCTGCTTGGCGATAATGCAGCAAAAGAAGCGCAGACGGTGACAGGGCAGTTGCTTCTGAAAATGAAGAAAGACGGCCAGGAAGAGCTGATGCTGCGGTATGTGAAAAACGCGTATGTCAAAGGCAAGTTCGAGACGCGGTGGTTTTGCATGGTGGCGCTGTCGGAGCTGGCGGATCACAAGGTGGAGATCGATCTGCTGGTCAAGATCCTTGCCGATCAGGATTACCGCATCCGTTGTCATGCGCTCGAGCGGCTCGGGGAATTGCAGGCTGCCGAGCAGGTCGCGACGATTGTGCGCTTTCTGAATGACGAAGTCTGGAAGACGCGCAAGTCTGCAGCGACTGCGCTTGAGCGGTTTGAGCTGGCTGATGTGATTGAGCCATTGGTACAGTTTTACGGCCGCAGCCGCCAGCCGCTGCCGGATTCAATACGAAACCGTGTCCTGCAGAAAACAGGTTCGCAGGAGATTGATCTTCTCGAAAAACTGGCTCGTTCCAGCGGGATCGAGGTGCGGGTGTTTGTGGCCGATCTACTCGCGCAGGTGGGCAGCAAGCTTTCGGCAAGGTTGATGGTGCAGCTGATGAAAGACCGCACGCCCATGGTGCGCGCAGCCGCCGCCCGTGCTGCAGGACGGGTGCGCACGATCCGCATGCGTGAGGAGTTGGTCAAGCTTCTGGTCGACCCCAACAGCGAAGTGCAGAAGGCGGTGATTGAGGCGTTATTGCAGTATGAACTGACACCGGGAGGCCGCGTGTTTCTGTGGGCGGTGGGGATTCGCGGGCGCCGGATTTCCGAAGATGCGGTTGCGATGTTTGAAACCATCGACAGCAAGCCAGATTCATTAAAAAGAGTGCTGACAGAGTTGTGGCAACAAAAGGAAGGTGCGCGCAAATATCTGTCATTGCTTCTTGAGCATCTCTATACAAAACCCGAGACATTGACCCAAATCGTTCGAGACCTGAATTCGCCCAAAGGAACGGAGCGGAAGATGGCCATCGATTTTGTTTTGGATGCTGTTGCCGGTGCCAGCCGCGATATCGCAGACCGCATCGCGTCCGGTACCGGGCTTCACTCGCAGTCGAGAATTTCGCGGGGGGACGGATCATGATGATGCTTGTTTTTGTCGAAGGCGTGCAGAAGGGGCAGCGCTATCCGGTGACTACGGAGCGGCTGACATTGGGGCGCGACCGGCAGAATGATATTCCGATCGACGATCCGCTTTCCTCGCGGATACATGTGCGGTTGCAACGTGACGGTGCGGGGTTGGCGCTTGAGGATATGGGGTCGACTAACGGTACGTTTGTCAACGGTACGCGGGTCGACAAGGCGTTTCTGCGGCATGGCGACCGGATCATGATCGGCGACACCATCCTGATGGTGCAGGCCCGCTCCACGATTGCACAGGAACCGATGGTGACGATCTCGGAAGAGACGCATGACACGAGCGTTGACATGGCGCTGCATATCGACAGCACCGCGTTTTTAAGCAAAGACCTCGCCTCCTCCCAATACGAGCGCCACCAGCAGCAGTTGCAGGCGCTTTTTGATTTTATTTCAGAGACAACGACGACGATCGAGCTGGATTATCTGCTTGAGTTGTCGTTGCAGAAGATGGCCGGAGCGTTAAAGGCCGATTGCGGCGCGGTTCTGTTTCAGGATGCAGTCGGCGGTCTGCACCCGAAGGCTGTCTGGCCGAAGGAAAAGAAAAAGACTCTGACCATCAGCCGGTCGATGTGTGAACTTGTGACGGAAAAACGGCGCGGTGTGCTGTCGCAGCCTGGTCTTGACAGTACGGCGCAGAGCCAGAGCTTATCGGGTACGGATGTCGGATCAATCCTGTGCGTACCGCTGATTGCCGCAGACCAGCTCTACGGTGTAGTCTATCTGTATACGAACCTGATGAGCACGCCGTTTACCGAGGATGATTTGAAGCTGCTGACGGCGATGGGTACGCACTTGGGGACGATGGTGCAGAATGCGCAAATGGTCCGCAGCCTGCTCAATGCGGAAGAGTTTTCCGCCTGTATCTTGAAAAGCCTTCCCTCTGGCGTGCTGGTGATTAACGACCGCGACATGGTGATCCGTGCCAATGATGCTGCGATGCAGATCTTGGGGGTTGAGCAAAAGGATCTGGTGGGGTTGCCTCTGGCGGGTGTCGCACGGCTTCGTCAGTTTGCGGCGCTGATCGCCGAGACGAGTAAAAGCGGAATCCCGGTTGAACGCAGTGAATTGATTGTCCAGCTTGGCGAGCGAGAGGTGCCGCTGGGGGTCAATACTGCTGTGCTGGAAGATTACGCCGCGCACCCGATCGGTGTGGTCTGCACGTTTCAGGATCTGACGCGGCTGAAAAAGATGGCGGACGAAGTCAAGCGTTCGCAGCGGCTGGCGTCGCTTGGGGAGATGGCCACCGGTATCGCGCACGAGGTCCGTAATCCCCTGAACTCTGTGCGCGGGTTTGCCCAGCTTCTGATGGAAGGCGCAAAGAAGCGGGAAGATGACGAAGAGATCGAGTACGCGAATATCGTGATCAGCGAAGTCGACCGGATCAACAAGATCGTGCAAGATATGCTCGACTTTTCGCGGCAACAGTCGTTGACGATGCGACCGGTGGATCTGGCATCCCTTGTGGAGCAAACCGTCCGGCAGTTTGCGCCGCAGTCGTCGCAGATGGGCGTTGATCTGACGCTGGAGGGCGACGGTAAACCCTTGCCGTGCTCAGCCAATGCCGACAAATTGAAGCAACTGTTTTTGAACATGATTTCCAATGCCGCACAGGCATGTGCGAAAAATGGCAGCGTTACCGTGAAAATGGGACTGGAAAATACGGGCGCGCGGGTGTATCCTGAGGCGTGTATCACGATTGAGGATAACGGAGTTGGCATCAGTCGCGAGAATCTGGACCGGATCTTCAATCCGTTCTTTACGACCAAGGATATCGGCACGGGACTGGGACTGCCGATCTGTCAGAAAATTATCGAGCAACATGCCGGGCGCATCGAGGTCGACTCGACACCGGGTGTTGGATCAACGTTTCGGATTTATCTTCCTTTGAAAGAAACGGCGGAAACGAAATCATGAGCAATTCGCAATGCAACCCAAGTAATGATGAAAACACTTCAGACACACCAGACGCCGTGCAGGCCGAAACCGCTGCCGATTCCTGCAAGCAAACTGATCAAACTGCCGACGATCCGTCTGTTGCTGCAAAGCTGACGGTCGAAAATCCGGTGATGCGTGAGGATGAACTGCGGCGCGATTATCCGTACCTGTATTACGGTGCGCACGCAAGTGACGAGAAGACGATCTTCCGTGTGTACGCGCCGGAAGCAACGGAAGTGATCCTGTTGCGTGAGGGCAACGGCTGGGGCGAGAAGTATGAGCCGATGAGTCGGCATGAGGACGGCGTATGGCAGATCGAGATCGAAGGCAACCTGCGCTGGACGCATTATAAATACCGTATTAAAAACAATCACGGTTATATGCAGAACCCGTATGACTGTTCCCGGATTGATCCGTTCTCGGCGCAACTGGCGGTGCAGTTTGGCTCCGGCGGCTCTCGCACGTTTAACAGCGTTGTTCCGGACAGAACTTTTTTTGAGTGGACTCACAAGCATCCGCAGCTGCCGAGTGCTCCGATGTCGATTTATGAAATGCACATGGGCACGTTCTGGCAGGGCAACTACCGCGATATCGCCGAGAAACTGGTCGGACACATGGACTACCTCGGCTTTACCCATATTCAGGTCATGCCGCCGTTTCAGACGCCGATCTATGAGTCGTGGGGATATCTTGTCGGCTGCCCGTACGCGGTCAGTGAACGTTACGGCACGGTTGACGATTTCAAGTGGATGGTCAACCGCCTGCATGAAGCGGGTCTCGGCGTGATCGTCGATGTGCCGTGCGGCTTCGGGATTCAGGACTGGGACTGCGGTCTGTCCAACTTTGACGGAACCGAGCTGTACCACCACGTTGGCCCGCGCGGGTGGAACCAGCAGTGGCAGACAAGGATGTATAACCTCACGCAGCCATACGTGCGCGACTACCTGACCGGAATCTTCACGTATCTGTACCACGAACTCGGCATCGACGGCGTGCGCGTTGACGCGGTCTCCAGCCAGCTGTTTTATGATTACGACCGCGGCACATGGGATTGGCCGCGTAATGATCGCGAGAAGGTCAGCGGCGAGGACTGGGATATTTTTAACGGCCTCGGCGGCGACCGCTTTTTCGAAAACCGAGGCTACTGGCTGAGCGAGGCGGTCGACTTCAGCGGCCTGCGCTTCTTCCGCGACCTGCACAAGAGATTGGAGCATACTTCGCCGAAGCTGTTTACGATTGCAGAAGAGTCGCGACGGGTATTTCCGCGGCTGGCGTGTCCGGTTGATGAGGGTGGCTTAGGCTTTACCTACGCGCAGAACATGGGCGAGATGCACCGCGTGCGCAAGTACCTGAGCCTTCCCGTCGAGAGCCGCCGGATTGAAGAGATTGAAAAGATCATGCTGACCAAGGCGCCGGAGACCTTCGTCAACGCGATGAATACGCACGACGAGTGTGCCAACGGCAAGACACGGCTGATTACGGAACTGAACAGCCACGTGCAGTTGATTGGACTTGCTGCGTTCTGCTGGTTCAAACCGGGGGCGCCGATGATCTTCATGGGCGACGAACTCGGCGAAGAAGGCTGGTTCGACGTCTGGCGCGGGCTTGACTGGAACAAAGCAGGGCCTGGAGCTGCGATGCACGAACAGCAGCTGACCAATAATTTTCACGACCTGAACTATCTCTTGCGGCATGAACCGGCGCTGGCGTTTCAGGACTCGTGGTCGATGGACAAACTGTCGAGCAATAATGAACGGAAATACTTTTCGTTTGTACGCTGGGGATGCCGTGAGGCGCCGGGATCGGGCAACTGGGACCATCATAAGGACGACCTGATCTTTGTCCGCAACGAAGCACCGCATTCGCCGCCGTGTCAGGCAGAGGTGTATATGCCGACGCCGGGAGAGTATCAGGTGATTTACAATTCGATTGACGAGCGGTATATCGGCCAGCAGGACTATAACCGCCACGATCCGTACTGGTCGTGCCACTGCGGAGACAACTTTTTATATCTCGATCTTCAACCGTACCAGAACCTTGTCCTGAAGCGAAAGAGTTAGCGGACGCCTGCTACGGGCACGCGTCGGTTTGAAGGCCGTAACCAGAATTGTTTTGCACAGAGCTGTCTGCCGCTTCGTCGTCAGCCAGTTCTTTTTCTGTCAGGTCGGCCAGTTCATACAATAGATCCCGATACTCATCTTTTCTGTAGATGTCAATCGTACGACAAATAAAGCTGACCATTATAGAAAGGATATTGAGCATGAACATCCAGAATGCCGCAAACTGAGCAAAAATTAATTCGACTGCTGCTTGGATTTCTTCTCGCGTGGCGGGTCGTATTGGTTTCTCGTCAGGCAATATGAAGGTATTTCTGACATCGGAGTATAGCCCAAAGAATGCTTTGATTCCGTAAGGGGCTGTCAGTAATAGGATAATGATTATCATTGACATGATTACTAGATACCCTTTTTCGCCTCTTTTATGTTTTTTGACCTTTTTGATGATTGTGTTTAATCCCTCTGTAATTTCGTATAGTTCTTCATGTAATTCTTGAACTGACTCATCTGCGTGGGGTTGGTGCTCTGCGATCTTAATTTCGCAGTCCGCTTTTTCTTTTAAATGGTCTGTGAAAAGAATCAAGTCTCCGCGTGGAAACGTGTCTAGGCCAAGAAAGGGGTCTAGACCCTCAAAAAGTGATTTTCCGATTGCGATAAATGTGCCATAAAACAGTAACGCGACAATTGCAGCAATGGTAAAGAGAATCAACTCGGTTTGTTGGATATTTTCTTCCGCTATCGGGTTTTCGCCGGGGAGATTGGGGACGATATATCGGTCAAGCAGTTCCATGCATGATTCGCCATCGTGAGGAAACAGGAGATATGCGGCTATAATGATCAGGACTGCCAGAAGAATGCGGCGGGGCGCGAGGCGTCTGTCGCGTTTCTGTTCTTCTTTCGCTTTTTCAATCGTCGCGTCGATATCCATTGGGGGCCTATTCGGCTAACGGGATTGGGGATTGTGCAATGCTGTCTGTTGTCTCGTCCGTCACCTGTTCTTTTTCTTCCAGACCAACCAGATCATACAGCAGATCCCGATACACGTCTTTTCTGTAAATTCGGATGAGTGACCATGCAGAAAAAACGACGGATTGGAACGACGAAACGGTGATCATTGCCAGTTTGTGTACAATAATAAAAATCACTTGTGTCGCTGATCTGATCATCTCTTCTATTTGAATCGGATCCTTTTCAGTTTGCAGTAATGTAAGCATATCGTGCATGAATGGACAACTTTTTCGGTAGAGATAAATTGCGAATCCTGTGAATGTCACCCATAAAAGTAGAAAAATGATAAAGGAACCGACGTGCCACTTCTTCATTCGCTTTGATTTTTCGACCTTGGTTGTGATCAAGTCGAATTCATTCTGCCATGCCTCCTTGTCCGTATCGTCAGCAAGCGGGACGGAAGTGGAATCGTCCAAAGTGTTTTCTGCCGTTGGAAACCGTTGGGCGCGCTTCTTCAAAAGATCGATATAGCGTAGCAAGAACCCGCGATCTGTGCGGTCTCTTCTGAATACACTGAGTGCTTGCGCGATCAGTAATCCGGCAAGGCTCAGGACGCTGATGCAAACGATTGCGGCCAGTATGGCAATCGCATGGACAATAATCAGGGAGGTCCGGGCATGCTGTTTGTCGTACGGGTTCTCACCAGGAAGATAGGGGGTGATGAAACAATCGCAGATACGGTTGAAAGATTCGATGTCTTTCGGGATGACTGCGACCACAGAAACGAAGATCAGGACGGCGAAAAGTAGCCGCCGTAGAATCAACTTCTTGTCCCGCGCCTGTTCTTCTCTGGCTTTGGCAAGCGTCGCGTCGATATCCATTGGGCTTCCTGCAATTGTATGTCGTGATTTATATTTTAATTGTATTGATTTTTGCCGGAAATGTATACCGCAAAACGCGGCTGTTCAGGGAGATTTGCAGTCGCTTCACACTGGCTCGGGCCAGTTTTGTTTGCGTGGCTTGTATCGGGCGGGGAGTGTAGGCAGATGCATGGGAAAAAGAAAACCGGGCCGCGAATCGGCTCGGGTGGATGAGGTCGTTTCTTTTGATCCGCTTTTGCGCGCGGGACTTTTCCTTGGGCGCGGGGTGCGCATGGCGCTTTTTTATTTATTTTTCTCGAGGTTACAGGATTTTGTTTCTGCCTGTTTTTTGCGATCCGCGCGCTTGTATGTTGCGTTTATTTCTTGTCGCGCGGAACTTGTTCGTCGTAAGCCTAGCAGAGAACAGCGTCGGCTTCGATCAGCTCTTCTGTCCAGACATCATCGCTCTCGTCTGTTACTAACTCCAGCAGCGCTTCGCCGCTACCGACCAGATTGTCGAACGAGTCCATCGTCCCGCCCCAGTCGTTATCCGTGCCCAGAACCAGAATCAGGCCGGAGTCGGCCAGTCCCGACGGCAGCAGGAAATATTCCATCGTCTCGGAAATATCTTCGCCTTCGTGGCTTGAACTGAATGCGGTCTGGTTGTTGTCGCTGATGTCGAACGAGTCGATGATCTCGTCCAGAATTTCGCTCATCCGGTCGGCCTTCTCACCGTGGCAGATGCCGTGGCGCAGGCCGTGCTGCAGAAGCTGCCAGCCAGCGCGGCGCATGTCGGCCTCGGTGGTTTGGCTGCTAGTGCGGATCAGCGCTGTGAACGGTTTCTTTTCAAACGGAAAGTTCAGGTCACACCCGGGCTGCGGGCGCATGGCGTAAATCGTCTGGTCGCTGACGCTGCCGAGTTTCAGAGCAGTGCCTGAAACGTACAACTGACTTTCCAACGCATCAAAGTTGAGCATAGAATCTTCCGGCACGGTACCCCCCTCATGACTATGGATCTGGAATGCCGCGGTTCGTTTTCTAATCGTCCGTGAACATCGCCCCAACAACGGGACGCCCCCGGTTCGCCCCACACGAACCTTCAGGTTGTCTCTCGAAATGCCCTGTTGCATTGCATCACATGATATGGGGCATGTCCGATAACACTTTCGCTATTATGGTGTCTAAAACCGCCCCGTCAAACAAAAAAAAAAGCTCTTTCCGGTAAAAGTAGATGAATGGGGGGGCTGCCTGATCAGCTTTTTTCTTGACCCGCCTGCCTCTGCCTATTACAAGATATGCACCAGAAATTCCTTTACGGCCCCGGATCTGTTACCATTTTGGTACAGAGTCACAATTCTTAACAGGTATATTCTCATGAAGATGCATCTACGGTTCTCGTGGGCGGCACCAGCGGCGGTAGTGCTTGGTCTGGTGACATTGTTCGGGTGTATGGACGACAAGCCGGCACTGCCGGAACACGTCTATCAACCGGCTCCGGAAATAACGCTTGGCCCGTTTATGACCCAGTCGCTTGACGGCTCGGTCTCGGTGCGGTTTCACACCAATGTCGATTGCACCGCCGGTGTGAGTGTCAAAGGCTCGTCCTATCGCGTGCGGCGCGTGGGGCGTACCCAGAGACATCACGCGGTACGGATCGACGGCCTGAACAGGACCGGCCGTGACCGCTGCCGCATCCTGCTTGATGACGAGAAAACGGAATATATCCGTCTTCCGCGGATTCTTGGGCGCACAGAAAGCGTGCATCTGGTTTTCATGGGCGGCACTGGCCAGAATAATGTATTGGCGATGCAGGAAGGTGCGAAATGTATCAGCCAGATCGGGCCGGAGGCGATCTTTATTGCCGGTGGCGTCTCGCAAGGCGGAGAAAACCAGCTTGCGCAAGGCTTTTTCCTGCCGCTGGCGGAGCTGTTGCAGCAGGCGCCGGTGTACTTTACTCCGGATATCCAGGACGCTCTGCCGCGCTCGATCATGCCTGTGTCGGAAACGCCGGATTTCTGGAGTCGGGATTTCGGCTGTATTCATGTTATGTCATTGAACCTGTCGGCGCTTCGGGATTATCGCCAGCGCCGCACGATTCTTGAGAAGATGCAGGCAGACCTGCAGGCGCGTAATCCGGAACAGCGCTGGTCGGTGCTGATGACGCATACGCCGCTGTTCGGTTCGCGTGAGATCAATGTCCGCGCGCTGGAGGCACTGGGCGACCTTCTTGACCAATACCGGGTTGATCTGGTCATCTCCGGCGATGAGGGCTGTTATAGCCGCAGCCTTCCGCTGCAGACCGGCGCAGAGCCGCCGATACGGTATATCACTGTCGGTGGGTTGGGGCAGATGCAGCAACAGACGGCGGGGCGGGAATATACGGCGGTGCTCCGTGCAGAGCCGCATATGGGGATTTTGACGGCGACGTCGGAAAGCCTGCGGTGGCGCGCGGTCCGGATCGGCCAGGATATGGATGTGAACCAGTCGCTGGATGAATTGACATTATATAGCGGCGGGGATACAGACCTCCGTGAACCTCCGCTTCAGAAACAGAGCGTGCTGTCTGGAGCGCAGGCCAAAGCGGTCATGCGGCGCGAGGTGTTGACAATTGCCCGTCAGGCCGCTTGCGCGGTTGCTGATCAGACAAAGCCGTTTACATTGCCGGTGGTTCTTGCCAACCCTTCTTCAGAGCCGGTGACAGGGCAGGTGTTCTGGCAGGTGCCCAACGGGTCGGCGTGGGCGATTGAACCAGAGGGGATGGAGTTCTCACTCGGCAGCGGTTTTGAGGGCAAGATCGAGTTTGAGATGCAACCGTCTGCTGCAGGCGGACCGATGCCGACGATGGTCGTAAATATGAAAGACGTCGGTTCTACCCGCCAGCCGCTTTTCCTGACATCCCTGCGCGAGTGCGAAATTTATCCGGCTGGTGAGGACGTTAATATCGACGGGCTTCTGACCGAAGAGTTCTGGCAGAATGCCGGTTCGTTCCTCGGGTTTGAGACTCTTGGCGGGGGACAGGCGCCAGTGCATCCGGTTGAGGCGAAGGCTGCGTATAACGATACGGGGCTGGTCGTTGCGGTCGTCTGCACGTTTGACAAGGATAATCCTCCGGTGACAGAGCCGGCGCGCAAGGATGACGATCCGGTTTATCATGATGAAAGCGTCGAGGTCTTTCTCGATCCGATCGGTCACGGGCGCGACTATTTCCAGTTTGCTGTCAACGCATCGGATATTGCGCTTGACCGTTCCAGCCGGATCGGGCTGGCGTGGACGCCGCGGTGGAAGCATGCGGTACGCGTCAACCGCAGGACGGGAAAATATACGGTTGAAATGCTGATCCCGTATCCGGTGCTGGGAATCGGGTACGTGCCGACGCCGGGAAGTTCGTGGCGGGTGAATATCACGCGCAATGATTACAGCTTCCGCGACTCCGATGAAAACGGGGCAGGGCAGGGGGCCGAGAACAAACCGCTGGGCGTGGAAGTGGCGCAGTGGTCGCAGACCGGTTCCAGTAACGGCTTCAGCGGCTGCTATGGTGTGATGAAGTTTGCCGTGCCGGTCGAAAACAAACCGGCTCCGGCAGACCTTCCGGCTGGAGCAGCTCTGGCACCCGCACCGGCACGTTGATTAAATACTGATCCTCCATTGAAACGAAAAATGAAATCCACCAGCGCACAGGCAAACGGCGCCGTCTTGACAGAAGATGCGGCGTCTCTGGTTTCCCGTCGCACACAGCTTCAGAAAAAAATGCTGGGCTGGTTTGATAAAAATGCCCGCGACCTTCCGTGGCGCAGGACAACCGATCCGTATGCGATCTGGTTGTCCGAGATCCTTCTGCAACAGACCCGTGTTGAAGCAGGCACGCCGTATTATCATCGTTTCCTGAAAAAATTTCCGACGGTTCAGGCGCTTGCATCGGCAGTCGAGGAGGACGTTCTCGCGCTGTGGGAGGGGCTTGGGTATTACTCGCGCGCGCGGAATCTTTTAAAAGGCGCGCGGTATGTCGTGCAGGAGCTTGGCGGAGTTTGGCCGAAGTCAGCAGATGAATGGATGAGCGTTCCGGGCGTGGGGCAGTATACCGCCGGCGCAATTGCCAGTATCGCGTTTCAAAAACCGGAGCCGCTGGTTGACGGGAATGTCAAACGGGTTTTTGCTCGCTGGACTGCGTATGAGGGCGAGATCAGTCAAACTGCGTCAACGGCGTTTTTCTGGTCGATGGCAAAAGAACTTGTCTGCAAACATCGTCCGGGGGACTGGAACCAGTCGCTGATGGAGTTGGGCGCTTGCGTTTGTACGCCGCGATCTCCGGAGTGCGAGGGGTGCCCGGTGGCGAAGTTGTGCGAAGCGTACCGCAGGGGCACGCCTGAGTCCTTCCCTGTAAAACAGAAGAAAAAGACGGTTCCGCATTACGATGTCGTAGCAGGGCTGCTTTTTCAGGACGGCAAGATCCTGTTCGGACGACGCAAACCGGGGGGGATGTTGTCTGGCATGTGGGAGCTTCCCGGCGGGAAAGTCCGAGAAGGCGAGTCGCATTCCGCTTCGCTCAAACGGATCTTTCTGGACGAAACAGGGCTGGTAGTTAAACCGGGAAAATGTATCGGTACGCTCAAGCACGTCTATTCTCATTTCTCGATTCTGCTGCATGTGTACGAGGCGGTTTGCAGCGGCGGGAGTCTGAACGCTGGTGGCGGCTATGACCGGCTTCAGTGGCTGAAACGCCCTCCCGCGGTGATCGGCTCGAACCGGAAACTGTTGCAGAAATTGAAACTTTTGCCTGAATGAACCGCTACGGAATGCGGTGTCTGCATTTCGCGGGAATCCGGCTGATTTTTCATCACGCTCAAAAGCGACATTTCTCTTGAAAATCTTGTATCCGAATCGGGCTTTGCGAGAGACAATGCAGATGTCGGGAAATTATATGTAATCGAAATATCGTTCTTACAGGCGAGCTGGTCGGTATCTGTCAAATAGGGCGGCGGGTATCGTTGGGAGGGTTAGCCATGCGTATTTTGATTGTTGATGATTTTCCGGATACGCGTGAATACCTGCACCTTGCACTTGAATCGCTGGGGGCGATTGATGAGGCGGCAAATGGCGAGACGGCGTTGCAGCTGTTTCAGAAAGCGCTGGAGCAGGATCAACCGTATGACTTTGTTTTGCTTGATGTGCTGATGCCGGGGATCAGCGGGCTGGAGGTGCTTGAACGGATTCGAGCGCTGGAGAGTAAATACGGGATCGCCCGGATGTGCGGCGCAAAGGTTGTGATCGCAACAGCGGTGGATTCGCCAGAAGACACGTGGCAGGCATTCAGCCAGCAATGTGAGGCGTATCTGATGAAGCCGTATTCAATCAGCCAGCTTACGGAAGTCTTGCGCTCCCTCGGTTTTAACTTTGCCGTGACAGGTTGACTGTTCGTACCATAAATCCAATCTGTTCTGGACAGATGCCTTATTTCCAGTAAGATTTCATCCTTTACCGGTGACGCTTCACCGGACGCTTTTCCCGTGTGGCTCTGCGCCAAAGGATGGATATGGCAAAACGCAAACGCTCTTCTGTTGAAAAATATCACGACCGTGTCGCCGGAATCTATGACACCATCTACGATGGCAACCCTTACTGGCAGACTGTTGAAGAGCTGACCTGGCGGCATATCCAGCGCGTGATTCCCTCAAGTCAGACGATCCGCTGTCTCGATGTCGGTTGCGGTACAGGAAAATGGGGGCTCAAGCTCCTCAAAAGCGGGTACAACACTGACTTTCTCGACATCTCCCGCAAGATGCTCGATCAGGTTGAACAGAAGCTGGATAAGATGAAACCGGCGTACAAGTCGGTGGTGATTCACGCGTCTGTTGACGATCTGTCTGTGATTGAAGATGAAACGTATGACTTTTTGATCGGGCAGGGCGATCCGCTGTGTTGTGCAAAACGGCCGGAACGGACGATGAAAGATTTCTGCCGGATTTTAAAACCAGGCGGCATGATCATGATGTCTGTGGACAATAAACTCGGTTCCCTGTTCCATTTTTTCAAAGATGGCGATGTCGTTAAGCTCAATGATTTTCTGAAAAACGGAAAAACAAACTGGGTCACCGATGAAAAGGACGAGCAGTACGCCGAGACCATGTTCAGTCCCGACGATATCCGAAAAATGTGTGATGTGCGCGGGCTGGAGATCGTGAGTATGATGGCAAAGACGGCGTTGCCGCTGCGGCGGTTTCAGGATCTATTGAAAGACCGTGAACGCAGGCGTGAGTTGATCCGGATCGAAGAGTCGCTCAACCGGAAAGAGGCGATGTTCGGCTGCGCCGCCCACCTTGAGTTTGTCGCACGCAAACCGGCCGCACCTGCGCAGTCGCCGTCTTGACGATGCGCCACACCGCCGCTTTCAGCACCGGTGACGGCATCGCCTGCAACGGCTCCCGCGCATCTGCTGGGATCGTGGTCTGTTTTGTCTTCGGTGTCAGGCGCGGTCTTCGCGGATGAGTTCTGAGAAAATCGAGTTCATGATCTGTGCGCGCTCAAAGAGGCTGAGCGGGGATGTTGCCGGTTCGGGACGCTCCTGCAGGGCGGTTTCGATGGCCTGACGCAGTTCTGCAAGCCCGCCTTTATAAAAAACGCTTTCGCTGCATTGTGCCCTGTGCAGCGGTGAATCTGGGCAGACCACCGGAACCCCGCAGGCAGAAGCCTGTACAGCTTCCATTCTGAATTCTGAGGGTTCGGTTGGCATCAGCAGCGCAGAAGAGAGCCGGAAGATCAGCGCGCGGTCTTTTTCACTCTTTGGGTTAATGATAAAAACTCGCTCGTCCATGCCGAGTTCGTGGATCATTCTCCTGACCCGCTTGGGTGTCTGTTTCTCGTTGTCTAACAGAACGAGCCGGTGGGGAAGCTGTCGGTTGGTGCATGCGGCAAACCAGCCCTGAATGATCTGCAGCGGGTTGTGCCGCGGAAGAAACGGGCCGCAGGCGAGGACGAACGGATTGGGCAGGCCGTAGGCCATCCGGATCCGGCTTGCGCTTTCCTCTCCGACCGGTTCGCGGCAAAATATCGAGGCGGTTGCAGGCGGTACGATCCTGATTTTTTCAGACAGCCCTTCGCATTCTTTTTCCGCCAGTTTGATCAGCGAGTCTTTCACCTGCATGTACGGAACCAGAATCCGCTTGGCACGTTGGAGGCTGAGCAGGGCAAACCGTTTTTGCCTGACACGCTCGGATTTTCGAACCGCTTGCGGGTTTTCCAGAAATAACGTGTCATGAACGGCGATCACCGTCGGGATAAGGCTGTAGCGCGGCATTACGCCATAGGGACAGTAAAGCGCGTGAAGCTTGTCGGAGCAGATCCGCGAGTGCAGGACAAACTGCTGGTAGATCATGCGGCCGGTACGGGTTGTTGAAAAGAATCCGGGCTGGACGGTATTGACCTCTTGCGGCAGTGACAGTTTGCGCGGCGCATATACGATCAGTGGCGCGGGCGTTTGCTCACCCTCTTGATTGCCTGCAGACCGTTGCGCAAATGTAGAAAACTCCGCCCATGCGCAGTGATCGGCTAAAGGAGACTCTCCCCATGCCAAGAGATCAATGCCGATTCTGAACTGCTCGCAACTCATTGTGAATAAACCTTTACAGATTCGGTGGTGGCCGATTATGTATCGTAGCGTGACAGGCGTGGAAACGCAAGCAGGTACATGAAATGAATCGGGCGCTTATTTCTTTCGATGTAACCGTCTGATTTTGTAGTGTTTCAGCGTTGACGGACTCTCACAAGCGGTTATGCTATACTATTTGACCATAAAATTACTCTGCTAAATAGTATTGCAGGAGGAGTTGCTATCATGTCTGAAGAAAAAATGAATCCTGACGCCGGTGGGCATTATGGGATTTTCGGTGGCCGTTATGTTCCGGAAGTTCTTGTTCCCGCAATTGACGAGCTGACGCGTGCGTTTGATCACGCAAGGACAGATGATGCGTTCTGGCAGGAGTTCCGCGGACTGTTGCGCGATTATGTCGGACGTCCCAGCCCGCTAACCTTTGCGCGGCGGCTGACCGAGTACTGCGGCGGTGCGAAGATCTATCTCAAGCGCGAGGACTGCAACCACTCCGGCAGCCACAAGATCAATAATACGATCGGCCAGATCCTTCTTGCAAAACGCATGGGCAAACCCCGTGTGATTGCCGAGACCGGCGCGGGAATGCACGGCGTTGCTACGGCAACTGCGTGCGCATTGTTTAACCTGAAGTGTATCGTTTACATGGGCGCGGTGGATGTGCAGCGCCAGAAAGCGAACGTGTTCCGGATGAAGCTGATGGGCGCGGAAGTGCGGCCTGTCGAGAGCGGTACGCGGACGCTCAAGGATGCGATGAACGAAGCGTTGCGTGACTGGGCGACAAATGTCCGCGATACGTTTTACTGCATCGGAACCGTCGCCGGTCCTCATCCGTATCCGGTAATGGTTCGCACGTTTCAGGAGGTCATCGGCCGCGAAGCACGCCAGCAGGTTCTTGAAGCGACCGGGAAGTTGCCAGCTGCGGTGATTGCATGTATCGGCGGCGGGTCGAATGCGATGGGCGTTTTTCATGCGTTTGTGCCGGATAAGGGAGTTCAGCTGATCGGTGTTGAAGCTGCCGGTTGCGGGATTGAAACCGGAAAACACGCCGCCAGTCTCGGCCACGGCGCTCCCGGTGTTCTGCACGGCAGCAAGAGTTATGTGCTGATGGACGAGCATGGCCAGATTCAGGAAGCCCACTCGATTTCGGCAGGGCTTGACTATCCAGGCGTCGGGCCGGAGCACAGTTATCTGAAAGACACGGGCCGGGCACAGTATTTTTCCGTGACCGATGCTGAAGCCGTCGACGCGTTTCAGCTGTTGTCCCGTCTGGAAGGGATCATCCCTGCGCTGGAAAGCTCGCACGCGGTTGCGCACACGCTGAAGGTTGCGAAAAACTACGCCAAAGACGATGTGATTGTCCTGAACGTATCCGGCCGTGGTGACAAGGACGCCGAGCAGGTACAGGATTGGCTGAATGCCCATGCGGACGCGTAAATGATTTCTGGTTGCCGTTTCGAATCGGAAGGTGAGGAACAGGTGTGAGTGATACGGTAACTCGGTCTTTATTTGATGAGAATGCGCATTTGCGCCAGCGCGTGGCTGAGCTTGAGGCCCGGCTCAATGCGATGAGTATTGACGCAACCGCAACATCGGATCAGGCGATCCTTCAGGCGATTCCCGATATTGTGTTTCTTCTTGATGAAGAAGGACGGTATCTTGATATTCTGACGCAACACGACGAGCTGTTGTTTAAGAGTGTCAGTGGATTGCTTGGGCATACATTGCAGGAGGTTCTTCCGCCGGATGTTTCCGGCCCGACGAAAGCGACCCTGCTCAAGGCGATTGAAACAAACTCACCTCAAATTGTTGATTACAAACTGACGCTGCCTGACGGGGAACATTGGTTTGAGGGGCGGTGTGCACCGCTTCCGGGCGACTTGCATTCGGGGGAACTCCGCAAGGCGGTGTGGGTTGCGCATGACATTACTGCGCACTACGAGATGGCAGCCCGACTTCGGGAACAAAATGCGCTCTTGGAGCAAAAAGCCCAACATGCGGTGCAGGAGGTTGACCGGCATCATTCCAATTTCATTTCTCTGATTGAACAGTCCCAATTTTTTGCGACGTACAGGATCGAGTCAGACCTGTCTTTGCCGTGTTTGGGAAAGATTGTTTTTGCAAGCCCATCGATAAAAGAGAATTTGCATATATCGAACCCGGAAGATTTGCAGACATGGTTTGATCATGTTCATACCGATGACAGGGAGAGGATTCATCGAAAATCACGTGAAGCAGCAGAATCGGAAACGTCGTTTCTGGATGAATTTCGGTTGGTTACGCCGGATGGTCTGCGATGGGTGAAAGTGATTTCCGTTCCTGTACGGGCTGGTGAAAAACTGTTTTATAACGGCCTGATTATGGATGTGACCCACCAGCACCGGGTGGAGGATGACCTTCAGCATGCCCTGACGCGGCGGGATCAACTTGAGACTCTCGTTAGCCGCAGTCCCTTTATTACTGTCATTTGCAAAGT
>QKHZ01000290.1 GCA_003249795.1 bacterium | reverse complement strand
ATGTCCCCGCGGCTGATATCCGGCTTCATGCTGTTGGATACAATCGCAGTTGGGAATATCGGAAAAATTCCCAACGCGAACCACACGGTCAGCACCGAGACAACTGCCGTCGCGATCCAGGAATACGGGCTTGCCTGCTTCATCTCCTGCCGTTTGCCGCGCGTCGCCTTCTTTTGGCTGATGCTGCGCAGGACAATCGTGAACATCAGCGGCAGGAGCGCTCCCACAAGAAGAAGTGTGATCCAGCGAAAGTTTGGCAGAATCCGAACCACCCAGATCGGAAATTTGGTCAACGCGGCATAAATCGCTGTACCGTAGAATCCAAGGATATAGGCCGCAACGGTCATAAACACATTATAGAAAACAACCGGCAGAATGTTTTTGCTGATATACGAGAAAACCTCTTCCATGGTTTTCAATTTACTGAACGTATCGAGATTTACTTCCGTAAAACTGAATATCAGAATGATGAAAATCCCGAAAACAACAGCGAATCTCTTCTGCACCGAGTTGATGAGGAAATTTCGAACCCACTCTTTCAGAATCACAGCCGATCCCAACACCAGCAAATTCTTCACGATTCCGAAAAACGAAGTGTCGTAAATGTTTAGTCCGAACCCGTCGATCGTCCCGATCATGAAATAGGAGATCAGGTAGAGAACCGCGCAAACCACCATGATCAACAGATAAAACTCGGTGAACTTCAGTTTGCTGTGAATGCCGGGTTTCTCGCTGAAGAACGTATAGACCGCAAGCAAAATCCAAAAGAGCAACGTGATAATGCTCTGATACTCCACGCTGAATCGTATCCATCTCAACAGCAGATAGTACGCCATTATGGAAAACAAGAGAATGGCTGCTTTCTTTTCTTTGATAAAGCTACTGCCCATTTAGGAAATATTTCTCCATCCCGAAATAAAGTGCGCGTTATGCCAGAGAAACCCGATCACGCTACTTGGAAACCTGGATTGATACGCGGTTCCAGTCGTCTGCAAGATCTTTCAACGTATCCGAGGAAATCAGGCCTTTTTTGAAGAGCCTCACCAGATGGTTGTCTTTTGAAAGCATATTCGTCGTTTCGCTGCTGGCGATCACTTTGTCGATTTGAATCACTTTATTCTCACGAATCAGATTTGCCACGGCTTTGATTCCATAGACGACCTCGCAAAGAGGAATCAATCCGGCCTCCTGATCCGGAATCAACTGCTGTGAAACAATGCACTTCAACCCCTGCGAGAGCAGCGTCCGAATGTAGTTTGACGATTCGCTCGGGAAAACATCGATGATGTTTCGAATGACGTTGCTCGCGCCAAAGATATCCATCGTCGAAATCACAAGCTTGCCGGACCGGGCTGCCTCCAACGCAAGCTTGATCGTATTCGTATCTATCATTTCACTCAGGTAAATTACATCCGCATTGTCTTTGATCGCGATTTCGATGCCCGTCTGCATGTCCGGTACGTCGAGACCGACATCCATCTGGCTGACAATGCTCTTGTCGTAGCTGTATAAATACTCAATCGGGTTCTCAATCGTCATGATATGGCAGCGTTTGCTGGTTCGCATCCGATCCAGAATATACGAGCACGTCGTCGTGACGCCGCTGTTTTTTGCGCCGGTGACCAGCACCAACCCCGACTCCAGCTCAAAAATGCCATCCGTCTCATCCGGCAGCCGAAGCTTCGCTTTGTCCGGCACGGTGAAGTTGCTT
>QKHZ01000028.1 GCA_003249795.1 bacterium | reverse complement strand
ATCTGGTAGAGAACGCCTTCTTGCGCCTGAAGGAATGGCGAGGGATCGCAACTCGCTATGCCAAAAGGATGCGATCCTATCTGGCAGCCGTGCAGATACGTTGTATTTTCTGTTGGCTTAAGATCTCGTGACGACACGCTCTAGAAGATCTATAGAAATGTAAACCAACCAAGGCCGTAAACAAAATCAAACTTTTCCACAAATAATCCACACACTCCCTATAGCATTCTCAACATTATCGGAAAAACAGGCCATTTCGATACCTATTAGACAACTACTTAATATTAAAGATGTTACAGCGATTTCTCCCGATCTTTTATAAAATACATTGTATCCAATGTCCTGTAAAATATCCAACTTCATAACAGACCCAGATTTTGCAACATTTTTTTCATTGACGGATTTGCAGGAAACGGCTCCACTATTCATACTATCTACAATTTGAATGATGGAGATCTGTCTTCAACTCAGGGAAATAGCTGAAGTATCGTCTACAAAAATGATGTCGCTTGGGAAAAGCGGGTAATACACAAAAGATGGAGGGAAGGACAATGCAAATGAAGAAATACCTTGTCAGTTCGGCATTAGTAACAATGCTGACAGCAGGCGTGTCGCTTGCAGCCGACGACTCGGCAGCCAGCCAGATTCGCGCAGCAAATCAGGAATATGACGCGAAGATGACCTCGCTGGAAAAAGAATATGACGCCGCGATCATCAAGAACGCGCTGGACTATGACGCAGAAATCCAGAAAAACGCCGACGAATTCGACAAGACCAAAGACGAAGCCAAGGACAAGGCCGATCAGGACAAGGCACAGGCCAAGTCCGAAAAGAAGTCGGAAGTCAGCACTGCCGACAAAGCTTATGACGCTACCGTCGACAAAGCCGTCAGCGACCGCGAAGCCGCTGAAGACAACGCACGCGACAGCAACAAGAAAACCTACGCCGACAGCCACAAGACACTCGACACGGCTGAAGACACTGCAGAAAGCAAACACGAAACCGAAATCGACAGCGCCCGTTCAGAACGTGACGGTGCAATTGACACCGCAAACGGCAAACTGGACACCTCGGTAGACACATCCAAGACAACAGCCGACACCAAGTTCGACGCCTCTGACGAAGCGAAGAAAAAAGCCTGCGACGCTGCCGAAGCCGCTGAAGAAAAACGGCGTGATGTTGCCGATACCGCATTTGACGACGCTTGCGACAAGTCAAAGACAGAATTTGACAGCACCGTTGCCAAGGCGATCGAAACCTACTGCAGCACCAAGGACAGCAGTGAAACCGCGTTCATGGATGCAGTCAACAAAGCGAAAGACGACTACAGCGCATCTGTCGACAAGGCAGAAGGCACACTCGATGCCGCTGAAGACGCCGCTGAAGCTCTCCGCAAAACAGAACAGGATGAGTTGGATGCTGCAAAGGATTCGGCTTACGCTGCTGCTCACGCAAAGCGTGATGCAGATCTCGATGCCACCAACGCCGCATACAACAGCGCAGAAGCTGCAGCAATCAGCGAAGCGGACAAAGCAAGTGCTGATGCGAAGGCAACCTATGAAGCTGCACTGAAGGCCGCTGCCGACACGTTTGACGCCGCAATCGCAGCAACGCGCAAAACCTACGACGACAGCGCTGCTGCTGCAAAAGCACAATACGCTGAAGATGCAAAAGACACCCGTTACGGTGGCGTTAAGATGGCAAAGCTGAAATACGAAATCGCTATCTGCTCGGTTAACAAAGGTTTCGACTCCGGCCGTGATGATGCCGAAAACGATTACGAAATCCAAAAGACATTGGCCAAGACCTCATACGACACCGCCAAGGCCAATATCAAGCTGAAACGCGACAATGCAATCACCGTCGCACGCGCTGCATGCGAAAAGGCAAAGGACAGCATCGTTGCTGTTCACGAAAAAGCCCTGCACGCAGCCTGCCTTGTTAATGAACAGGGAACAGAAGAAAGCAAGGCCAAGTTCCGCACAACCAAGAAAAACGCAATCCGCGACTATAACAAAGCCGTCAGCGATGCTCGCAAGGTATGCAAAGACGCGCTTAACGATGCAGAACGCCTGATGCAAAACACCATCAACGATGCCGTTCTTGTCCGCAAGGAAACAAAGATCAACGCACGCGAACTGCACGACACCAACGTCAAGAACGCACTCACCACCCGCGACACCGAGTTTGCCGCTGCACGCAAGGCCTGCGCCGATGCGATCATCGCCGCCATCGACACCCGCAGCACCGAATACATTGCAACCCGCAAGGTTCGCGATACGGAAATCGCCCAAGCAGAACACCTGCGTGAACAAACCGTCATCGCTGCAAGCCGCGACTGCGACGGAAAGGAAATCACCAGCAACTTCGATTACGAAACCACCATTAACGAAGCACGCCGCGTATTCGAAAAGGCTGTGATCGAAGCCCGCAAGCAGCGCAATCAGGCAATCGACAAAGCTATGCGCGAGGCGGAGCAGGTTCGTCTGGATGCAGGCGAAACCCACGAACATGCGAAGATGGACGCCTGGAGCAAGTACGAACAGAAGGCTGCTGAAATCGAAAACGCATACCACGTTGCCGTTGACAAGGCGACCGCAGAATTTGTCCGCGTTCACTTTGAAGCAACCAAGAAGTTTGAACAGATCATGCGTCAGGAAAAGGCCGACCTTGGCACCGATATCCGTCAGGGACGTCTGGATCACAGCAAGAAGGTTTATGCAGCTAAAGGCATGAACTAACCAAAAGAATGCGCCATCCTAATCCGCCGACAAACGACGGACAGGACATGAAAATTGCACTACCGGCGCCTCCTTCAAGCGAAGGAGGCGTTTTTTTACCGTTCTTTCAGAACTTTTTCACACTGATATTCCGCTTATGAAATTTGGCATTGGAGCATAACATGCGTTTCTGGTTTATGGTGATTCTTCTGGGTATTTTTCAACTACTGAACGCATCTGTTCCGGCCGGGGACATTGACTTCTGGCAAGAGGATGAACACCGCGCGGAGAAAATAACATCCTCAGATGACATCGTGATCGAGATCAAATCGGAAGATTCTACTAAACCATCTGATCAGACAGACCAGAAAACGCAATCTGGCGAAGAGGCCACTGCAGACTCTTCCCAACAACAAACGCCGGCTGAATCAAAAGAAGGTTCAGAACAAGCCGAAGCGGCCACTTTACAACGAGAAGATATTTTGACATTTGAGAAAGAACAGTCAAAAACCGAAACGAAACCAGATTCATCCGAATCAAAAACCTCCGACGATAAAAACGAAACTGAATCGGTTCCTGAAGCAAACGCAGAAGTTGAACCGGAAGGCAAAGCTGAAACGAAAAATCCGACAGCTGAATCCACAAACAACACCGCAACTGCAGATGAGCAACAACCGGAAAAGGAATCAATAACCACTCAACCTGAAACCGGCGAAAGTGCTTCTGATAAGCAAGTGACAACCGAACCGGACGAAACAACTGCAACAAAAACCAACGACGACAAAACCTCTTCTGAAGAAACGCAGGAACCGGGAACCGTATCATTGCTCAAGGGAAAATTGGCACTGTGCTCAATCGATCATGCAAGCGGAACGTTTGAACTGTATCTCGGCTCTGCACAACTGGATGGCCTGCAAGCCTTCATGAACAATACATCACTTCTGCAGGATGCGGAATTTTCAAAAACCGGCGGCAGTCTCCTGAGCTTTTCAAAGCAAACCATCACCGCAACAAAAACCATCGGCGCGTTGAGCGCATCCGTCACGTTTCGTCTGATCGATGAAAAATGGCTTGCCGCCAGCATTACGGTTGAAAACAAAAGCAAAGAGCCTCAACTTGTCAGCGACCTGCGCTTTATATCAGCAACACTACCACATAAAAACGACCAGAGCCCTGATGACCCTTGCAGAGTAAAACTCTTCGGGCAGAAACAGGGCGGACAAGCAAACCGGTTCGGCTGGTTTCAGGACAAACAAGCGGTTCAACAATGCCGCGGCTTTGCTGTTCTGCAAAATACCCTCGACAATACAAACTGGCTTCTCGGCTGGCCATATCCGTATGCACGCCCTTTCGCAATTTCATATGAGCCGGAAGACGGAAGTTTCAGCGCGATGCTGGATCTGTCGGAGTCTGCGCTTGTCCTTAAGCCGAATCAGAAAATTGAATTTGATGAATGCATCCTCGGCGGTGTATCCACTCCGACTGAAGGGCTGCAGGCTTTCAGCGAATTGTGTGCGCAACACGCCGGAAACAAAGTAAACGCACACGCGAACATCATCTCGCTCTATACTCGCCTTCAGCGCCCGCTGAATGCTCCGCAAATCACACTGGCGTCCGAAGATATTGCACGTTTGACTACGGATGAACAGAAATATTGTGATAATCCGCAGCCGATTTCCCATCTGATTCTGGCTGAAGACTGGTGCATTTCGGATAATGATTGGCGATTCAAACCGGATTTACAAAACGATATCGCGGAATGGATCAAGAAAGTATCTGATAACAATGTCTCTCTCGGTGTCAAGCTTGCCCCCTTTGCGACGATTTCATTGACTGACAAAGAAAACGGACTCAACAAATCGACCATTACCCGAATCTGCAAACAACTCCGCGCCTTGCGTAAACGGGGTGTCCGGTGTTTCTATATTCAGGGGCTGCTCAATACGATGGAGCTTTCACCCGAAACCCGGAACTCACTATGCAAAAACCCGAATTTTCTGGCCGTGCTTCGCAAATCCTATGAATCGATTCGCCATGCCATTTCAGACAAGGTGCTGCTGATCACAGACGAACCGCTGCCGGAGGTGACAACCGGTTTTGCCGATATCCAAATCCTGAATCCGATTGCGCCGCAAACATGGGACGATGTCTTGACACACATCCGCAACAACACCGCGCGATTCTGGATGCAAAACGAGTCGACACATATTTGTCAGGCAGAGTTGAAACTGGATCAGACGGAACTTGGCAAGGTGCAGGCTGACGGCAGCCTCTCCGATCAGGCACGTTCGTGGTGTGCGTATTTACTAATGAGCGGCGGCCCTGTTCTCTGGGCAGACAACAGCCGGATTGCCTCCAAACAGATTCAAACGCTGGCATTGAAGGCAATGGCACATAGCGGCAACTGCGCAGGCTTTCCGCTTGACCAATTTGATCACACTGATGATATATTCCCTGCGCGATGGATTCGGCGTGAGGGCAAACAGACTTATGTCGCCCTCTTCAACTGGAGTGATCAGGAGCAGACCCTTACACTGGATTATCATGATGTGAAAGAGTTGGCGCGGATTCAATCTCTGACCGACATCTTTACCGACGCGGTACAACCGGTCGAAAATGGTGTCGTGTCAGTCACACTCAAACCACAGCAATCGTTCTGCGCACAACTGGCGCGTTAATCGGTATCGACATCGAATTGATTGGCCGCTGTTTTGCTCTTATCGGCCGATAAGGTGGATCTCTTCGAGTTGGTTTAAAAAACGTTGCAGTACCATCGGCTGTTGATAGTCGCGACTGATCCGAACGGCGGCGTTTTTCTTATCCAGCATCGTCTCCGGCTTCTGGCACAACTTCAGTACCGCTGTTGCCATTTCATTGACCGACGAATACCGCACTGACGAGTCGATCAATTCTGTCAGCAGTTCGTGTTGTACGTCGGCGAGTACAGGCTTGGCAAACCGGAGCGCATCAAACGAAAAGCCGCTTGCTGCTGTCTGGCCATACTGTTCTGCAAATCCTTGGAAATATTTTTTTCGGTCCGGACGCATCGGCTGCACCAGCATATCCGCGTCTTTCATCCATTTGCGGAAAACGCTCTCAGGCAACATCCCCCCGACGAGTGACACATTTGAATTTGACACCACAACCACCTCACCCGCCGAAGGATCAAGTGCCTTTTGCAGTTTATCGCATGCTTCATGGATCTTATTCTGAAAAAGAGCCGACCCCTTCAGCGGTCCAAGCAGAACCAGCCGGAACGCCGCCCCCAACCGCGCGGCCTGCGTAAAGCCGGACAATAACCTGAAATAATTTTTCCTGACTGGTTCGATTTCTCCGGGAATGACAAACGTAAACAGCCGCCGCAGCACAGACGTATCGGGCTTGGCCATCAGGCTTTCACTCTCGGAGGCAAACGCAAACGGCAATGTCGTCACAGGCTTGCTCAGATCCGCAGACACCGCCCGCCGCAGCCAGAGTTCCATCTCGGGATTGTGGACATTGATAATATCCGCCCGTTTCCACAAGGCATGGCGCTCTGCATCATCATTGATAAAGTGAGCCTTCAGCAAAGACAGCCGCTGACGCCAGAAAGGCGCCGCCATCGCCGGCAAGCGTTGCCTGAACGATGTCCAATATTTTAAATTGTGGGCAAACAACATCATCGGGATTTTCACCGGAAGCTTCGCTAGTGATCCGAACTCTGCCCTTACTGTCGGTAAAATCAATAGATCCATCTTGTCAATCGCAGACGCATGCCGGTACAGAAACTGTCCAAACGATTCATTTCCTTCTGAAACGACCCAATGATGGCGATCGAGAAACCGGCGTTCTTCTGCTTTCATCAATTTTAAATACTGCGGTGTCGTATAGAGAATTACATGGAACATGGCAGGATCAAACAAGGCAGACAGATGCTCTGTCAGCGTTGTATGATGACTAGAAACGGCAATGGCAATCTGCTTTGGCTGGTGCATGGTTTCAGTGTAGCCGGATTAAAATCAATCGGCAATAT
>QKHZ01000267.1 GCA_003249795.1 bacterium | reverse complement strand
GATCTATTACTCCATGATCGTCTCGAATGAGCCGGTCAAATTTCTCTAAAAATTTCTTGCCGGCAGCAGGATATTATCCCGACTGCCATATTCGGATTATTCCTTGACAGATCCCTGCGTCAATCCGCCGATGACCATCTTTTTCTGGAACAGAATAAACAGGGTCACAACGGGAATCAGCGCGAGGATTGACGCCGCAAACACCCACTCCCAGCGGGTTGCATATTGTCCGTGCAAGCGCTGCAATAACAGCGGCAGCGTCATCATCGACTCGTTTGCACCGACGAGTACTTTCGCGGTGAAATACTCCTCCCAGAAGCCTTGCAGCGCAAAGATGCTCATGGTACCGATGGCGGGTTTGGAGAGCGGAAGCATAACCTTGAAGAAAATCGCTCCGTGTCCGCCGCCGTCCACGATGACGGATTCCGACAGCGCATCCGGCAATCCACGGAAAAAGTTTCGCAAAAAGAACGTATGCCCGCAAACGTTGGTCGCGACATAGACCAGGATCAGCCCCGCGCGGGTTCCGATCAGATTCATGTCTGTTCCGGGTATATGGATCCCCTTTAGGATGATGAACTGCGGAATGATGTTTAAAAAGCTCGGCACCATCAGCGTAAACAGATAGATTTTAAAGAGCGTCTCCCGTCCCGGGAACTCGATCCGCGCGAAACCATAGGCGGATAGTGTCGAGATAAACACAGAGAGCACAACCGTGATGCTTGTGTTGATCACGCTGTTCTTGACCGCGGTGGGAAAGAACGGCTGCGAGAGCACATAGCTGTAGGCGGAGAAATCCAGCCGCGTCGGCAGGAGTTTCGGCGGATACGGCAGCACGAAGCTGAATTGCTCAAAGGAGTTGGTGATCATAAACAGAAACGGCACTGAGAAGATGATGAGCGAGACGGCAAGAATCGTCCAGATGACGATTTGCGCAATCGTATCGCCTGCTTTTTTCCCATGCAGATTACGCTTCATGCGTCAGCCCCTCCCTTCTCAACGGTATCGAGTTTCAGCATGCGGTTGAGCAGCGCGGTCAGAATCACAATTGTGACAGCGGAAATCAGGCCGATTGCCGAAGCCTCGCCGAACTGGAATTGACCGAACGCCTTATCATAGAGCAGGTACTGCAAAACGGATGTTCTGCCGTTGGGTTTGCCTTCCGTGAGCATCAGCACCTGAATGAACACGTTGAACGAACCGATGATCATGTTCACCAGTACATAATAAGCCGTGGGTTTCAGGCATGCGATCGTGATATGCCGAAACTTGCCCCAGATGCCCGCGCCGTCCAGGTCCGCAGCCTCGTATAAGTCGCGCGGGATGCTTTGCAGCGCGGCTAAAAAGATCAGCATCGCCCAGCCGATGTTCTTCCATGCGCCCATGAGCCAGATCGCAGCATTTCCCGACCATTCCCGCAAGAGCCACGGCACATAGTCGTTGAGAATGTGCAGCTTGTCCACGAGAATGTAATTGATCAGGCCGCGATCGGAGTTGTTGAACATGTAGGTAAACACCAGACTCACGATCACCCATGACGTGATGACGGGCAGATAAAACCCGACTTTGAACATGGTTCTACCGCGCTTGAGGTTGTTGATTAAGTACGCAAATACCATGCCGCCGAAAAGAATCAGCGGAACCGTCACCAGCGCGTAGAGGAAGTTGTTGCGGTAGGCATACCAGAACCTGCCGGACGCATCTGTCAGGATGTTGATGTAGTTCTTCAGCCCGACAAAGTC
>QKHZ01000263.1 GCA_003249795.1 bacterium | reverse complement strand
TGATATCAACAACCCCGGAGTTACGCCCGATGACAATTTTTTTCTTTTTGATTGTATACTCATACGAGCAACGATCACCGTCGAAAATCCGGAAGAACGCCATCCACGACTCCTATAGCAAATGCAATCCTCGTTTTAACTGTCCATACTTTAATTATGCGCGGCGAATCCGATTCGTGAAATGTTTTTTTTACAAGGAAAAGCGCTTTGTGAAATTGGCATTGAATACGCGTAAGAGAACGCCGCGCGTTTCTGTGAAGAAAGCAAAAAAAATGACGCTGAATAGAATCAGCAAAAATGCAACATGCCGAAATCCTCAGGCTGGTGGAAGTTCAAGTCCCGTACAGCGGACCACGCCGCCCAGTGCGGATGTGAGGTCTGGTCACCGCATTTGTAAAAGTTCGCCCGCCACGCCTGCCCCGCAAGCGAACCCAATGCGCCCAAATAATGCTCAAAAACAGCTAGAGGAATCCGCAGCTGATTGACCCAGATCGTCGGCGAAATGAGTTCTGGATCAACCACAGGCGGCATCGAATGATAAATCTTCACTTCCGCACCAATCGATTCCGGAATCATTTCATACTTTTCAAATCCACCTTCCAGCTTGCGCGTTTCATCCTCTATATAGAAACACAGCAGGCAGCCGCCGCAATTGAGTTCAAAGTTGAAATATCCCATATCCAGCTTTGGCTTGACAAAAAACTCGACACAACTGTCCGTACAAACCGGACTTTGGTACTCTGTCTGAACACTGCGAACATACCGGTCTTCAACCTGATAGATCAGATGAAGCGCATCCGGCGAATACATCAACTTCGCTTTTGTGACCGGCCGATGATCGCTACTTTCCGACCGGAACTGGTCGATGAAAATCTCAGCCGCATTCCCCCAAGCCGGATGGTTCCAGTCCCCCCGAAGCGGAGGAACTTCTTCCGCACAGCCAATATCTATCACTTTCGACACATGATCTCCAATCTTCAAGCAAAGAAATAACATATGTGTTATTTTATTTATAAAATATGGATTTTCACTAATAAAGTGTTCTAAATCGGGAAAATAGGGGGGGCACCGACCTCACGAAAACGCTTGGGTGTCATCTGTAGCAGACGCTGGAATGCACGATTAAAATGGGACGGCTGGTCAAAGCCGAGTTCACTACTGATCTCTTTGCTGCTTAAACGGGTCTCTTTCAACATCTGACAAGCCCGGATAATCTTTTCACGCAAAATATACTGATAAAGAGTTTGCCCGGTTTCCTTACTGAAGACACGGGTCAGGTGTTCGCGAGAGACGTTCAGCGTTCGAGCGACTTCAGCCGCATTCAGGCTATGGGTGATATATTGTTGAATGTGATTTTTCGCTGCATAAACGAGCTCCTGCTCACGACCAGAGCGCTCCGGCGCGTCTGCAATCCGGATGAACTCGTTAAAAAGCAAAGAAGTAACGGCAACCGCCTCTGAAAACGGAAGATCGGAAGAAGGAGAATGAAAAATCCGTAACAACGCCTTGATCGCAGGATTATTTTTCGGCAAACGGAAAACCGGACCGGCCCTCTCGGTCAAATCGTGAACAAAATCAGCCAAATTCTTTCCCATGAAATTGAAGTATAGAAAATGCCAAGGCTCAGTGACATCTTCCGGATAATAATAGCCAGTCTCCGGATCAGACGTCCAGCTGAAGAATCCGCTGCCGGCATTCACAGCATACTTCCCGCGCTTATCATAATAGACCCCGCCGCCACTGAGAGTATATTGAAATACGCAATGGTTTTCGCCTGTGCGATATTTTCCCTGATAGGAATAAGATGGATGGGAACGGATTTCTTCACCAATATGCATCAGCCGCGGGATCGAGTCAAACGACCGGGGCGTTACAATTCGCTTGGTAAGAACAAAGTCTGGATCCTGCATAATCCGCCATCACATATTGGATATTTTTATCAATTATTGTCAGTTGCATCTGAATTTGCAAGAGGTATTCTCACATTCATAAGAAATAACCAACAACACAAATAATCACTCTTGGGAATTCGGTTTATTTTCATCAAAACACGGAAAGGGAATTACAATGGCAAAAATCACCTTTATGGGTGCCGGCAGCACGGTTTTCGTCAAAAACGTCATGGGAGATACCATGCTCAGCCCTGCGTTGAATGACTCGGAAATCTGCCTCTATGACATCGATTCGACACGCCTGCGTGAATCGAAGATGATGCTGGATATCCTGAACAAAAACATCAATAAAGGCCGCGCCAAAATCAAGGCATATTGCGGCGTCAAGAACCGCAAGGCTGCACTGAAAGGCGCAAAGTACGTTGTCAACGCCATTCAGGTCGGCGGCTATGAACCAAGCACAGTGATCGACTTTGAAATCCCGAAGAAATACGGCCTCAAGCAGACCATCGCCGACACCATGGGCATCGGCGGGATTTTCCGCACCCTGCGCACAGCGCCGGTCATGCTTGACTTTGCCAAGGATATGGAATCGGTTTGTCCGGAAGCATGGTTTCTGACCTACACCAACCCGATGGCCATGCTAACCGGTGCGATGCTGCGCGGCTCAAACGTCAAAACAGTCGGCCTCTGCCACTCGGTTCAGGTTGTTGGCGACGCCTTGCTTGGCAGCTTCCCGGCAATCAAAAAGAAATACAAAGATATCCGCACCAAGGTTGCCGGTATCAACCACATGGCATGGCTGCTTGAAATCAAGGGCGACGGCAAAGACCTATATCCGGAAATTAAAGCTGCGGCCAAGAAGCTGGTTGCCGCTGAGCGCAAAAAGTCGGCCACACTCATCCCCGGCAACAATAAAGATACAAACAAGAACGGCGACCTCGTCCGCCTTGAACTGATGCTGAAGTTCGGCTACTACATCACTGAATCCTCGGAGCACAATGCTGAATACCACCCGTACTTTATCAAGAGCGCATATCCGGAACTGATCGAAGAATACAACATTCCGATCGACGAATACCCGCGCCGCTGTGTCAACCAGATTGCCGACTGGAAAAAGCGCAGCAAAGAATTGGTTTCAAACACGAAACTGGACCATAAGCGTACACATGAATACGGCTCCTTCATCATGGAAGCAATCGAAACGGGCAACCCGATCCAGATCGGCGGAAATGTGCTGAACCATGGCCTGATCCCGAACCTTCCAAGCAACGCGGTCGTCGAAGTTCCGTGTCTGGTTGACACCAACGGCGTTCAGGGCTGCTACGTCGGCGACCTGCCGGAACAGTGCGCTGCACTCAACCGCACCAACATCAACTCACAGATCCTGACGGTTGAAGCCGTTCTGACCCGCAAGAAAGACGCGGTCTACCAAGCCGCACTTCTTGACCCGCGCTGTGCGTCGGAACTGACGATGGATCAGACCATCAATATGTGTGACGAACTGATTAAGGCGCACGGCTCGTTCCTACCCAAGTATCGCTGAGCAATAGCGCGCTAATCTGATCATCACACAAACGAAACATGCAAAGAACCAACCCCTTGCCGTACATCGGAGAACAGTCCGGTGTGCGGCATTTTTTTCTGGCAGAGGGATCATATTTTCTGTAGTCTTTCATAAATGCGCGGTATGAGTTTTTGCGCGGACGCAGCACCACTCGACTGCCGCCGCTGAACAGTTGACGCTAGAAAAGAAATATCAACCCGGGAGAAAACAGATGACCTGTGGCAACAACACCTGCGGACAATCAAAACAAGCTGAATGCGCCTCAATCGTACGGGAAGCATTAAAAGCGATCCCCGACCTTCTTGCCAAAATCGAAGCCGACTTATCCGACTCCAAACTGTGGGACGCGGCAATCGCAATCGGCGCATATTATAATGCGAATGCAGTTTCTGGCGATGTTCGCGCACTTTGCCGCAAGCAGATCGATGCGATCCGCGAAACGATGGGCGTCGTTGCCAGTCAGTCGCAGGAAACCACAACCGTCGTCTTCGGCACGTCCGGCTGGCGCGGGGTAATCGGCGCAGACTTCACACTGCGCAATGTCCACAAGGTCGTTCGCGGCATTATTGAAATGATGCAGACGCCTGCGTTTTTATCGGCGAACAACTATTTGTCTTTTGATGAAGTCAAGTCACACGGCATTGTGGTCTTCCGTGACAACCGGTTTATGGGCGACCTATTCATGGATGCGGCAATGAAAGAACTGGCCGCAGCAGAAATCAAGATCCACTTTGCTGGCGAATGCCCCACCGGTGTCGGCTCCGCACTTGTCACAGAACTGAACGCAGCGGGATCAATCAACTTCACCCCATCGCACAACCCAATGCAGTACGCCGGCCTCAAGTTCAATCCGGCTGACGGCGGGCCGGCCGACCCTTCACTGACGACGATCATCGAAGAAAAATCAAACGCGTACATGAACGGAGCCGTTGCACAATCCTTTGCACCTGCAACAACCTCATATGACAGCCTCAAAACCGATCTTGATGCCGCCGGCATCTTCACCAAATTTATTGAAGAAAAGGGCAAGGTTTTCGATCTCAAAAAAATCCGCCAGTGGCTACTGGAAAAGAAGAGCGAACTCTGTCTTGTAGTCGACTTCATGCACGGCGCCTCTCGCGGTTATGTCCAGCGCGTTCTCGGTGACGATGTCGTTGACGGCCTTGGCAACGCAATAGTCTTTCTGAATGAGGATGAGGATTTCAGCTTCCACGGCGTTAAACCCGAACCCAGCGCAAAAAATCAGGCACCGCTGATTGATCTTCTGAAAAAGAGTGGCAAAAAGATAACGCTGGCGGTCGCACTCGACCCGGATGCCGACCGCATCCGCTTTGCTGACGCAAACCTCGACATAGACATGAACCGCTTCGGAGCAATTGCCTACGCCAGCCTCTTACAACACGGCTTTGACGGCGGCATCGCCAGCACCGCCCCCTCAAGTGACTTTGCCCTTGAAATCGCCAAGCGTGAAAAGAAAAAAGTCTACGAGATGGCTGTCGGCTTCAAGAACTTCCGCCAACCGCTATCCTCAGGAGACGTTCTGGTCGCATTTGAAGAATCCGATGGTATCTCGTTCCTCGGCCACACACTTGAAAAATGCGCCTTGGCAGGATTTCTAATGGCACTGGAGTCGATGCGTCTCTCCGGTAAAAATCTATCTGAGCAATACACATCCCTGCAGGAAAAATACGGTTACTTCTATCCGGACAAAGACGGCGCCGAACTGAAAGGCATCTCGGTTGAGGAATGGCAGACCTATAAGAAACAGGTCGTAGATATCCTGCAGCACAAGCTCTACAAAGCTGGCGACACGGTTGAGGTCGGCGGAGTAACTAAAACCATCACGGAAGTGAACACCGCTGACGGTGCGAAACTGATTTTTGAAGATAAGAGCTGGATCCTGCTTCGTCCGTCAGGGACAGAACCGAAGTTCCGCTACTACTTTGAAGTCGCAAGCACGAGTCCCCTCGCAGACATTACCAGCCACCTGAAAGCATACGCAGAAGCAGGAGCTGCAATCCTGCAAAAGGCTCGTGATCAGGTAAAATAACCTAAACTGAAGTCTTACGTATTTTAATTCAATGAGAACACCGCCATGCCTTAACGGACATGGCGGTGTTTATATGCATTCTGCGGTAATGATTTGATGAATTGAAAATCAGTCGATCGGTGTCAGATCCGCATCACTCGGATCAAGGTGATGCGCCGTATTTTTCTCTTTTAATTCACGATTTGCACGATTTTCAACATCAATATGGTTCTGGGGTTTAAAACATGCCCATCGCATATGCTTGACCAGCTTGGGGGCCTTAATATCCTCCTGATCCATTTTCGTATCCTGCCGCGCAAAGCGACGGATTGACGCCATTCGCGCGCGTTTGAGTTCCTTTTCACAAGAGGTGTAGCGCAAGACACGCTGGCTCTGATTCGGATCCACTTCCGCACGGATTTCGATTTGCTTGGCAACAATATTTTCCGGAATGGAATAGAACGCTTCCGTTCCGCTTCCCTGAAAATTACGAAGCACAACACATCGCGCCGCACGCATCACATCGCGGATCGCATCAGGACTCCGCCCCGACATATCTTCCAGCAGCTTGCTGCTACAGTCCTTTTCGATCCTCGACCACTCTTCAGCCAAAACAAGCACAGGCCGCTTTCGTTTATTGGCAAATGCGGCCGACACTCCATATAGAGTCGCCAGATAATGCGCAAGCCCATGAATCCGCTTGAGCGTCTCCTGATCAATTTTCACACAGGCGCGCCCAGTCAAGCGCGATGAATACATAATAATATCGCTGATCATTTTTGACATCGGCACAGGAATATCGCCAAGAATATCAGACAGCTTTTTCGCCGACGCTTCTGTCATCAGCGCATTGGATGCGGCATAATCCTTAAGAAATTGATCCCGCAGTTCCTTCTGGCGCGGATCGCTGATGTCATACTTCACATTGGAGAGAAGAGTCTGCTTTTGTGATGCATTCAGGCTGGAAAATCCTATCGTCCGGCAAAAGATTCCAAGCATCGCAGGCAATAGAACAGGTGTGGCATTTTGCGCACTGCGGCTGTCGCCCTGAGCCACACAGATTTGAAATATACCGGCAAGTGCGATGGTTCTCTCATACGGTCCTTTGTCTTCAAGCCCGCGCATCTGGCGTAATGTTTCATACACCAGCGGAATTTCAAAAAACAAACAGATATTCGGCACATACGCCTTCGCGCCTTTTTTGGTATCAATGCACAGCGCATACAACTGATTTTTCAGGATATCCGTCGCCTCGGCGATCATCTTGTCCTGCACTTTAAAATTATCTTCGGGAAGCTGATCATAGAGCTGCGGAAAAAGCTTCGG
>QKHZ01000260.1 GCA_003249795.1 bacterium | reverse complement strand
GGCGGATTGCTTCCCGCATGGTTTGTTTCCAGTCCCAGACATGCCGAACGGTGTTTTCGATGGCATCAAGTACGTGTTCGATCGATTCAAATGGTTTAATCAGGTAGCCATCAGCCCCGACTTCAGTTGCCTCTTCGACCGATTCCGGCCCAGGGTAGCCTGTCATCAGTAAAACGCGTGTTCCCGGGTTGATTTCCTTGAGGCGTGCGCAGATCTGCATTCCGTCAATTCCTGGCATGCAAATATCGCAGAGCACAACACTTGCGCCCCAGAAAGAAACCGCTTCCTCCGCATCTTGCGGGCTTGTGAGTCCCATGGCGGGATGTCCGTTTGCGCTCAGCAGTTCGACCAGTAAGTCGCGAAGTGTTTCATCGTCATCAATGACGAGAATCCGAGTTTTCGGCATAAGTTACTTTCTACAGCTGATAATAGTTTGCTTTGAATGTCCCCGGTATCATATTTATGAATTTTACCAGACCAACTCTTTTCGTCAAATGGAGGGTAGTATGATTTATTAAAATCGGCAAGTCCATTTATGGTGTGAAATACTCGATTTTGGTTCATTTTTCGTTTTCTTTTATTCTTTTGTGTTTTATTTCATAATTTAAATTGATTCACAGGATTTGTAAGGGTAAAACAATCATAAGGTTAAAAAGGCATCCGGAGTGATCCATGTTGTCCTTGATCCTTTGCTCGAAACAAACAGTAAGAGTAGTCCTTCAACAACTGGCTATCCCGCAATGGGATTCAAAACCAGTGTCCGCACTTATTCCATAATTTGTTTGCTTCTTTGCATTGACCGGTTTTTTCTGGATTTTCAGGAAATCGTATTATGACATTTTTGACAAGTAAATTTTATTACCGCTTGAACCAGTTGCTTGCCGTGACGATGATCCCAAGCGCTTTGGCTGTTGTCTGTTTTGGCCGCTTTCACGAAAGCGTGACGGCTGACGGTATTGTTGAGCGCGCCCAGCAGGTGATGCTTACCTCGTCGTCCAAAGAAACCCGTATTGAAGAAATCTATGTTAAAGAAGGTGATCTGGTTAAAGAAGGTCAACCGCTTTTTCGTTTTACCGATGTGAATGGCGTCAAAAACAGTCTGGATCGTCAAAAACTTGCTCTTAGTGAGTTAAAAAAGCGGTTTCAAGATATGGCGCAGCTGAATAAAACCGGGGCAATTCCGCGTCATGAGTATGATTCGCTTGAGACCTCATTAAGGCAGAAAGAGAATGAAGTCAAGGATCTGACGGAGCAGGCGGACCGTCTTGCTGTTTGCGCACCGTTCGCTGGTCGGGTCTTGCAGATCCTGCCCGAAGTCTATGAATCGTGTGATATCGGGAGTCCATTGGCGAGTCTAGGTGCTGAGGGATGGTCTGTACTTGTATGTAATATCCCAGAGAAAATGCGGACGTTTTTGAAACCCGGCCTACGGGTGAATATCCGCTCTACCCAATATAACTATATCCGTTACGGCGAATTTATGGGCGTGATCGAATCGATTTCACTCTATACCCGTGAGGTGAATGGAAGCCGCATGTTTGAAATTCGCGTTCGGATGCTGGATTCTGACCGACCACTACCGCCGGGGAGTACCGCACGCGCTGATATTCAGATCGGCTCCTATCCGTTCTGGCAATTAGTCCTCTCGCAGGAGTTGTCGAAATGAAACGGAATGACGGCTTGATGGCCGGAGCGTGGTTTTATTTGGGGTTCTTTCGCAAGTATACGCTGCAAGTATGCTGGTCGTTACTGTTTTGTGCGTTGGCTCTTGTTCCGTGGCTGATCAATCCCATTTTCGTCAAAATCATTATCGACCAGTATATCCCGAATGCGAACGTATCCGGGATTTTCTGGCTTGTCGGCGTATTGGGCGGGATGCTTCTGTTGCATGTAGTATTTCACAGTGCATTCCACTCGTATTACATGATGTCGGTAAAACAGGTATCGAAAGATCTGCGCAATAAAATTGTCCGCCGGTTGCAGATGTTGTCGCTTTCCTACTATTACCGAAATGATGCGGGGCGGTATTATAGCAAGATCATGGTTGATGTTGATCGGGCAGAACAGTTTGCGGTCGTCTTGTCGAATTCACTGTTTAAAGCGGTGATTTTCTTGTCGGTTACAATGATCACATTGTTGATCGTCAGCCCTACGGTGCTCGGGATTTTTATGTCGATGCTGCCGTTGTATATCATTTTGATCTTGCTGTTTCGTGCGCAGACTCGCCGTTTGCAGCACAGTGACCGGATGGCGCGGGAAAATTTGAGCGCGTCTGTAAATAACTTTTTGCAGACTTCCGTATTGTCTCGCATGCATGGCAACGAATGGTTTGAACAGCAGAAGATTGACCGTAAGAATGCGGAGGTTGTCGAGAAGTCGACAGCTGCGGAAGCGAATCTCGGTTTGTTTGCCGTGTTGAACTCGATTGTCGGGAATATGACCGGTTTTCTGATTGTTGTCGTCTGTGCTTTGTTTGTGATCAAGGGATCGATGACGTTTGGCGAGATGATGCTTTTTGTCCAGTATATGGGGATTCTGCTGGGGCATGTGCAGATGATTATCGGTGTTTTTCCGACAATCACGACGTTTGCAGAGAGCATGGGATCGATCCGCGAGATTCTCGATGCTCCTGATATTGAGTTCAATCAGGGCAAGCGGCAGGTGCAGGCGCTTCGTGGCGACATCAAGTTTGAGGATGTCAGTTTTATTTATGATAATACAAATATGCCAGCGCTGCGGAATGTCAATATCCATATCAAGCCGGGAACGACTGTCGGGCTTGTCGGTCAGTCTGGAGGGGGCAAGAGTACGTTTGTCAATTTGATCCTGGGCTTATACCGCACCGATCAGGGGATCGTCATGATTGACGATATGCCGGTAAATGATCTCGACATGCGCACGGTACGCCATCATATCGGCGTCGTCAGCCAGAGCCCGATTATTTTTACAGGAACTGTTCTCGATAACATCCGCCACCAGAATGCTGACGTTCCGCTGGAGCGGGTGATTGAGGTGTCAAAGATGGCGCATGCCCATGAGTTCGTGTCCCATTTACCGCACGGGTATGATACGATTCTCGGAGAACGGGGTGTCATGCTTTCGGGTGGGCAGAAACAGAGGATTGCACTCGCCCGTACGCTTTTGCGCCAACCGAAAATTCTGATTCTGGATGAAGCGACCAGCGCACTGGATCTGGAGTCTGAGGCGCTGGTTCAACAGGCACTGGAAGCTGCAAGTAAGGAAATTACCACGTTTGTGATTGCGCACCGTCTCAGTACTGTGGCGCATGCAGATACGCTGCTGGTCTTTCGTGATGGTCAGATTATCGAGCAGGGCACGCACGAGACGCTTCGCCAGAGGAACGGGGAGTATGCCAAGTTGATCCGGATGCAGGATGCCGCCAGTGGGGTCGGTAATCACCTGCATTGTGTTTCCTGATTTTATTTCATTAAAAAGGGCCAGCTGGAGCTGACTGTTTATCCAGTTGGATTGGATTATGCCGAAGACCAAACGAAAGAACGGGTTTGTTTCCAATGCGCTTTTTTACGGCGGGTTCTATGGGAAATATTCCCGGTCAATTGCGTGGATTACATTGTTTCTGGCGCTGGGGCAGATTCCGTGGCTGATCAACCCCGTGTTTGTCAAAATCATCGTTGATCAATATATTCCCAACAGTAATATTCATGGGATCCTATGGCTGACGGCGACGCTAGCTATATTGCTTGTGCTTTACATGTTTTTTCATAGTGCGTTTCATGCATTTTTCATGAAGACTATCAAAATGGTTTCGCGCGATCTGCGCAATCTGATTGTTCGCCGTTTGCAAATTCTATCCTTGTCTTTTCTGAGTCGGAGTGACCCCGGCCGGTATTACAGCAAGATCATGATCGATGTTGAGCGGGCGGAGCAGTTCGCGTCGATGTCGGTTGCTGTTCTGATTAAAGCCGTGATCTTTGGATCTGTTGCCGTCTCGACGATGTACGTTGTCAGCCCTGGCGTATTATTTCTGTTTGTCGCGATGATGCCTGTTTATGTCTTGCTGATCCTTCTTTTTAGGCATAAAACCCGTACATTGCAACACCGGGAGCGCGTGGCGCGGGAAAACCTGAGCGCCTCGGTAAACAATTTCCTTCAGACATCTGTACTTTCCCGGATGCACGGTAATGAGTGGTTCGAGCGTAACAAACTGGATAAAAAGAACGACGAAGTCGTTGAAACTTCGACATCCGCACAGGCGAATATTGGTTTCTTCACCGTTTTGAATTCTATCTCATCAAATATGATGAGTTTCATGATTATTGTTGTTTGCGCTTTGTTTGTCATTCAGAATACGATGACTTATGGCGACATGATGCTGTTTATGCAGCTGATGACGATGCTGCTTGGACATGTACAGATGATTATAGGTACATTTCCGATTATCGCCACGTTTGCCGAAAGCATGGGTTCACTTCGTGAAATTTTGGACGCGCCGGATATCGAATACAATCAGGGAAAGAAACGGGTTCAGAGTGTAATTGGTGATGTTGTATTTGATCACGTTTCGTTTCAGTATGAAAATACAGACGAGCCTGCATTGGCGGACGTTTCTGTGACCGTAAAAGTTGGCGAGACGATCGGTCTTGTTGGTCAGTCTGGTGGCGGCAAGAGTACGTTTGTCAATCTGTTGCTGGGGTTGTACCGTACAGAACAGGGACAGGTGCGGATTGATGGGATGCCGGTGAACGAGTTGGATATGCGCACGGTACGCCATCATATCGGCGTTGTCAGTCAGAATCCGATTATTTTCACAGGCACGGTTCTTGATAATATCCGGCATCAGTTTACGGATATGCCTCTTGAACGCGTCATGGAAGCGGCTAAAATGGCACGGGCACACGACTTTATTACTCATCTGCCCAACGGGTATGACTCCATTCTCGGAGAAGGGGGCATTATGCTTTCGGGCGGTCAGAAACAGCGGATTGCTCTGGCAAGAACCTTGCTACGCCAGCCCAAGATTCTTATCCTTGATGAAGCGACAAGTGCGCTGGATCTTGAGTCCGAAGCATTGGTACAGCAGGCGCTTGAGGATGTCAGCAAAGGAATCACCACCTTTGTGATTGCGCACCGCTTGACAACCGTCGCCAATGTAGACAGGCTACTGGTTTTTCGTGACGGTAGGATTGTGGAAGAAGGTTCGCATGAGGAGTTGCTGCAAAATGGCGGAGATTATGCCAATCTGATCCGGCTTCAGGATTCAGTCAGCGGCAATCTTTTAGAGTATGATTCGTTTGACACAATTGAAGATAAAAAGAGCAGCAAGGGAGGGCAGAATGCTGTCGAATCTCAGAAAACGAAGGAGTATCCGAAAATATCTTAGCATGCCGGTCCCGCAACATGTGATCGAGCAGTTTGCAGAAACATTACTCCGATCTCCCTCGTCCCGCAATATCCAGCCGTGGCAATTTATTTTTGTTCAGAATCCTAAAACGATCAATGAACTCTCACGCGCTAAAGCGCATGGTTCTTCATTCTTGGCTGGAGCGCCATTGTGTGTTGTAATTTTGGCCGATACTGAGGGATGTGACGTTTGGATTGAAGACTGCGCTATTTCCGCGATTCTATTGCAGATGCAGGTCGAGTCGATGCCAGGGATGGGAAGTTGCTGGATTCAGATCCGGCTTCGCGAAGATCCTGACGGGCGTAGTTCGGAGGATGTTGTGCGGGAAATATTGAACATTCCTGAACATTTGCGTGTCGCCTCAATGATCGCTATCGGTTATGCCGATGAGGCCTTGTTGCCAATTTCTGCAGATGAATTGCCTGTCGGAAAGATTCATGCTGAAAGATTCAGTGTATAAAAAGATCACCGATAATAGGCGGCAGGGCCTAATTCGGTATATTTGCCTGTTTCAAAAAGAACTTTGCGAGCTTCCATGCAGAGGTGGCATTTGCTAATATATCCTTCCTCTTGATGAGTAAAGTTTTCACCGGCAAGCTCAATAAGAGAGTGGGGGCCATGGTCACAGAGAGTCGTAAATATTGGCGCAGACACGTTTGTGATCGCCGGATGCAGATCGTCTCTGTTTGCTATCGAGATCCCGGCACACAGACCGGTGAACAAATGTCCTTCCGGTGTTAAATGAAAGTGCGAAGTGTTTTCAAGTTCTCGTCGGCACGATTGGCCTTTGTAGGCATCTGCGGTTTTTCGCGGCATTCCTTTGCTGAGGGTTTCGGCTGCTCGTCCTGCTGGGGTCAGGTAGCTGTGTAAAGACCAAAGCTCAGTTCCTTCGTATTTGATTCCAATTTTATCGCAGGATTCTTTTAGCGTATGTGTGCGATCGGGATCAAGATGTTTTCTCATCAGGTTCAGGACATTGGGAGTCCAGACAATTACGTTGCCGACACCGAAGATATCCTGAGCCGCAAAAATTGCATTTTCTGTGTTTTTTAAGGGAATAAACTCATTGTGGAAAAGGGAGGCGCTGATCAAAACCGCTTCAAGCCCGGCATCGCGGAATTCAGCGAATAGCCTCTTCCCATTTTGTATAGAATCGCACCAGCTTGCATTGGTTTCAAGGTAGTCGACTGAAACTCCATATTTCTGTGCGCACCTAAGTGCTGTAATGACTTTTAACGGCTTAAGTGATGCTTCACCACCAGCTAGATGAACTCCCATAAGGAATTTGTCTTCGCTTAATGCTGCGAATGTCGCATCAATCTCATCATCAGTAATAAATTGTTCGCTTTGAGACGGCTTACAGCGATAGAGGCAGTGTCTGCATGCATTATTGCAGTGATACGTCAGCATGATGCCGCCGGAACGCAAAGGTGGAA
>QKHZ01000233.1 GCA_003249795.1 bacterium | reverse complement strand
CTGCTCAAATCCCGCTTTTTTCGCGGCAGAAGAGAAGTAGGTATACTTGTTTCTGGCCATCGATTCGCCTGCAAACGCCGTTTCCAGGTTTTTTTCCGTCTTGCTTCCTTTGAGATCCATCGATATACCCTCCTATAGTTTACTTTTCTGTAACCATCGGGCTTTACCCCGTATTTGAAACCCAAGCAAAAGTTTTGGCAAACATGCCTTGTGCTAGATATCCGCTCAGCCCGCCTGTTGATCCATGCATGCGCGGCAGTCCTTGCAAACGCCGCGGAGAACCACGTCGTAGGTGCGCAATTCATAGCCGGTTTCGCTCTCAATCGCCTGTTCAAACGACTCAAACGAGGGAAGGTGAACATCCGAAACCGCGCCGCACTCATCACAGACGATGTGGGAATGCGATTCCTTCGTCTTGTCGAAACGGCAGCTGCCGTCGGCCAGCGGAATCTTCTTCAGCCGTCCCGCGTCCGCAAGCTGGTTGAGGTTGCGATAGACGGTTCCGAGACTCAAGCGCGGCATTTCCACCTTGAGCTGTTCATAGACCATGTTGGCGGTCGGGTGATCGCATCGTTCCGACACTGCGCGGAAAATTCGTTCGCGCTGGTGAGAATACCGCATGGTTTTCATTCCTCTCGTCATGAAACTTTGATCCGATTGGCTCTTTCAGAGATCACGGCAGGAGCATTCCTACACAATTGACATTACCATGCTGCTCGAAACAAACATTCCGAATTCCTACATAGTAACTATTACTGTTATTTATTCTAACGCAGCCCGGTTGTCTCGTCAAGTGGTTGCAGAAAAATACAGTTCTTTTTATAGGAGGTTTTGATTAATATTGCCTCGTTTAGGCGTTTTTCTCATCCGGAAGCATCTTCGGCTTGACCAGATTGCGCTCAAACAGCTTCGCCACCCGCTTATACAGCAGGAACGTAAGAATCGAGTTCAAGACCGTCTTGATGGCGTTAAACGGAATGATCGCCGTCGGCAGCAGCGCCACCACCGCCTCGCGCGGGACACCGAAGAAGTGCACCGTGAAGATCAGGTTCATGGGGATCATCATCAGCGTTTGCAGCACCGCGCCGAGCGCCATGCCAAAGAGCGCCGCCGTGCGCGTTTTGTTGTGCTGATAGATCAACCCTGCCGCGACCACATAGGAACCGGTCGCGAGAAAGTGCATGACCGCGCCCACCCAGAGACTCTGCGGAGAAACGAGCAGCCACTGCAGTACGCTGACGACTGCCGTCAGGGCAAGTCCCCACCACGGACCATAGAGGAACGTTCCGATCAAAATCGGCACATCCGCCATGTCGTATTCAAGGAATGCCGCCGATGGAAAGATTGGAAAATGGATGGCGTAGACGAGGATGATGGAGAGCGCGGTCAGCATACCGAGCTTCACCATGCGGTCGATGTAGGTTCTCTGTTTCATGTTGGTTTCCTCCCGTTTGTTTGCGATGCAGTTGATTGGTTTCACGGGGAGGTTTTTCGTAAGAAAAAACCCCGTGAATCAACGCACGGGGTTTTACAAAGCCAAATCACGTTCGGCATTTGCTTCTTCCATCCGGACTCATGACGAATCAGATTCGTCAAATTACCGTCGGCAACGGATTCGAACCGTCTCAACCGCTGTTCTGCGGCTCGCGGGCTTGTCGGCAAATGGCTGCCGCTTCACCGCCGGTGGGGAATTGCACCCCGCCCCGAAGCTGAGATTTTCAATTGTCATCGTCGGTGTTTCACCGATTTGTGCACATAGTA
>QKHZ01000276.1 GCA_003249795.1 bacterium | reverse complement strand
CGCCAATACAATATCCACCTTCAGCTGACCGGCAAACCCACTGTTCATCAATTATAACCTTCAAGATGCGTGACAACGTCGCCGCCGGAACATTATCAAGCTCCTTACGGAAAGCCATAAAAGAGACATGCCCCTGATGCTCATAAAGCACCCGCAATATCCCCAATGCCAGACGCAATCCCGCACTGTTGTTTTTCTTGTCAGTCATTTATACCAATTCCCTATAGGATACCAATGAAGTTTAATATACATAACCTAAAAGGTAATGTCAAATATCACGCTTGATTAGATATTGTTATTGCTGAGAAAGGACGAGTAAAAAAAATCCTGTGGCTAAGGTTTTAATGGACCGCCTAACGCTGATTTGCCCTCTTCTGTATTGCGAACGATTCGGCTTGTCGGATATGCAAAGTCAATCTTAGGATGGCGAAGAATTTCATGTAAAATTGCCTCGGAAATCGCATGTGCCATCGGGCGACGCTTGCGCACTGGGCATAGATGGCGTAACGTCAATGTGATCCCGGAATCAGCAATAGAGGTGTACACAATAGGCTGAAGCCGTTCGTAATGGATTGCGTAGTTCGACTGCATCGCACGGATTTGCCGGTCAACTTCCTCAGCAATCTTCTCCGCCTCTTCCTCGGCCTGCTGCAAGACAATCTTTTTGGCCTCCTCCCAATCACTTTCATAAGTCACTGTAATAGAAAGTTCATTCCAGATGAAGGGAAAGCCTTTTGTATAGTTCATAATATGATGGCGGAACAGGTCGCTGTTTGGCAAGATCAACATCCGGCCGGTACTCTGCTCGGCATCGACCCAATGTCCGACCTCAAGCAATGTCGTCTGGAAAAGATTAATATCGATAACATCGCCGACCTGACTGTTAATTTCCACCCGGTCACCGATATCGTATGTTTTCCGTAGCATCAACAGGCACCACCCCGCAATACAAAGTAGTGTTTCCTGCATCGACATGGCAAGGCCGGCACCGAGTATACCAAGAAACATTCCGATATCGGTAAACCACTCACTCCAGATCATGACAAGCAAAATAATAAAAACGACAAGACTCGCCCACGAGATCACACTCCGGATCTTATGCCGTTTTTCAAGTTCAAGGCTTTGACTGACAAGCATCTTCCTGAATAGGACAGAGGCAAAATAAACGCCAACCGCAGAAAAGACAGTCCACACCACACCGCGATAAATTTGCGGGAGATAATTGATATCGGTAATCAGCATTGCCCATATCTGGACAAAAAGTAACACAGAAACAATCAAAGCACCAAGGCCAATGGCCCGGAATCGTGACCTGTTGCGCAGCCCAAAGTAAGAAAATAAACCAACTAGAATAACCACCCCCGAGAGCACAATCCAACGGTTTGTGTTATCCGAAAGCCATAAGAACATATCATGAATAAACTTATCAAAAGACACGTACTCTCTCTTCCATTGCAAATAGCCCCTCATCACAACACTTATTATAAACAACACGTTGTTAATCTTCAAGCAAACCTTCGACAGGCAAACGCGAACCAGACAAAATATTCCAAGAAAATACAAACGATTGTATTTTTCATTTGCAAACGATTGTATTTGGGGTATTGTCACTTTGTCTTTGTATCGTCTTTTACGGTTACGCTTATGAATCAAAGGATTGCTATGTTTAAATCACAGTTAAAGTTACTGCGGGGGCGTGCAAAAAAGTTTGCAGAACGCGTTGCGGATGCGGTTACCGGAGACTCCATTGAGTTGAATGCAACCTATCGGTTCTGCAAAGATCCGGTTCAGTTTGTAGATCGACTGGCAGGTGAATACAAGCCGATCAAGGAAGGCGAAATCTGGGGGCATAACTGGGAAAACGCTTGGTTTCATTTAACTGGCAACGTTCCCGCGGCATGGGCAGGCAAGGTTGTCGTTACCGATATTGATATTTGTGGTGAAGGCCTTATTTTTAATGGCGAAGGAACAGCGCTCTACTCTCTCAGTTCCGGAAGTATTTTTCACAAAAACTGTGAGCGCAGATTATTTCCGGTCATCCAATGTGCAAAAGGTGGTGAATCGATAGATCTTTGGGTAGACGCATCTGCCAGCCACCTATTCGGCTTGAACCGTAAGCAAGACCCGGATGATAAATGCCCAGACCGTTACGGCACTGTAACCGCGACGGCATCAACCATGCGACTATCAACATACCGTTCCGAAGTATTCCAGCTTCTAATGGATCTGGAAGTCCTCCTCAGCCTGCTGGAAAATAAAGAAGATGGTTCAGCCTATGCAGGAAGAATCATCCGATCGATCAATAACGCGATCTCAGCATATGCAGAAAACCCGGACAACGCAACATTGGCACGCGCACAACTGAAAGAGATGCTGGATCTTCAGGCTGATGCAACCGCACTAACCTCAATTGCCGTCGGCCACGCCCACATTGACACCGGCTGGCTCTGGCCTGTTCGGGAAACAATCCGTAAATGCGGACGTACCTTTGCCGCTCAGGTTAGCCTGATCGAACGCTATCCGGGCTACGTCTTCGGCGCATCACAACCGCAACACTATGCATTCACAAAGCAGTACTACCCTTCCATCTACGAAAAAATCAAAGAGAAAGTAAAGGAAGGCTCATGGGAGCTGCAGGGCGGCATGTGGGTTGAAGCCGACTGCAACGTCACCAGTGGCGAATCCCTTGTCCGTCAAATCCTTCACGGTAAGAACTTTTATATGGATGAGTTCGGCGAAGACGTGAAAAACCTCTGGATTCCTGACGTCTTCGGCTACTCTGCCGCAATGCCGCAGATTTTGAAAAAGAGCGGGATTGATTACTTCCTGACCCAAAAGATCAGTTGGAGCCAGTTCAATAAATTCCCGCACCATACATTCAAATGGCGCGGAATTGATGGCAGCGAAGTGATTACCCACTTCCCTCCGGAAGACACCTACAACAGCGAACTACGCCCGCACGGACAAATTAAGGCAGAGAATCAATTTGCTGAGAACCATATTCTGGACGAATTCATGTGCCTGTTCGGGATCGGTGACGGCGGCGGCGGGCCGCGCGAAAACCATATTGAATACGGACTGCGACAGCAGAATCTGGCCGGAACACCAAAAGTGAAGTTCGGAACGGCAAAAGACTTCTTTGATCGCTTAAAGAACAAAAAAGATCTGCTGCAGACATGGGTAGGCGAACTGTACCTCGAACTTCACCGTGCGACCCTAACGACCCAGGCTCTCGTGAAAAAGATGAACCGGAAAATGGAGCTTCGCCTTCGCGAAATAGAATACCTTTGCACAATGATGCCTTCAGACCGCTATCCAAAGGAGACATTGGACAAGCTCTGGAAAACACTTTTAATCAACCAGTTCCATGATATTCTTCCTGGTTCGAGCATTACCGAAGTTTATCAGGTAACACACGCAGAGCATGCCCAAATGGCGAAGACCTTAAATGAGATTGAAGCGGATGCAGTAAAATGCCTGATGAGCGACGACGACACAGCGCTGACTCTGATCAATACATTATCCGTGCCCTATCGCGGAACCATCACGTTACCGGAAGGCTGGAGCGGCTGCTCTGCATCTTCCGGCAGCGGAGAACTGGATGCTGTACAGGTTGAAAACGGCAATGCCGTCGCACTCCTTAAAATCGATCCGAACGCAACCCTTCAGCTTAAAAAGGCGGATGCTGCAACTCAGGCACCGGCGCCATCTGAGCTTGTGCTGGAAAACGATCTCATCCGTTATGAGTTTTCGGAAGACGGAACCATTACCCGCGCAATTGACAAAACGGCAAACTGCGAAGTCTTGGCCGGGAAAGGCAACCTGTTTAACCTATACGAAGACCGCCCTTGCAACTGGGACGCTTGGGATATAGACATTTACTATCCTGATCAATTTGCAGAAAACGCTCGTACTATTAAAGCAGAAGCTCTCTGCCAGGGACCCGCACGTTCTGCGTTAAAATTTTCCCTTGCAATCGGCAGTAAATCCGAGATCACCCAAGTTGTGACGCTGGATGCGAACAGCAAACGTCTGGACTTTGCGACAACAGTCGATTGGCAAGAAAAACACCGGATGCTGCGAGTTGCCTTTGAAACCGCAATTCAGACAGAAAAAGCTACATTCGACATCCAATACGGTTATGCTGAACGCGCAACGCATGACAGCACAACATGGGACATGGCAAAGTTTGAAGTCGTCGCCCACAAATACGCAGACCTGTCAGACCGTAACTATGGTGTTGCACTGCTGAATGACTGCAAATACGGATACAAGGTTAAAGAAAACATTCTGGATCTGAACCTGCTGCGTTCGTCAACCTATCCTGACCCAGACGCAGACCAAGGCAAGCACGAGTTTGTCTACTCTCTTCTTCCACACGAAGGAACACTGCAAGAATCGGATGTCATCGCCGAAAGCATGTGTCTGAATCAGGGCATTTTAACATTTGCCGGAAAAACATTCTCGGCAAAAGCCCCCGCAGTGCTGGATGCTGCAGACATTAGCCTTGAAGTCGTTAAACGTGCCGAGAAAAACGACGATATCATCCTCCGTCTGGTTGAAACCGGTGGGAAGGTGTCAAAGGGGACGCTAAAATTAGCAGAATCCTCAAAATTTGTTGAAACCGACCTGATGGAATGGAATAATGTATCGCAAATCAACACCGGAGACTCGATTGGGTTGGTCATGAAGCCGTTTGAAATCAGAACCTACAGGATCATGAAGTAAATGAAAACAACACTGCGCGATATCGCCCGCGAGTGCCAGGTTGACATATCAACGGTCAGCCGGGCACTGCGGGAGGATGAGCGCGTAAAACCTGCAACGCGTGAGTTGATTCAACAAACGGCCGCAAGTCTTGGTTACAGGCCGAATCTTGCAGCCCGTTCACTTGTTGCCGGGAAAACGTTCACGATCTGGATGATTCTCCAAAACATGAACAGTGCCACAGAACGGCGTCCGGCAGAGTTTGCCAGCCTGTACCTAGCCGAACACGGCTATGACCTTCTGATCACCCTCCAACACGGAGACCCTGAAACCTATAGCCGAATATTAGGCCGCATGGAGCAGAATGTTGCCGATGGCGCATTAATTATCCCGGGATCAAGCAACATCGAAGATGATGACCACGCTAAACTCAGGGAAAAGGGGGTGCCGGTTGTCTTTCTTGACCGATCCCCTGAGTCATCAAATTCTCCCGTCGTTACTACAAACAACCATGACGCAGCAGCCGGGCTCGTACAAAGATGCATTCAGGATGGTGTCCGGACAATATTCTTGAATTTCCCTCCAGACAACGCTGTTCAGCAAGCGCGTCTGGGTGGAGCGCTAAGTATACCGGTTCCAAAAGAAATTAAAATCATCCCGATTGAAACACATGACTTGCATTCACTTGAGTCACACCTGGCATCGCACAATAATAACACTGACATTTCCGATTCAATTAAACAAATCACACAAGGCCCATCAGCAATCATCTCGACAAATCAAGGAAGTATTATCAGACTGAGCGAAGCGTTACAAGGCAAAGGTATCACGCCTGAGATTGGGGGCTGCTTTGACGGATGGACAGGCTCGACTTTTCCACTGAAGAAAGCCCATGTATGTATTCAAAACTTCGAAGAGATGGCCAGAATCGCATGTGACATTCTTCTTGAAGCGATCGATGACAAGTCCCCTTCCCCACAAAAAAGGCTAGTCAATCCATTACGGTTTGAAGAGATTAAACTGGATTCTTGAACTAAAAATCGTGCTATTTCCCGCAGAAACGCGGTCTCGACTCAAGCCTTCGGCTTCATCGCGTCTTCCATCAACAATACGAGATTTTTCATTACTCCTAGCATATCGTCATCAACCGGTTTCTTTTCGAGAAAATATTCCGTCGCCTTTTCTACAGCATCAACGAGCTTTTCATGAATTTCCTCAGCTTTACCGATTGAGATGGCTACACCTCGCTTGCGGCGTTCCTGAAGAACGGTATCGTAATCCGGTTTCTGTAACGCTTTCTCAATCGCATCAACAAGCGTCTGGGTCGTGAAGGGTTTCAAAAGATAATTCGCCACACCGAATTTAGCGCATTGAAGAATATCAGCCCTGCTGTTTTTGGCGGTAACGACAATCACGCGCGTTCCGCGGATCTCCTGATCGGCCCGAAGGTGTTGCAGCATCTCAAGCCCGCCCATTCCGGGCATCATCAGATCCAGAACAACCAGATCATAGCGGAAGTCACGCGAACAACCTTTTCGGAGAGTATCAAGGCCTTCCCGCCCATTGGCTGCCTCATCAACCGTCGTTCCTCGCATCTCCAGCGTTTTCTTTACAAGCATGCGAATTGGCGCACTGTCCTCAACAACAAGTACACGTGCATTTTCAAGCGTCAACGTTTTTTCAGAATCATTCGATGGGTGATTTTCATCATCAGTTGCATTTCCAGAGGACGAATCGCCTTCTTTAACGTCATCCTGAGGTGCAGCTGAATCTGGATCCATTGTCTGCACTGAGTCCTGCCCGTCATCCAACTGATCATTCATGACTTTTATAATCCTGCCAACAGCCCTATATCTTCAATTTTGCCCGTTGTTTTCGTTCTGTCAATAAAAAGAGTTTGCACTGTTGTCGATTGAAAACATACTGCACTATTTCGTATTCAGACTCAGACGAAATAAGCCGCAAAAACGTCGACATGAAATCCACATAACTATTCGGGATACTACATCTTGCAATAAATGGCATCCGGAAGGATTTTGAGAAGCATAGCAATCAGCCCCCATCGTTTGGTTACAGAAGCGTATTTTTTCTTTTTTGCAATCACAGAATAAATCTGACGCGCAACCTTATCAACAGGTTGAACCCAGAACAGTCCCTCCCCTTGAGCCATCGCGGTGTCAACAAGCCCGGGGCGAATGTCTGTAACAAAGATCGGCAAACCGTCCTTCACAATTCTGCAACGCAGTCCTTCAAGATACGAAGAAACAAACGCTTTTGATGCATTATATGCAGCGGCAGGCCCTCCCCGAACCGCAGCAATGGAAGATATCCCAACAAGATGGCCATGCCCTTGTCGTTTAAATAAGTGGTATGCCGAATTAGCGATTGCGGCAAAACCCGAGACATTGGTTTTAATTGTCTGCTCTTCCTTCTGCCAAGGTAATTCAGGATCAATAAAGCCAGTGCCTGCACTAATGACGACAAGGTCAACCTGATGGAAATTCTCGGTGATCTTTTCAAATTCATTTATCGCAGAACTTGCATCATCAACATCCATGACAGAGTAACTTGCACGATCACCGAATTCATTACAAATTCGGTGAAGATTTTCCTTTCGGCGACCGGTAATGCAAACGGTATAACCATTCGAAACAAGTAGCCGGGCAAGGCCTTCACCAATCCCTGAACTTGCACCAACAAGCACTGCTGTTTTCATCCATTCGCCTTTCAGTTAACCAAACGCCACATTTATGTGAAATTGCCATCATGCTCAAAAGGATAGCATGCAATACAAAACACCACACAACCAGAGATGATCTCAGGGGATGCACAGACAGAGGCTAAAGGCGGAAACCGCTGAAAGACATGTGTATTTCATGCACAGATAACCATTGTTGCGCGTCAAGAAACAGATCAAAGAGAAAAAACACTCTGATTTATTGACCATCCCGCTGTCGCGGTGCCCCTGAGGCAGGTTCGGATTTCATATATTTAAATACGGCTTGTGGACTGCCAGCGTCATCTTCGATCGACTGGACATAGCGATATCCTTTACCATACATATCAGTCCGATCACGCAGACGAACAAAGCCGTTGGTATAGCCTTTCGACTTCAGAACCTTCGAGGCCATCCACTGGCAGAATCCTTCCTGAACCCACCGGGGATGAAGCGCATGCCCGTTTTCAGCAAACCACGCATGCGTCCATTCATGCAGCATTGTCTCTGTCGCAAGTTCTAGAGGCAATCCAGCCAGTACATATATTGAAAAATCATCACCATTGCGGTAAAACAACCCAAGTTCCTGTCCGCTTCCCGGCATTCCGCTGTCCTTGCGAACCAGATCAATGTCATCGACCAGATGTAACGGCAACTGGTGATCAACCTTCATTCCATAGAGTTTGAATGCAAATGCAGCACTGGTTTCAAGCATCGTTTGCATACCGTCCTGCGTCAAGATTGATGTCTTTAAGCATTCAAGACAAATTGGACGCTCACCAGCCAGTTTCATTACAGGCCGTGTGGCTATCGGTCTGCCGCACATACCGCACTTGGGGTGTATCTTTTCACAATTCATGCAGAAAACACCATCAACATAAGGGTGCTTTGCATACTGGCCAATGATCACAGAACCGCAAGCGGCGCAACGCAACGCTTCTTTATTGCACTTAGGGCATAAATTTATTTTGCCATCCTCCAATGTTACCCCTGGAGTCGGGTGACCGCAACGGGCACATACAGGGCCACTCATACACTCATTGCAGGCAATTTCCCCCGTATTGAATCTGGAATATTTCCCAATGCATTTCTTATGGCAGAAGTCACATGTCGGCGCTTTTTTCTCACACGACGGACACAGTTTTTTACCTTTGGCAACAGGAAAACCGCACATGACACACTTGTCACTGTTGTTCATGCAGGATTCACAGACATAGACGGTTCGATTGCCATTCGTGAGTTTTACATATTTTCCGGTAATCGATTTATGACAAACTTGGCATACAAGCTGATCCGCTCCATATGCAAGGATAGGGATGAGGAACAACAGTAATAATGAGAACCGGCGAACTCTGGATAGAATCATTTTTAACTTCCGTGTCTCTCGCGGCGCGAAGGTGATCCAGCTAGTCTGAGATCCGTTTTTGAATATTCGGCATTGTTTCAGGCTTGTCGGCATGCCAATAGCGACTTTCACCGTCCATTGCCGTCACATTTTCATAGACGCCCTTATCACGCTTTACCAACTTCGCAAATCCCTTATCACGAAGTGAGCTGTCACTGGTTGGCTTGCTGATAAAGGTAGGGCCAATCAATCGTTCAACCGGCTGACCACACGAAGGGCAGACTTTCAAGGCATCCTCAGAAATCAATTGGTCAACCTGAAACACTTTTCCAAACTCGCAGCCATCGCCTTCATGTTCATATTCATAGGTCGGCACGAAAAAATCTCCTTTTCAAACAACAAACACAATACCTGTCAATTTTCCCGTGCCCCCACACACACAGACTTAATATTACCGGAAAGGGTAGAAGTTGCAAAGAAGTTTGCTTCCAGATGATATGTTTCATACACATAAATGCTTCTATTAAACCGTATCACAATCAAAATAATTTCCAAGACGCGCTATTGCTTATATGGCAATAAGAGTTATTATGATATAATTAAAATATCTTCGCTTTTGATTTACGGCTACACAACAGCAGCGCAACACATTATTTCTTTAATCACAAAGGGTTATAATATGAATTCACCAACAAATGAGACATTCCTCTTCGGAACATCTTGCGTGCCATATGCTCTAGGAACCGACTGGCCACAGGATCAGTGGGATCATGATTATGAAACAATCAAAACACTGAATTTCAATACAGTTCGGATTTTTGCGGCGTGGGAACGAATTGAAGTTTCTAACGGAGTCTATGAATTTGACAAAGTTGACTATGCAATGGAACTGGCCAAAAAGCATGGCCTAAATATCATTATCCAATTTGGAGGAATGTTTCGAACATATTGCGGCAATTCCATTCCCGAATGGTGGACAGAATCCACCTGCCCGGACTACCAGCCCTATCGAGAAAAAACAAATGCACTCATGTCTACGGTCGTCAAACGCTATTGCGACCATCCGAACCTGCTCGGATGGATGATCTGGAATGAGCCGGAAAGCGACACCTGCAAATGCGAACACACGATCAATGCATACCGGCTGTGGCTGAAAGACAAATATGAAACGATAGAAAATCTGAATAAAGCGTGGTCTACCAATAAAACCTTTCGCTACACGTCTTGGGATGAAGTTGGCTTCGGCTCATCGAAGCTGGCTGCTTGTGAATGGCTGATTTTCCGGCAGTATCGGCTAGCTAATCTTTTGAAGTCGATCACGCAAATCGTCAAAGACAACGACAAACACAAACATTTTACAACGTCAAATATTGTAAACCATTTTGCCGCACTGAACGGACCGTATTCAGCAGCTGATTTCGGGGTTGACTTGGGAGATGTCGCTAAGTCGATGGATGTCATGGGCTTTTCATTTTATCATACCGAACACTCATTCGATATTGAAGATCATCCGGCAATGAGGCATGCCTACAAGCAAAGCCGTTACCGCTCTGTTTCACAAGCGCCAAACCGATACACTTATGTTCTAGAAACCGGCGCCGGCCCGAACATGCGGCAGTTGAAAGAAACAGAACGCACGCGACTGCTCTGGCAGATGATCGGCCATAACGTAAAATGCATTTTGCTCTGGAACTATCGCAGCCGTATCTCAGAAGGTCAGGTCGGCCTGTTCCATCTGGTCAAATGGGATGGCTCTGTTTCGCGCCGCGCAGAGGCGGCCGCTGATTTCGCCGCAATACTTCAACAACACGCATCTGTTTTCAATCATGTATTTCCCAAACATCAAGCCGCGGTTCTTACTCCAGAACTGAACCAAATCATGATGACACAACTTTGCGGGCCTGCTCATGTGCCAGAAACTTACGAAGGCGAACATCTGTCGCGCTTCGGCGCGTTCAAAATGCTGTGGGACAATAAAATCGGAGCTGATTGTCTGACCGAACATCAATATGACGACTTCGGCAACTATAAGCTGATCCTTCTGCCGATGATTGAACATATGACGAAAACACTTGCAGACATGCTGGAAGTCTTTGTCAAAAACGGTGGAACATTGATTGCAGAAAGCCCTTTCGCCTTTCGCGATGAAAACGGATTTCTTCAATATCACGCCCCTGGATTCGGGCTCGATACCGTTTTCGGCTGCTGGACTAATGACCGTGAAAACAAAGAAACAGCCCCCGAAATTCTCTATACCGACGGAACTGCAGAGACCTGTCTATTCTGGAGTGAGTATACAGCAACAACAGGAAAACCTGAAGTATTGTATGCAAATGGAAACAATGCTGTCATCTCAAATCGCTATGGTAAAGGACAGGCAATCATTGCAGGCACAGAGATCTTCCGGCAATATATGCGCAGTCCTCAGCCTGCCGCGAGTAATTATTTCAAGAAGATTATCAGTGAAGTGGTAGAACCGGATGCAATCTGTTGCGGAAATGTTGATAACGTGGAATTTTTACGGCTGGAGGGAAAACCGGGAATTGTCTATCTCATCATCAATCATGCCAATGAACCGCGTGTCTTTACGGCAAGTCTTCGCGATGGAATTCAGGATTGGACAAATCTTCTTACCGGTGAAGACATTTGTCCAGCTCAACCGATACGCCTCGATACAGACCAAACGCTGATTCTGATCAGAAAAGACTCATAACGACAGCGATAATCCACTCACTCAAATGAATAATGAAAAGCCTTTCGCATATAGCGAAAGGCTTTTTGTTATAAGGTGGTGCCGGGGGCGGGACTTGAACCCGCACTTGGTTGCCCAAATTGGATTTTGAATCCAACGCGTCTGCCATTCCACCACCCCGGCGTTTTGGACAGATGAATCAGTATAGTGAACTCGCGGCTCTCGTCAAGAAGATATCTGCCCAGATTTTCAGGCACTCGTTCTGAGTTAAATAGAATCACTTTGTGAAAATGGATTACTCTGCAGGACAAATACTTCTTTCTGAAACCGCATCGACTCCGACATACGCAAGAAACCGCTGAATCGCCTCCAGAGCCGCTCGTTCAGGATTTTTGTCTACCGGGATAATCACACCGCCAGCGGCAACCGCATGACCGCCCCCATGCCCCTCATCCCCAACCGTGGCCTGAATGATCGGTGCGGCGTTTTTGCGGGGCGGACAGATTCGTAATGAAAAATACGCCCTCCCATTGTAAATCCCTGTTGCCAATGCCCACGCGCACCCTTTGTTCCTCAATAGAAGCTCTGACACCTCAGACAGCAAATCCGGCTCAGGCACTTCACCAACATTCGATACAATCGCCTCACCATACCGCACCGCGCGCCGCAACGCACGATTAAGCATGATGAAGTAATCGTCTGATAGAGGCGGTCGCAAAACCTTTCGCAAAACATCCAAGTCAACCATCGGGAGCAACGCGGAATATGCATCAATATCATACGGAGTGGCATCTCGAGCCAAACCGTCTGTATCTGTCAAAATCCCAAGCGCGAGAGCAGTAGCAACCGAAGCATCATATGACGCTTTACTGTAGCGCAAGTACTCGTAAAGTAACGTGCTTGTACTGCCATATTCTGGGCGGATGTCACGATATTGACCATTATTTTCAGGTTCACGATCCACATGGTGATCAAGAACAAATAGCACCACATGTCCGTCATCAAGCGAATTGTTGCCTGTTCCAGGTTGCGTGTCAACAAGAATAACCCCTTCCGGATCAGGCACAGCTGTTTTCCCGAGCAGATGAATCGGCATCTGCAGAAGACCTGCCATCGCCTTATTCGCAGGCCTGCCCATTCCGCCACCATAGACAATCCATGCGTCATTGCCTGCATTTGTCACGAGGCACAGCATCCCGAGAGCAGCCGCTAGGCAATCCGGATCAGGATAATCATGCATCAGAATCCAGATCGGGCCTTTCGTTTGTGAAAGGCGATCCAGCAAGAGGTCACAACGTTCCGCAGTCAAATCGGAGTCCATGCCCATCCTCCCAATATGAGCTAAATTTATTATATACATTGAGTTGGGTAAATAAAAAAACAAATACGAATTGCGGATTCCGCATTTCATTCTGCCGCGTTATCCTGCGTTTCAAAACTTTGTTGACAGGAATGCGGAAAAAGTTGAAAGGATAGAGAGTAAATCCGTATAATAATGAATAAGTACAAAACTGATTTTCAATCAATTACTGTTGATTTTGATAAACAATCACCGCGGAGGCCCTATGAGTCAAAAGAAGTATTTTGAAAACGGTACGCACCCGGGATTTAGCGGAGCGCCGAAGAAAAAATCTGCTTTAGGCATGATTTTTCTTGTTCTGATTCTGATCGCTGCATCAGTCGGCGGTTTTTATCTGCTGACCTATTTGCGTGAGAAAAATCTGATCCCGACAAAATCAGAACAAACGGCAAGCACACCAGCTGAATCTCCTGACGGGCAGGATCAAATTCTGATGCCTCCTCCCCCCAAACCTGTTCCACAGCCAGTCAGGAACGATTCGCCTGCCCCACAAACCAAACCAGTGGCGGCAGTAACAACGCCCCCGCAGGTTTCGGAGCAAGAAAAAGCCGTTCGTGAACGTTTTACGGAGATTGACAAAATTTCGCAAAATGGCGATTTTGCCAAGGCGCAACAAGCATTGTCTTCGATGCAAACAGAAGATCTCGCCCCCCGTTTTCTTGCAGCCGCTCTTTATCGCAGCGGTATCCTCTACCGCCACGAAAAGAAAGAAAACGAAACCCAAAACGCATGGAAAACCGCAGCACAAAAGTATCCCGATACTCAGGCTGGCCGTATGTCCGCATTGGCGCTTGCAGACACATGGTTTGTGTATTACGCACAGGAAAACAATCCAGTCTATGACAAGTGGGAAGCCATTCAGCAAATGTACTCTCTGGCGATTGGAATGGACGGCGCGCGATTCATCCCCAAAACTGTACGAGAACGTATTGTCGCGAACCTGACATTGCTCAACCGGCGCCTTGTATTCAGCCCGGCGCCGACAAGCGACGCAATCATGCACTCGGTTGCTCCGGGAGAATCACTCAATTCAATTGGCAATCACTACGGTATCAACTGGACGGCTATCGCAGCTGTCAACCACCTGAAGAGCAACAGCGTTCTACGCACAGGCCAACGGATCAAAATCTTTAAAGGCCAATGCTTTATTCTCGTTGATAAAGAAGAATTGACTCTTACGTGGTATCTGGACGGAAAGTGGATCGCCCGTTATCCCTGCGCTGTCGGGCCTGACAACAAGACACCGGCGGGGACATATCTCTGCGTCAGCATGACCCCGAATCCGCAGTGGACCAACCCTGCAGATGGAAAAGTGTATCCGTTTGGCCATCCAGAAAACATCCTCGGTACCCGTTGGATTCGACTTGAAGGTTGTGATACACAGGGGCTGGGCATCCATGGCACTGGAAAGCCAGAGTCGATTCCGGGACGAACCTCAAACGGTTGCGTCCGCTTGCTCAATAAACACGTTGAAGAGCTGTTTGGCTTTGTCAATATTGTTAACGGTCAGGAAACTCAAGTTCGCATATTTGAATAAATCGTTTAAACTCAAGATACAAAAACAGCAGGCGCATATTCATGCGTCTGCCGATTTGTATCATTTTATATCACAGCCCGACATCAAAGCTCGTTTTTTTGGAAAGTTATATAACCATTGTTAATTTTTGAATATTTACATTGCCTCCCGCTATTTTTTTACTATATAATAATTAATGAGGGGGATGGCTATGGTAGGATCTGAAAATCTATCGCAAAATGAGTTAGACCTTTTGATGAAAGATCTTCCATGTGTTATACCGGGAAGTGTTGAACTCTGTTCATCGGTTTTGAGTGATGGAAGCCCAGTAGTAACAATTAAAGGCCGAATTCTCGGTAGTGATGCTGCTCAAGAAGTTGCCTCACACCTCACTGTTCTTCAAAACATCAAGCATGATATACTACTGAATTTAAAAGAATGCACATTTCTTTCGTCGATCGCAATTGGAATGGTCGCAAACCTCGCGCAAAAGCAGCATGAACACAATTTCCGCTTAAGAATCATCGGCGCAAGCATGACAGTAAAGCGCGCCATTTTCATTCTCGGTTTGCGGTATCTGCTGGATATCGAAGACGACCTGCCACTCTGATCATTTTTTTAAGCGGACTTCTAGGTCCGTTACTTATCTTTCCATCCCTGCTTGCCAATAAGAGGGACAAAGAGGACATCGGTAACAGTTTCTTTATGAACCCCGTTTTCATTGCGTGTTAAGACCAACAGTTTCTGAACTTTCTTACCGACAGGAATCACCATCAGTCCGCCAACAGCAAGCTGATCGATAAGCGCCTCAGGGATTTCAGGAGCTGACGCGGTAACAATAATCCGGTCAAACGGGGCTTCTTCTTCACAGCCGATTGAACCGTCATCCACAAACAACTCAACCTGATCTGAATAGCCCAGTTCATCCAGACGATCATCTGCAAATGCGGTTAACTCTTCATGGCGCTCGATCGAATATACATGAGCACCCAAAGCACAAAGTACGGCAGTCTGATAACCGCTGCCAGTACCGATTTCAAGTACGCGGCATCCTTTTTCCACCCGCAAAAGCTGAGTCATCAGCGCAACGATATAGGGCTGGGAAATCGTCTGATTACACGCAATCGGCAGCGGATGATCCTCGTACGCTTCATCCAGATTGAGCGGGGATACAAACTTGTGGCGAGGAATGTTGCGCATAGCAGAAATAACAGCGCGATCAGTAATATCGCGGCCGACCAACTGTACACGCACCATTTCGGCACGTTTCTTTTTATATGCCGTTTCAGAAAGTTGAGCCGGGCTCAAGCCTTGGCTCCACGGGGACTGCGTGCCCACCACAACCGCCAAACCATCTTGAAGAAACGGATCGTATCCTTGACAGGATTGATTTTGCTGACTTCGGTTCCGTATACAGTGCTAATCGGCACATCCGTGATTCTGTAACCAGCACGGCCAATTGCGACAAGGACTTCACTTTCAAAATCAAAATTCCGGGACAAAACCTCAACAGATTTCCATGCCTTCGTGCTGATCATCCGGAAGCCACATTGACTATCAGGAATGCGCACGTGAGCAAGTTTTGATACCACCCAACTCATAAACAAATTGGTGTTCCAGCGCACAAACGGCATGTCCTTGCGCTCAGCCATTCGACTGCCAACTACCATTTCCGCATTCTGAATCGCATCCAGAAACGGCTGAATTTCCTCTGGCAGATGCTGACCATCTGCATCCAGCGTCAGAACGGCGTCATACCCGTTTTCAGCAGCCCAGTCCATGCCATCAGCAAGAGTCGCACCCTTGCCCATATTCTGCGGATGGCGGATCACAGTGGCTCCAGCGGATTCGGCCTCTTGGACAGAATTGTCCGAAGAACCGTCATCATATACAATAACATCGTCAACAAACTGACGAGTGCGGCGAACAACTTCAGCGATGTGCGGCTCTTCATTGTATGAAGGTATCAGTGCGCAGAATTTCAGCTTGTCCATGCTTCCTCCCAGACCCGGTAAAATACACCCCATTCCTCAGGATGCTCACGGATCACGCTTTCCATCTGATTTGCAAACTGTTGCATCATCACCTTAACCTTTTCATCCTTAGTCCCATCTTCCGGGGGATGAATCGGGGGATGAAAACAGACAACAAAACTATCATTGGTACGCCTCAGAACAAAACCGGGAATCATCCCCGTTCCCATCTGCAGCGCAAATCGTGCAGGTCCTTGAGGGAAACGGCAGGTTTTGCCAAAGAAACTCACCTCAACGCCCTGTCCTGTCGGATCGCGATCACCAAGGATGCAGACGATTTCATTTTCTTTTAACGCCCGAATAACTTGGCGCGGCGCTTTTTCCATATCCAGAACACGTACCCCACGGCTCTCACGCTCACGCAGGAAAAGCCGGTTGATTTGCAGGTTCGCATGCATAGCCGCCACAACATTCACACGCCCCGGAAACTCGTTTGCCATTCCAGCACCACCGAGTTCCCAGTTGGAAATATGGGCGGAAGTAATCAAACAACCTTTGCCATTGTCCAGCATTCCCTGAACATGCTCAAGACCACGATAACTTACATGCCGACCGAAGAATTCGCGGTCAAACTGCCGAAAGCGAAAAAACTCAGTCAGATATTTTGAAAAATTACGAAAGACCCAACGGGTTTCATAGCGGATCCGTTGTCGCGTAGCATCAGGAAAAACATGCGATAAATTACTCATTACCGCAGCGCGCCCCTGACGATCCAGCAAAAAGAACCCAAGATCTCCAAGACGCAACGCAATCCAATAGTTAAACCGTGCCGGCAGAAGGTTGCAGGCAAACAGTAATAAGTGAAACAGAAAAAAACGGATCCAAATCATTAGTCGTATCCAAAAGAAGAAAGGCTGCACGTGATAAATACACGGCAACCTGTTGCTCTTACATAGGATATAATAAAGCACCATCTGATGCAACAAAAAAGCGAACAAACAGACGAATCTGTCATAAAGTTAGTGCGACCCTGCCTCGGAACAACACGTACTCATCTCCGCCACAAGAGCGGCAACTTCTTCATATTCTTCATATGTCAGCGAATCCATCTGGTAACCGCGACGGCTAATTTCCGTCAAAATTTCCTGCGCCCGTTCTAGCATCGCAGAATGCGTCTGGACTGAACCGCCATGAAGCTCGGTTTCTTTATCAAGCCTGGTAATCCGGCTGACACCATCATCCGAATCGGTTCCAAAACCGACTAACCGAATCGAACCGCGTTTACTTTTATTGGAACAATCAAGGTTGCTAGTTTGCATGAATTTCCTTCATTTCTCTTTCAGGTTTGCCAATTCCTGAAAGTATATGAATGTGAAAAACGAGATTCAAGCAATCATCGAATCTTTCCGGTTTGTGTTGACCCTCAGAAGCAATCAGGTGTTAGCGTAAGCCGTATTCACTGATCCAATCAACAAGACACTGCTGTAAAGGCACATTTTCCGGCCAAAAAAAAGATACCGTTTGGTCTGGTGACAGTTGGGCAAGCCCCAGTTTTCTAAGATCCTGTAGCGGATCGTCAAGCATCCGGACAGCGACCCCCATGGCATTTGCAACCTGCCTAACCGTAACTTTTTGATTAACGTTTGCGTAATAATAACGCAGCAATCTGCAATGAAGTGGCGAACGTGTCAGGATCTCAAGGATTTCAGGCGCATTAAGGCGCTGCAATGCAGGTGCGTTTTCCGGTCGCGAGGCTTCTACTGCACCGGGGACATTCTGTACCGGGCTGACTTTAAGAAAAGACATCCCAATTCCTGGAGCATTCTTATCTCTTGACTTCCACCGCACAAGTCCTACAGCAGCAAAGCATCCCTTCCTGCCGGGAACACGAAAGAAAACGTCCACGACATCATTTTCGTTATAAGCGTGTTGGCCCTCAAGAAATACGCCGTTGTCACCAGTAGAAGTTTCTTTCATCTTCCGCAGAAGCTTCTCTGGAACCCGGCGGCCTGCGATTTTCAGCACCTGCGATGAGCGCAATTTTTTATAACGGGTACCACGACCGGAGACTTCGGTTTTATTTGCATCCGTAGCGCTTTCGACATCCTGAACGTCATCTTGACCAGAATCCTGCATCTTACGCTGAAGCGTGCCCAATGCCTGCACGAGTTCAGCCGGTGTCTGAGGGCGGTTGGAGGGATCTCGTGCCATCATTTTGATGACCATCTGCCCGACTTCATCAGGAACGGCCGGGTTTATACTGACCGGATCCGGCCGTTCGGCTGAAATCTGTTTAAGCAGAACACCAATTACGCTGTCAGCATCAAAAGGAATCTGCCCGGTAATCATATGAAAAAAGGTAATACCCAAACTATAGATGTCACTCCGAATATCCAGCGAAATCCCTTTAGCTTGCTCAGGACTCATATAGTACGGTGTCCCAACAATCATACCCGATTGAGTTACGCCAGAGTTATTATCCGTGGAGATTTTTGCCAAACCGAAGTCTGCGACCTTAACGGCGCCGCTTGTGGTGAGCATCAGATTTTCAGGTTTGATATCTCGATGAACCAGCCCCTGTGCATCAGCCGCTTCAAGCCCACGGGCAGCCTGCAGGATCATATCAACAGCGGTGTCTGGCGCAATCGACCCATCTGCGTCGATCTTTTCCTGAACACTGCCGCCGTCGATATATTCGTTTACGATATAGTAGAGATCATCTTTTTCGTCACGCCCGAAGGCGTAAACCTGAACGACATTATAGTGTGTAAGGCTGGCCGCTGCACGGGCTTCACGTTCAAACCGTTCGATGTAAGTCGTATCACGGCTATAACGTGAATCCAGAACTTTCAGAGCAACTTTCCGGCCTAATGAAAGCTGTTCTGCCAGATAAACAGTCCCCATCGCACCACGACCCAATTGCCGGATGACTTTGTAGCCCATCAAATCACGGCCGACGAACGGATCGTTCATTTCGCTATTTCCCATGCGGCTCTTTCTATCCGACCATCTTCAACTCTCAATCATCGTGGGGACGAGGATCTTTTATTTGAAGCTGGATGATTCTGTCATTAATTCGTTTATACCACTCTTCCGTCGGCAGAAAATGATCACGCGCTTCGAAGAGTTCAAGCGTTGCCTGCGCATATAACCTGTCATGCCAGTTGTTAATCGCATGATTGTACAGCTTCTTGCCTTGATCGTGAATTGTTTCCAACTCTCCCGAAATATCAAGTTTGCATTCCTTTTGAATGAAGTCAAGTTTTTCACGGGCGATTCGATACTTTCCGTCACGAAAAGCATCCATTGCCGCTTTTCTTTCCATATCCCCGATTCTTTCCAGAGGCCACTCAGAAAGTTTTGCCAGCGCCTTCTTATGAAACGCATTCTCCGGATTAGGCTCTGTCGCAAGCACAGACATCCACGCAGCGCGTGCTCCACGGTAATCTTTAGCTGCCAACGACTTATCTGCACGATTCAAATCTTTATAAATCTGTTCAAATTGATTAAAAATACGAGCGGCTTCAGGAACAGCCGTCGCAATCGGTTCATCATGCATTTTTATAACGCTATCGGAATCACCCGCGTTATAAAGTTCAGCCAGTTTTCTTAAAAACAGCGTTTTGTTGATGACAGCACGATAATCCGGCAAGCGCTTTGTAACAAGCGGATTTTCCAAGTGATTTTCAAGTAATCGGTTTACAATCGATTCCGCCAGTTTCACATCAGTGTATCGTTTTGAAGAGAGTAGAGTACCCACCTGATCAAGATCCTGTTGAACTTCGTAAAACTCAACCCATCGCTTCAGTTCAAACGCAAAATGATCGTCATTGCGAATGGCCTGCGCCTGCTGGCCTGCCCGAACGGCTTCTTCATAATTTTCCTGTTCTGCAGCGGCTTTTGACTGTGCCTGAAGCTCAGCAACGCGGCCGACTACACACCTCTCGACCTGTGGGGCTACCCGTGTAAAATAGACACTCTGCGAGGAGATTTCAAGGAAAGCAGCTTTTGCTTCGTCATAACGTTTCCGCGCAAGCAGGTCTTCCCCCTTTTTGAAAATCTCCTGTTGCTGCGCTTCAAGACGCAGCTTCTGCTCAATCTCGCGGACAAAGTCATCCAGCGTTACCGGAAAACGGTTACGCTCATCAAGATCGAGATGCTCAGTATAAAGTTTCCTCCAGTCGGTTTGAGATGTTTTGCCCGATGCAGCATCAGCAAATGGCTCCGACAAACGCGTCAAATATCCTGCAAGTTCCATTGTCGGGCCAGAGGGATGACTGCTCTGCCACTTTTCATCAAGTTCTTTTGATTTTTCATAAACAACATCATACTCTTGGCGAGTAAATGCTCTGGCAAGCTCCGTCACAAAGCTCATATACTTTTCTTCTGAGAGCTTGGGCTTTCGATCAACCTTCGGTGGAAACACAATCGGTTGAACCAGAAGCATCAGCAATAATAAAGATGCAAATCCTCCCATAACGTATAAAAACTTCCGATTATTCACAGGCGTAGATGCAATGTCAGGGCGGACAATAACGACCGCCCCCTTGGGCTGAGTATTCGCAACAGGAAAAGTGGATGGAGAATCGAACGTCATGCCGGAAGATTCCGAAACCGCAATCGGTGAGGTAACAGGAGTCTGCTCATTGTGTTCTGATGCTTCTGGCCGTGTAAAATCAAGTGGCTTACCAGCCTCAATCTCTGGAACAGGATCATCCGAAAATTGAATCGCAGAATGAGTCACAGGCTCAGCAACTGTATCTGATAAAAAACGGAGTTCAATTTTACCAATCGAAATCACATCACTGAGCAAAACAGGTGCAGCATCAACTTTTTGCCCATTGATCTTCGTCCCGTTTTTACTCATCAAGTCGCGAATACTAACCGAAGCACCGGCGATATCAAGGCGAACATGCTGCCCAGATACAGACGGGTCACTCAGGATAAGGTCACACGTTTTTTTACGACCAATGATATAACTTCCGTCAGGAAGATCCTTTTGTTCCGTGTTACCATTTACCGTGTATTCAATCAGCATACTTCCAACTCCATAATAAATTTGATTACATGAACCTAAAATAGAATCATCGCATCCTGCGGCGCAATTCGGCCTGCCACAGATCCAGTATCTGCCACTCAAGGCATTCAGGATCAGGCACCAAGAGCTTTCCTTCACTGAGTAACAAAAAAGCGGTTCTGGAATCGCGCTGATTTTGTGATGCAATCACCGGATATGCTGACGCCATCGCATCGTCAAACACTTTCCTCAAGTCCTTAGCAAGCTGCGTCTCCATGCGTTTGCGTTCAAGCAAAATCGACTGTGCATGATCCAAATCACCAGCGTGATTACGGTAAAGCAACTCCGCATTTTTATATCGCTGAGCAGCATCATATCTGAAACCATCACTTTCGAGCACCTTGGCCTCACGGACATATTGATCAGCCAAATCTTTCGCCTCATGTGCAGGAATATCTTCCGGCCAAAGGCGCGGCGTCAACCCGCGCACAACAATCCGGTACTGATCAATAACCCCGCCAGATGAATCAAGAAGGTCAATATCAGCATCGCCTTCGACATTACCGGTCACAACAAGAAACTCTTGCGGAGGAGTCCGGCCTGACTTACTCAACGCCGTCAAATTATCAGCAAGGATACCTGAATATCGCTGTACTTCAATCACGTTTTGTCCAGAGGAAGTGCCAACAGCCTGAAAAGAGCCGAACGCATGAGGAAACATCATGACCTGTTGCTGTCGTGCTTTGACTATTTTAAAAGACGTGTCGACCATTCGTGACGTTTCAAGGGATTGCATCAGATAAATGCCGCCAGCAAAGATCGCAACAATCAAAACCGCCCAAAGCAATGACGAATTATTCCCGCGTGTTTGATCGAAAAAAGTAACAGCATCATTATTATCAGCATTTAGCTGTCCGAGATTCATTCCGCGATTTTCTTTTGCCGAAGCAACACCACGGATACTGCCAGAGGATGTCGAAAGCTGATTGGAGGCGCCTGAATCACTGATCACCCGCAGCGTGACCCCACCCACCCGAAATGACATCCCAATGGGGACAAGCGCCTCGGAAATCCTCTCGCCATTCACATAAGTTCCATTTTGACTGTTCTGATCCTCAAGTCGAATGCCGTCCGGTAACACAGATAATTTCACATGCTGACGCGACAGACTTTCATGCTCGACGACTACATCACAGCCTGCCGCCCGGCCGATTGTCACCACCGGTTGCAACAACTGAAAGCATGTCCCCCGTTGAGGGCCATCACAAATTTCAATCATGACTCCGTTATTCATGCATTATCCTTCTGAAAAAACGGAACAAGCCGAACCCCCTGCCCCACCGCAATCCCTACCGCTTCTGCTCCACCACACGGAAGCTCAAGCACATTCCGCGCAATCAAACAAAAAGCGAGTCGCCACGGCTTCAATTCATGATCGATTTTGACGATCATTCCCGCAGCATTGATAAAAACAACATCAATTGCGTAACGCATCCCGACCATATGGATGCACCGGCAGCCCCCAATCCAGAATCCCTGCCCGCACTCCTGCTCCGGACGAGCCAATAATCCTCTCGTCTTCTCCCATGTTGATTCTGCAACTCTTACATCACGAACAAGAATCGCATTTGTCTTTGCATCAACGAGGCTCATATTCTGCATCGTTTAATATCCCATCACAAAGCATGCGGTCAACTTAGCGCAAGATAAATCAATCCGGCAAGCGTAATAAACGTTGTCGGAAAAATAAAGAACACCAGCGGAAACAGCATTTTCACTGGAGCTTTCATAGCCATCTCTTCAGCGGAATGACTTCGGCGTTCACGTTGTTGCGAAGCCTGAATCCTAAGCACCGGCCCAATCGGCGCTCCGAGTTCATCCGCCTGAATCAAACTCGCAACAACAGTCCTCACCTCTGTAACATCAACCCGCGCGGAAAAATCACGCAACGCGTCTGCACGGGATTTACCCAGCTGAATTTCATGAATCAAAAGCGCATACTCCTGCCCCAAAGGAGTCCCTGACAATTTCCCCGCCATTCGATTCAAAGCAGCGGTGAAGTCAAGACCAGCCTCCATTGCGAGTGTCAGTATATCAAGCGAAAAAGGAAGCGCCCTGCGAATCAGCAGTTGTCTTCGCCGCATTTTTGACAACAACCAACTCCGCCACAATAACGCACCGCCGCAAGCCATCACCGCGATATAAGAATCCATGGGAAAGACAGGAGCAGCAATGTGCGAAATCATTCCCGACATTGCACCGACGACAATCCACACAGGATAAAACCCGATGTACTCATCTGGTCGCAAGCCATGAGGATTGCCCGCTGCAGACAACTGCTGACGGACAGAATTCACCCAGTGATCAAAAAATCCCCCGCCTTTCGGTTTCGACCAGACTGCAGTCATCCAATACCCAATCGCACGCGCGACAGGAAGTGATACGCGCAGAACACCGGAATCCGTTTGGGCCACAATGATCTCATCCTGCAATGCCATTTTTTGCATCGCTCGTGCCTTGATGATCAGACTCAGCACAAAGTAAGCAATTGCCCCGCCACAGCCGCAAGCCGCTAACAGAACAACCGTTTCATCAGTAAGAATTTTCTGCAAAATCATCATCATGCTAAAACCCACAAAAAACTGGTTACACCTCAATCGCAACAATTTTCCGAATAACCAGAGCACCGATAATCTCCAACACAGCAACAACACCAATAATCAGCCATCCGATTGGAGTCGTCACCATTTTCTCAAGCGACCCAGGCATCATAAAATTAATCGCAGCCGCAATCCCTAGCGGAAGCGAACAGACGACCCACGCCTGCATCTTACCCTGCGCCGTCAACGCTTTGATCTTTCCTTCAATCCGATGTCTCTCGCGCATCGTATGGGCAAGATTATCAAACACCTCCGTCAAGTTACCACCAACGTCATTAACGATCGACACCGCCGTGACAATGAGGTCGACATCCTGCGTCGGCATCC
>QKHZ01000212.1 GCA_003249795.1 bacterium | reverse complement strand
ACCTCGCCAACTATTGATTGGATCGCGTCAGAAGGTGTCAGATTTGTGAATTATTATTGCTCAGATGCACCATGCTTGCCGTCCCGATCGGCTCTCGTGACCAAGCAATTCGGGATCAATAATGGTTGTATTAATCACGGTGGTACGCGTGCGAATGTATATGTCGATGATCCTGACCGAAGTTTCGTCGATGATTTGCAGCGTGGCGGTTCGCTCTGGGCAATGATGCGTAATCAAGGGCTATGGACCGCAAGTATCAGTCCGTTTGCCTCCCGCCACGGTGCTTGGCATTTTAATGCCGGTTTTCGTGAAACTATCGATACAGGTAGAGGAGGAATTGAGTCGGCTGAGGAGATTACTCCTGCCGCTCTTGAATGGATCAAACGGAAGGGAAAAGACGACAATTGGCTTTTACATATTAACTATTGGGATCCGCATACGCCGTATCGTTCGCCGGAAGATTTTGGCAATCCGTTCAAGGATGATCCGCTTCCCGCGTGGCTTACGACTGAGAAAATATCTTTATTCAAAACTCTCTCCGGTGGCCATAGTCCGCAGGACCTTGGAATGTTTGGGGGCGCCGGCAATGCTGCATATCCCCGTCATCCGGATACCGCTGTTACAGAAAAAGACGTTCGGCGTGTGATTGATGGGTATGATTGCGGGATTCGCTACATGGACGGTCACATTGGACAGCTTCTTGATGCGTTGAAGCTGGAAGGCGTGCTTGACGATCTGGTGATTATTGTCACATCTGATCATGGCGAAAACCTTGGTGAAATCGGATCGATGGCTGAACACGGAACTGCTGACCAGTCTACATGCCGGATACCGATGATTATCCGATGGCCGGGGAGAGCTTCGGCTGGACATGTTGATACCGGTCTTCATTATAATATTGATTTGCCTCCGACATTGGCGGAGATGGTTGGAGCAGAACCGTATCACAATTGGGACGGACAAAGCTATGCCGGGGCATTGACTGAGGGGAAGGAATGTGGACGAAGCGAACTCATTCTCAGCCAGTGTTGCCATGGTGCGCAAAGGTCTGTGCGTTGGGGGGATTACATTTATATCCGTACGTATCATGATTTTTATCACGCTGAGTGGCCACGTGAAATGGTGTTTAATTTGAAAGACGATCCGCATGAATGCGTGAATCTGGCGGGTAGCAATCCTGAGTTATGCCATGAAGCGGTTCACCGGTATCTTTCCTGGCATGATGATCAAATGGCAAAAGGTCTACGTGATGCCGATCCTCTTGTCAGTCTGATGAAGGAGGGCGGTCCATTTCATTCCCGCTTAACGAGGTATGTCGGTGGGGGGCAAGACGCATATTTCAAGCGACTGGAAGAAACAGGCCGCGCGTCAGCAGTATCCGTTCTGCGGCAGCGTCATCCTGCATGAGTTAAGGTTTTCTTGACCGGTAAATAAAGAACAAGACGCGCTCCATTCAGGGAGTGCGTCTTGTTTTCTATTTGGCTTGGTTCGGTTCCGTCGTTTGTGCAAAAAACGGCTTTATTTAATCACGGTCGACTGTTCTGTCTGCAGGCTGGTTTTCAAGCCGTGCATCCAGTTCTTCTGTTCTGTTTCTGTCTTGTCCATTTCAAACCATGAAATCGCGCGCTGATAGTCGATCATATCGGCGATGAAGTCGTAAATGCTGATCGCGGCCTGCTGCTCCCACTGGAACGATTCATTCTGTGCATCAAGCAGATCCAGAATCGTCACTGTTCCCTGACGGTACTTGTCCAGAACCACCTTCAGGTTTTTGTCCGACCGGTCTGATGCGGTGGCGTAGTACTGGATTTTCGGGTACGTACTTTCCAGCGAACGGATAATTGTACGGATATTCAGTTCTGTTGCCTGCATTGTTTTGCGGCGTTCGCGCTCAAGCTGGCGGTACTCCGCTTTTGCCTGACGCAGTTCGATCACCCGGTTTCCGCCTTCAAAGACGGGAAGCGTGAAGTCCATGCGTGCTACCCACTGGTCATCGTCAAATTCTTCATATTCTGCCTCGCGGTTTTGAGTCAGCTGATGATCAAAGTCAAGAGACGCGGTTACCGTCGGCAGGAAGAAACGCCATCCCTTTGCCTGCATTTCGCAGCGCTTGGACGAAAGACCCATATCGTGCGCTTTGAGTGCTGGTGAGAACTTGAATCCCTGGCGGACGGAAAAGATGATGAATCGCTTGAGCTTTTCCGGATCAGAAAGGATTTCGCCAAAATTGTCCTGCAGGAAACGGTAGCTTTCCAGCTTGACGTCTTCGGCGTCCCAACGAGCGTCCTGATCCATCCCGAGCGTTTGGTTCAGTGCAATGCGCATCTGCTCCAGCGATGTCTTTTTTGACAGAAGCTCAGCGTTTCCTTCCGCTTCCTGTGTCTCCCATCGGTAGACTTCTTCCGGACCTGAGCGGCCGACTTTATAGCGTACGCGGGCGAGTTCCAGATTATCCTGCGTAACTTTGAAGTTGTCGATTTCAATGCGGAACAGCGCTTGTGCCTGCAGGAATGCGATATAGTTCTTCGCCGCGGTCTGGATTACATCAAGGCGAGTCGCTTCCTGTTGGTGCTGTTGGCTGAGGTAACTGCGTTGGGCAACGCGGAAGTTGCTGATCAATGTCGGCGAAAACAGCGTCTGGCTGATGTTGAATCCGTCAGTCGACTCACGCCAGCCCGTACCGCCGGAGAGGTTCGCTGTGTCTGCATCAATCTGCTGCATGCCATAGGTGACATTTGCAGTCGGAAGGAACGCAGCGATAGTTGAGTTGCGCTGCAGACGTGTCACGTCGGTTGTCTGTTTGGCGATATCGATATCAATATTCTGGCGCAATGCAAGGTCAATGGCTGAACTCAGGTTCAGGGTCGCTGCTTTGGTCTCTTCCGCGCCAATGACTTCTGCAAGAAGCATGACCGTAAACGGTGCGTTATAACCGATTGCACGGCCAGTCGTTGCGTTTAATAGCAGGCGCTTGTCAATTTCAACGTCACCGTCCATCTCTGAGGGGTTGGCGCCGAGAATGATCTGTTGCAGGTTCGCTGCTGCACGTCCTGCGAAAACAGAAGAGGTCTGAACCGCAAGTCCTGCAAGCGCACCGTCTCTGACATCGTCATGGCCGAACATCGAGTAGACCGGGAATTTCCTAGAGGCAAGAGCATTGAACAACTCAGTCTTTTGCTTTTTGCTGATTCCTTCCGCGCCGGCCAGATAAACAACCGTATTACCGGCAGAGGATGCAGGAAGTGACGATAACTTTGAGGAAGGCTGGATCGTGACTTTGGCACCTGTCTGCATCGCAAGCTGCTTGAAGTTTTCTGCAAAGTACGGCGCTAAAGAAAGGACACTGTCATCAATCGCAGTAATAACCTCACGCCCAGGAAACAGGCGCTCAATCATTTTAAGGTCTTGCGGAATCAGATCCGGTACCGTCGCACGAGCCAGATTATCAACTGGGGTCAGTCCCAGTGATGTTTCACTCATTGACGAGATCACGCAGGTCAGCGGGGCGGCGGTTGATACAACCGGTTTTGTCAGCGGACGCTTGAGAGCTGAAGCCAGCACCATGTCGCCCATGGCAAGAACGCCGTCAATCTTCGGGTCGTTTAGGGCTTCATCAAGAGCGGATGTGGCAGCGGCTGCCTTTCCGTTGGCGCAATAGGAACTGTCTTCGCGCAGTGTAAGGGCGACTTTTCCTGCCAGCAGTGCAAATAGTTTCTTTTTGCATTCCAGTAAAATCGCTTTGGTTTGCGCTGAATCGTTATCACGGACAACAGCCAGCGTGAAGTCCTTTTTCACTTCACGAGGTGCGGGGGCGGTCTGCTCTTTTTCTGCAGGCTCTTCTTTATCAAATGTCAATGCCGGTGCAGCAGCCGGAACGTCTTCTGATGCCTCGGTCTTTGCCGCTTCATCAGCAGGAACGCTGGCTGGCTTGGGCAGAGGGCAGACTCCGCCTTGGCATGATGGTGCGTCTACCGAGGGGCACTCTGTCGTGGTGCATTCTGTGTTATTGCCACAGCTTCCACCACGGCATTCTTGCGCACCTGCAGTCTGCAGGCCAAGACCAGCTACTGCTGTGACGAAGAAAAAGCCGAGAGCGAGAAAAATTCGGTTTCGGTATGGTAACGTCATAAGTTTATCCTGTTCCTCAATTATATCGGAGCCAGTTGCATCGCAAAATGTTACGAATCGTTAGCTTCATTGCCGTTTTCATGCAGGTTGTGCATGTACGGAGAATGTCTGCTAATCCCCTCATTGCTAGAGTTTTATAGTATGTCCGATAATTTTTGTCACGATATTTCCATCGTGTTTCCTATTTCAAAATGCAAGAGTTGCGGATAGAGTTGATAAGTGCTTGCTTAGTAAGAGGATGTAGTCTCTGTTTCAAATAATCATTTTAAAATAAAATTTCATATAACATCTATTCTAAACAGGAAGTTGTGGAGCGTAAAATCTGGAAAACTTCCGGGGGCGATGTAAAAACAGTGAAGTGTAGACTTGAATCGGGATATGCAAATCGGTATGAAGATAAGAGTGGAGTCAACTTTGACCGTATGTTTGCCGTAATGTTTTGCATCAGAGATATAGAGGAGAAGTCGTATGGAAGAAATGATTGATGGGTTGCCGAATATCTGTGGTGAGGAAGATCGTATCCGGCAAATCGTAATCAAAGGTGGCGATGTGTACCGTCAGCAGAGTCCGGTCCAGTTTGGTTCGATTCGTGCGGCGTGGTCGATTGCTTTGCATATGCAGCAGCCTTTGATTCCGGCGGGTGGTCATGATCTGGCAACGGCTGATCTGATCAGCAACCTTCAGCATATGATGGAGAATCAGGGAGTTGGTGACAATCATAACGCTTCGGTGTTTCATTGGTGCTACAAGCGCATTGGTGAATTTGTGCCGCAGTTAGTGCAGGAAGGAAAGCACCCGCGTGTGATGATGGACTATTCCGGCTGCCTTTTCTATGGTCTAGCGAAGATGGGGTTGCATGATGTGATCGATACCCTCAAAGGGGTGACCTGCAATCCTGATTTCCGTAATTGTGTTGAGTGGCTCGGAACTTCCTGGAGCCATGCGGTCGCACCGTCAACGCCTGTGCAGGACTTCCGGCTGCATGTGAAGGCATGGCAGCATAATTTTGCCGCGATATTCGGAGATGATGCGCTGGCGCGTGTGCGGGGCTTTTCTCCTGCGGAGATGGCGCTGCCGAATCATCCGGATGTCTGCTATGAATATATCAAGACGTTGAAAGACTGCGGGTATCAGTGGCTGCTTGTGCAGGAGCATACTGTTGAGTGCCCTGAAAACGGGTGGGGACCGCAGACGCCGCATCTTCCGCATCGCCTTGTTGCCCGGAACAGCAAGGGCGAAGAGGTTTCGATTATTGTCGTCATAAAAACGCAGGGAAGCGATACCAAGCTCGTTGCGCAGATGCAGCCGTGTTATGAGGCGCGCAGTCTGAACCGGTTGGAAATTGCTGGGAAATCCGTGCCGCCGCTGGTCACGCAGATCGGTGATGGGGAAAACGGCGGTGTGATGATGAATGAATTTCCCGGCATGTTCCAGCAAGCGATGCGCGATAGTTCCGGCTCTGACGTGCCTGCGATGAATGCGACCGAGTACCTTGAGCATCTCTTTGCGATGGGGATTACAGAGAATGATTTGCCCGTCCTGCAGCCGTCGATGCAGAAGCGGATCTGGGACCGTTTTGAAAACGGCTCCGGCCCGGAAAAATTAGCCGCTCTCATTGAAGAATTGAAAAAGGAGGACGGTCGGTTCCACATGGATGGCGGTAGTTGGACAAACAATATCTCCTGGGTTGACGGCTATGAAAACGTTCTGGGACCGATGGACAAAGTTAGTGTGCTTTTCTCTCAGAAGGTACTTGATCAGGGGATCTCAACCAGTGAACCGCGCTATCGCAAAGCGTTGTATTACCTGCTCGTTTCGCAGACCAGCTGCTACCGCTATTGGGGGCAGGGGGTCTGGACTGATTATGCGCGTGAAATCTGTCGGCGCCTTGAGGATATTCTGAATCATGATTTTTAATCTGGCCTGCAACTGAAATCTTCTTCCGGTTATTTTTGCCGGGGGATTTTGCCGGTTTACGGTCGTTTGATTGTGTGCCTGTGCGCGCATTTGCCGGTGTCGCTTGATTTTGAAATTTATTTATCCGCTGAGTCATAATGACTTGCGGCGGTTTCCGTGGGGGCGGAAAGGTTTGTAAAGGGGGATGGTATGGGGATTGCAAAATGGCATGCACCAGGCGGCAATTCGTCGCCGGAGGCTCGAGTTCGTTCCGGCTACAGGAAAGGCAAGTGCATGTCAACAGATCAGGTGACGTATGTGTGCGAGGCGCTTCATGACCACGTTCGGCGGGTGCGTGAGTACTGTTTTCATATGACAGATACATTGCAGATGCTGACGGGAGCTAAACGCAACCGGGTGATGCGCCAGTTTATTCAGGACGCGACGGATCTGATTGAGAGCCTGAGGCGTTTGTACCTGATGGCGAAGAGCGTCCGGAGTTTGAGTCTGATCAATCTTGAGCAGGTTGAAGCCGAGATCAACCGGATGTGTACGATCCGCAATGAGCATATCTATTTACTGGATGAATAAGCCTGAGTTTTCAAAGCGAAAGAGTGTTTAATGATTATTCATGACAATCTGGAGTTTCATGCCGCGGAGCTGAAGACGGTTCCGCTGGGGAAACAATTGCTGCGTATTCCGCAATTTGTCGGTGATACACTCAACCCTCGTGCGAAATTTGTCGTGCACGATTCTGTTGGAACCGAGATCCGGTTTGTAAGTGATGCTCCCAATGTTCGCATTCACTTGTCTGCGATCAAGCCGGAGTTCGGCTTTG
>QKHZ01000025.1 GCA_003249795.1 bacterium | reverse complement strand
CGGTGCGGACATGGTGCACTTGACCTGCACACATCCATAATGCAACTGCCCGGAGCCCAGCGTCTTGGTATTACCATCAAGAATGCCGATCGGATTTTACATGATATTCCCACCCGTCTTTTACGCGCAATTGCATAATTCCTGCCCGATCATTGCGACATTAATGTAAAAACAAAAATACATAATACGGAAATGTATTGATTTGCGTAAATTTCTGTATTACAGGGAGATGTATTTTTGGTTAATCTCGCTTCGTTTGTCTGTTGTGCAAATGCATACATAAATGTATTATGCCGGTATCGCCATGACAAAATTGTCAAGTCGATAATTCCTTGGCAATAAGGGGATTGCGATAAATATTTGTTGCATTTACAAAATTGGCATATCTGTTGTCTCTTATTTGTTTTCAATATTTGGCTGTGTTTGTTGGTCCTTCTGTCTTATTGAAGGGAGAGGTGTGGTATGCGTTTTTGTATGAATCGATTGTTTTTTGTGGCGGGACTAGTTGGGTCTGCTGGATTGGTTTGTTCTTCGTATGCGGCAGCATCTGAAACAGAAGCTGGCATGCAGGGGCTTGCCGCATCATCGAACGCCCTCTTTCTTTTGATGGGGGCGGTGATGATTCTGGCGATGCATGCGGGATTTGCCTTTCTGGAAGTCGGGTCTGTCCGCCGTAAAAATCAGGTGAATGCCCTGAACAAGATTATCTGCGAATGGGGTTTTTCGTCACTGGCATATCTACTTATCGGGTACACGATTGCCAAGGGAACGTCATTTCTTGTGCCGATTAAAGAGATGCAGGCTGAAAACGGGATTGAATATATACGGTTCTTTCTTTACCTCGGGTTTGCAGCATGTATTCCTGCGATTGTCTCCGGCGGGGTCGCTGAACGTTCGAAGTTCTGGACTAATGCGCTGGCGGGGATGATCTTCGTAGCCTTTCTTTATCCGCTGATTGAAGGGTTCACCTGGGGGCAGTTCAACAGCGCTCTCGGTAGTGCTGAAGGATGGCTTGCCCAGCATTTTGATCATCCGTTCCATGATTTTGCCGGATCGGTTGTTGTTCATGCGACTGGTGGTTGGATTGCCCTCGCCCCTGTATTCCTTCTTGGGCCACGTTTAAAACGGTATGATGGCGACACCTCAATCAAGGTCAGTAGCATCCCGTTTCTTGCCCTTGGCAGCTGGATTCTGATTGTCGGCTGGTTCGGGTTTAATGTGATGAGTGCTGGAAGTCTCAGCGCAATCACTGGGCTTGTTGCGATCAATTCTCTGATGGCAATGGTTGGCGGGACGATCAGCAGTATGATTGTTTCTCGTAACGACAGTGGTTTTACGCATAATGGAGCCTTGGCCGGGCTTGTTGCTGTTTGTGCTGGTAGTGACTTATTTCATCCGATTGGCGCGCTTGTGGTTGGTGCTGTTGCAGGTGCAACATTTGTTTTCCTATTCCGCCGTGAAACGGAGATTTGGAAGATCGATGACGTTTTGGGTGTTTGGCCGCTTCATGGCGTGTGCGGTGCGTGGGGCGGGATTGCTGCCGGGATCTTTGGGCAAGAGGCGTTAGGCGGAGCAGGCGGGGTTTCTTTCTTTTCACAGATCATCGTTACTGCTGGAATTTGCGCTGTTGCTCTTGCTGTGAGTTTTGTTGTTTACGGAATCCTGAAAGTGACTGTTGGTATCAGGATGGACGAGCACGAAGAGAATGTTGGGGCGGACTTATCCTTTCACCAGATTGAGGCAAACCCAGAAGAAGCGTTCTGATTTTTGGTTGGCGTTGGGATTAATCAAAGACTTCAGAGAAATTCTGAATGGGATTGATTCGTAATACAGAAATGAGGAGTATTTCGTGAAACTGATTACCGCAATTATTCAACCTGAGCGGCTGGACGCAGTTAAGCAAGAGCTTTTTAATGCGGAAGTGTATAAAATGACGGTCAGCCGTGTCCGGGGATGTGGGCAACAGAGGGGATATAGCGAACATTACCGTGGACAGATCCATAAGGTGGTTTTGCTGGAAAAGGTACGTTTGGAAATTGCCGTGAATGACGAGTATGAGGATTCGACGATTCGGGCAATTATCAAAGGTGCGAAGTCAGGCAATATCGGCGACGGCAAGATCTTTGTCAGTGACCTGACCCGTTGCATCAGGATACGTACTGAAGAAACTGGCAGCGAAGCGATTGGATAATCTTTCAGCTCAAACCGATTCATAATCCTAATCGTTGTGGTTCGACAGCCGGACTGTTTTTGTTATAGCAATAATCAAGCCTGTGCATTTGAGGATATTACTCAATGACAGGCTTTTTTATTGCGCTTTTTGATGAGTCTTTTGAATGGGAACACGCTATGCCTGCGGGATTTATCCGCAATTCGTGAAACGGGTTATCCTTTTGGGTGAGGCTTGTATATTCTTTGAAAGCCTCTTGACGGGGCACCCTGTTTCATGCAGAATGTTCAGATTGTCTTAGATTTCTTGTAACCGTATGGAGTTATCGCTATGGCGAACGCACTGTATTCTTCTTTGCTGCAGAAACTGGAACAGCATACCGCAACAATTGGTATTATTGGTCTTGGCTATGTTGGTCTTCCACTTGCCATCGAGTTTGCAAAAGCAGGTTTTCCTGTAACTGGCTTTGACCTTGATCCGGTAAAAGTGAAAAACGTAAACGCCGGTAAGGGCTATATTAAACATATCCCGTCTTCGGCTGTGCAGGAACTTTCTTCACGCAAGTGCTGCAAGGCGACGAGTGATTTTGATCTCCTTGCAAAAGTCGATTGTATTATTATCTGTGTACCGACTCCGCTGACAAAACAGCGCGAACCGGATATGAGCTATATCGTCGGCACGGCGGAGCAGATCTCAACGCGTTTGCGCAAAGGGCAGCTTGTTGTTCTTGAAAGTACAACCTATCCGGGGACAACCCGAGAAATCCTGATGCCGCCTCTTGAAAAGGCATCGAAACTGAAGGGTGGCAAAGACTTCTTCGTTGCATTTTCACCTGAACGTGAAGACCCTGGCAATAAAAACTTCTCAACAGGGACAATCCCGAAGGTTGTTGGTGGTTTGACAAAGCAATGCCTGAAGCTTGCGCAGACGATGTATGATGCCGTGATTACGCAGACGGTTCCGGTCAGCAGTCCGGATGCAGCAGAAGCGACGAAACTTCTGGAAAATATCTTCCGTTGTGTCAATATCGCGCTTGTCAATGAACTGAAGGTCGTTTTTGACAGAATGGATATTAACGTATGGGAAGTGATTAACGCTGCAAAGTCAAAGCCCTTTGGCTTCATGCCGTTTTATCCCGGTCCTGGTCTTGGCGGCCACTGTATTCCGATCGACCCGTTTTATCTGACATGGCGTGCCCGTGAGTTTGAGATCCCGACCCGTTTTATTGAACTGGCTGGCGAGGTCAATACCTGCATGCCGGAATACGTGATTGAGCGTCTCATGCATGCGCTGAATGAAGACAAGAAGAGTCTGAAGGGCAGCAAGATCTTGCTGATGGGGCTGGCGTATAAGAAGGATGTTGACGATGTGCGCGAATCGCCGTCGTTCCGTCTGATTGAGCTGCTTCATCGCCACGGCGCAAAGGTTGAGTATCACGATCCGTTTGTTGCTGAGACGCACAAGATGCGGAAGTACAATTACAGCATGAAGTCTGTTTCGTTGACGGCGGCAAAATTGAAAAGTGTCGATGCTGTTTTGATTTCAACAGATCATACGGATGTTGATTACAAACTGATCGGCCAGCACGCTAAGCTTGTCATTGATACCAGAAACACGATGTCTGGGATTGGGAAGACAAAGGCTCGGGTTGTTCAGGCATAAGCCCTTTGCTTGGGAAGCCGTTAGTAATCGCGATTTATTAAAAATTTGAGAATACGGCAGGAAAGGCAACTCTCCTGCTGTTTCTCTATAAATTCAGGACAAACCTGATTCGGAGTGAAGATTGTTATGACGGCGATTTTGGGGATATCAGCCTTTTATCATGATAGTGCGGCGGCTCTTGTTGTTGACGGTGAAATTGTCGCTGCCGCACAGGAAGAACGGTTTACGCGGATCAAGCATGATTACAATTTCCCCAAGAACGCGGTTGAATACTGTTTGTCTGAAGCAGGGCTAACGCCTGAAACCGTCGATGCTGTCGTTTTCTATGACAAACCGTTTTTGAAGTTCGAGCGTCTTCTTGAAACCTATCTGGCATTTGCACCGGTTGGGTTGAAGTCATTTATGCAGGCGATTCCGATCTGGGTGAAACAGAAACTTTTTTTACCGAAAGAGATTGATAAAGGACTGGATGACCGTTATTCGGGGCCGATTTATTTTACCAGTCACCACGAATCGCATGCGGCGAGTGCTTTTTTCCCTTCACCGTTTGAGGAGGCTGCGATTCTAACGCTTGACGGTGTCGGGGAGTGGGCGACAACGAGTTGGGGTGTTGGCCGCGGCAATCAGATTGAACTCAAGCAGGAACTGCGCTTCCCACATTCATTAGGCCTGCTCTACAGCGCATTTACCTATTATACAGGATTTAAGGTTAACTCCGGCGAGTATAAGGTGATGGGGCTTGCACCGTATGGTGAACCGAAATACGTGGACCTGATTTATAAACATGTAATGGATTTGAAAGAAGACGGCTCGTTCTGGCTGGATCAGAGTTATTTCAATTACTGCCAAGGCCTGACGATGACATCTGAGAAGTTTCACAAATTGTTCGGTGCGCCGCCTCGGATGCCGGAGTCACGCGTGACGCAGCGGGAGATGGATCTGGCCGCAAGTATTCAGGTCGTGACGGAAGATGTGATGCTCAGGATTGCACGTCACGTGCACAAAATCACGGGGATGGAAAATCTGTGTCTGGCTGGAGGGGTTGCTCTCAACTGTGTCGGTAACGGTAAGATCCTGCGCGAAGGGCCGTTTAAGCGGTTATGGATTCAGCCTGCAGCAGGTGACGCCGGCGGTGCGCTTGGCGCGGCACTGTTTGCATGGCATCAGATCATGGACAAGCCGCGCACGGCTGAAGAGCTGGACAGCCAGAAAGGATCGTATCTGGGGCCGCGCTTTACTACAGAAGATGTGCGGACGTATCTTGATTCCATCGGCGCGAAGTATCATTTCTATGGTGATGAAAATGAATTGTGCGATACTGTTGCTGATTTGATGGAGCAGGGCAAGGTTGTCGGTAATCTCAGCGGAAGGATGGAGTTCGGGCCGCGTGCGCTTGGTGCGCGCAGCATTATGGGCGACGCCAGAAACACGAAGATGCAGGAAACGATGAACGTGAAGATCAAGTTCCGCGAATCGTTTCGTCCGTTTGCTCCAAGTTGTCTTGAAGAGTGTGCCGGTGAGTTGTTTGATCTTGATGGTACCAGCCCGTATATGCTGATCGTTGCGCCGGTGAAAGAAGAGCGTCGCAAGCCGATGACAGAGGAACAGGAAAAACTGTTCGGGATCGAGAAGCTGAACGTGATCCGCTCAGACGTTCCGGCGATTACGCACGTTGACTATTCCGCGCGTGTGCAGACGGTGAACAAGGACGTTGCGCCGCGGTATTATAATATTATCAAGGCGTTTCAGAAGAAGACCGGCTCGGGTGTCATCGTGAACACCAGTTTCAATATTCGTGGCGAGCCGATTGTTTGCAGCCCGGAGGATGCATACCGCTGCTTCATGTTTACGGACATGGACGCGCTGCTGTTGGAAGACTGTTTGTGCCTGAAGGAAGAGCAGTCGCCGATGCAGGGATCTGAAGAATATAAGAAACAGTTCAAGCTGGATTAGTTTGTTGGTTCAATGAAATCGCGGCCGGAGAATTTCTCAGGCAAACGCGGATTTGCAGTAAGGGAGTTGTGATGGCAAAGCGTATGGGGATTATGCAGGAGTTTACCCTGTTTTTGAAGGAAAACAAGGCATACTGGATGATTCCGATTATTCTCGTGTTGCTTCTGTTGGTTGTTTTGGTGGTTGCTGGCGGCGGGGCTGCTGCGCCGTTTATTTATACACTATTCTAAAACATGAATTCAGAACCATTTGCACAGAGTCGTTTGTGCGGATAAGAATGCTATGGAGTCCTGATGTCTATCGTCTCGATTAACTGGTCACCGGACAAAAAAGAGTTGCGCAACTTCGGCATTGCGATGCTGGTCGGATTCGGGGTGATCGGCGCAGTGCTTTTCTGGGGGATCTGGCCGGTAGCTGAGGCAAAGCCGACGGCGGCGGTGCTGTGCTGGGTGTTTGGTGTGGTCGCCGGAGTGCTGGGGCTGAGCGGGACGAAGGTGGCGCTACCGGTGTATTGGGCGTGGATGTCGATTGCGTTTGTGATGGGCAATATCATCTCGCGCATTCTGCTGGCGCTCTTTTTCTATGGGATGATTACGCCGATCGGGCTGGTGCGGCGCAAGTTTTTTGGTGCAGATCCGCTCCAGCTTCAAAAGCGGCAGACGGATTCATATTGGATCGACGTGCCGCAGGTGACGGATAAAGAGAGATATCAGCGCCAATTCTGAGCCGTTCGTTTGTTCTCAATTGAATCTGATGCTGATGGATCTATAAAGTACGAATAAGCCACTGCGATTCACCGCGGTGGCTTTGTTTTCGACCTGATCTCTGTCAAAAATGCGAAAAGTGACAATTAACGGCAGTGTGCGGGGCGAAAAGTGACGCATTTTGTCAGTTTTTAGGTGTGTAAAATTTTGATATATAAAAGCCCGATAATTTAACTGTAGTGTTTCCGTATAGTTGTGAGAAATAAAAAAAATACGACTTTTGGCATCGGGGTTGTTAATAAAGAAAGTGTCAGTGAGGGTAAGCTGGCAAGCCTGATGAGTAACGGGATCAGTAAAAGAGGCATCGGGCAGTTTAGGGAAGGATTT
>QKHZ01000221.1 GCA_003249795.1 bacterium | reverse complement strand
AGGTGGGCTGAATTCGGGGAAGGCGGCCCGTATTTTCTTGCTGTATTTCAGCGGGTCACGGATTTTGTCCAGCGATCCCTTGAAGACGGCAATTTGAGCACCAGTCAGTTCTTTCAGCCGACGCAGCCCTCCGACATGATCGCCATGACAATGCGTCAATAAAAGATAATCGATTTCTTTTGCCTGTAGCCCGAGTTCCTTCAATGCAGGGATAATACAGTTGTCCGCGACGTCACTGCTTGCGCCGCTGTCAATCAGGATGTTGCAGTCACCGGAAACCAGCACCACCCCGCTCCACGAACCGGAAAACGGCGTGCGCAATAGCCAGATCCCCTCGCATACTGGCGCAAATTTCATCTATTTCTCCTTGACGAAGATGATTATGATTATATTATATCAATGATGATAAAAATCAAGGTGGTATTTCCGGTTTTAGGTAAGGATTGCCAGTTTTCGTAGTGTCTCTCGGTATCGCCGCTATGCAAAACAGGATCCGGAATACGTCATTTCGATTGGAATTTGAATGCGGAGAAGATGATGTCAAATAATGATCTGTCAAAAAAAGTAGCTGCCGCGAATCGGCAGGCATTAGAGAAGCTAGTCGAATCCGATCCGTACCTGATCGGTTGCTGCATCGCAGGGGATGTAATGCCGGGATTTAAAAAGAACCTCATTCTTCATTCCGGCCCGCCGATCCGCTATGCCGATACCCGCGGCCCGCATCGCAATGGTTGGGTCGGCGCAGCGCTCCATGAAGGGTTGGCGTCGGACAAAGAAACAGCAATAAAAATGATCGAATCCGGTGAGATTGAAATCGGGGAAGCCAATAACTATCACTCCGGCGGTCCCGGTGCCGGAATCACATCCGCGTCCATGGCGGTTCTGATTGTGGAAGAACGGAATTCCGGAACAAAGGCGTTTGCCGCGCCGATTGAGGGCAAATGCGGCGGTGGACTTGGCGGTTGGGGAGTCTATAACAATGAGATTGATGAAAACCTCCGGCAGATTTCAGGCTACTACGCTCCGCTACTGGATTTCGTGTTAAAAAGCTGCGGCGGGATCTCAATCCGGAAACTGTTTTCGCAAGGCCTCCTGATGGGTGACGAGGAGCATAGCCGTCAGGTCGCTACAGACAAACTCTTTATTTCAGCGATCATTGATGCCGCGCAAAACACGGAAATGAGCGATAAGGAAAAATTCGCCCTTGTCAACTGGCTGAATTCCTGCAACCGTTTTGTCCATCACATCGGAACAGCGACCGCTGTGGCGTGTCTGAAATCTGCCACCGGAATTGAATACTCCAACATGGTCACCGCTATGTGCGGTAATGGTGTCGAGTTTGGAGTCAAGATCAGCTCGTTTGGCGAAGAGTGGTTCACCGCACCGGCACCGGGATTTACCGGGCGATATTTTTCCCAAGAACATTCGGACAAGGACGCGGCTCCATGGCTTGGCGACAGCAGCAATGTCGAAGCGTACGGACTCGGCGGAATGGTTTCGGCAGCAGCTCCCGTATTACTCGCCCAGCGAGGAGCGGATTGTACGCAAGCGATCAGGCAGACACTGCAAATGGTTGATATCTGCCTTGGCAATCTGCCTTGGCACAAATCCGCACTACACCATTCCGATGCTTGACGGGTGTGCAGCCCCTGCAGGAATAAGTCCGGAGAAAATTCTGCAAACCGGAATCCTGCCGATGATGCATGGAGGGGTGCTGTCAAAAGATTCCGGTGGACAGATCGGCGTCGGTTATGCCAAATCGCCACTGAAGTGCTTCCAAAAATCCATGGCCGCATTTGAAGAAAGGTATAAACTTTCGATGGAATAAAGCGATGCTGATGTCAATGGGCTGCTATTTAAGCCGTTTCTGTGGATCATTGTACGATAAAAATTGATTTACAATGATCCCGCTCAAGGATATGCTATGTGAAATCAGTAGGCATGATCGAACGAACTCTGTGTAGCTCATGCCTGCAATCGCATTCGCCTTGATGCTGGAAAAACACAGATGCGTTACCGCATAAGCTTAAAGAATCAAACACATACCGCCACGTTTCGCATCGTCAATGCGGCCGCACTGTTGTGCTACCTCTTCGTTTCGCTCATGATCCACGGCCAGCATACATGCATGGAGCATGGCTGTACTTGCAGTAGCCGTTGCACATCCTCGGAATACTCATGCTGTTGCGATACTGGATCATGTTCCTGCTGTAATCAAGACTGCCGAAACCGTCATTTCCCATTTCAAGTTGCGGATCAACTTCAAGCGTCGCTATTGGTAAAGTGTACACACGCGAAGGATGCGGTCGGGCCTGATAACCGTGGCGATATGCCGCTTTCACCTCTGCACGGCGAATGTCCTGCCTGCCGGTATCTGAGTAGTGCCATTGTTGATGAGGCACCTCCGCCACTGATAACGCCATCGCTTGGCTTTTCTGTTCCAGTGCAAACGGATCATCCGATTTATCCGGATTATCGTTTTTCCTTTCGGCCATCCAGTCGCGCTCCGCCGTTTCTTCTTCCTGCGTAAGACAGTTCTGCTCATTTCTGGTGCCTGATTGACCGTAATTTCCAAGCTCAAACGGAAAATGGCATTGGTGCATATCAGTGCAAACTGTCACGTTTCCATAAAACTGGAAAAATCGTCTGCAACGGGCTGCTTGCCTGTTTGCGGTTGTATTCCATGCAACAGGAGCTTGAACATGGCACATGATTTTGCCAAAACCATGATCGATCAGGAGGAAGGGCGCGCCGGTTTCCGGATCATGGTGGTAATGAGCGGCGGTATCCTTCTGATTGCCGCATTGACAGCAGGGGAAATATTTCCCCATCCGTGTCCTCCGACAATTCTGGCGATGATTGCCGCTGTCCTTCTGGGCACGCCTCTCGTATGTCAGGCGGTGGCCGATCTCTGGCATGGCCATGCGGATATGGACGGGCTTGCTGCGTTGGCCGTTTTGGCGGCATTTGCATCAGGTGACTATCTGACCGCCGGGGCGATCTCGTTTTTTATGGTCATTTCGGTCCTGATCGAACGGCGCTCTGCGCTCGGCGCACGAAAGAGTATAGAGGCGTTGATCCGTCTGAGTCCACCGACTGCTTGCAGGCTGAATTCGGAAGGCGAAGAGGAAGAAATCGAAACAGCAAAATTAAAGGCCGGTGAGAGGGTGCGCATCCGTCCGGGTGATCATATCCCCGGCGACGGAGTGATCGTTACCGGGCAAAGCACAATCAATCAGGCCAGTATTACCGGCGAGTCACTTCCGGTGGATAAGGCCGAAGGTGATG
>QKHZ01000248.1 GCA_003249795.1 bacterium | reverse complement strand
GGCGATTCGCGTTCTTTCAGGATGCGCAGATATGCGGAGAAGGGAACGTTTTCAAAACAAAGCCGTTTATTAAATACCGATTCGGCTTCACCCGGCAGATACTTCAGCGCCGCGTCCAGAATCGTTTCCGCGACTTCTTCTTTTGATTTCCCGAGAAGAACAGACAGGTCAGTAACAAGGTCAAACGATGTGGACAAATACCGGAGCGCAAGTTTCTTTTCAAGTTCAAGTTGCGGGCCGGTACTTTCTGCAATCTGCATCAGCCGCACAGCCGACAAATCACCCAACAGGCTTTCGGTCTGCATGCGCCTGTTTTTTCTGACGTTGCGCGCAGGAATCAACCAGAGGTCAAAACTGGAAACGTCCGCCGCAAGTACCCGCCCCCTGCAATCGAGTATCCGCCCGCGTGCAGGAGGAATCACTTTCAGGCGAACGCGGCGTTTTTCCCCTTTTTCGGCGTAGTGGTCGCTGGCGATGATCTGCAGATACGCAAGCCGTCCGATCAGCGCATAAAACAAAAGCGCGATCATCACAGACAAAACAAGAACCCGGCGGCGGAACATTACTCGTCCTCCTGCCTGCTCTCACCCAGAAACCAGTGCGTGATCCACTCGCCCGGAATATACACAGCAACAGAAACGCCGACGATCTTCAACACGCCGATCAGCATCTCCACCGAAAACGGTACCCACTGCCGCTGCTCGACAATCGGCTTAACCATCAGCACGACAAACAGCAACAACCCCGAAACCAGCATGCGCGCGATCATATGGTCGTCACGGAACCGGAACTTCAACGATCCGACCAGAATCCCGCTCAGCGTATACAGTAGCGTCATCGCCCCAAGTTTGTTTCCGGTAAACAGGTCAGCCAAAAGCCCGCACCACCAGAACGCCGCCACCACCCCGCCGGACCGAACCGACACCGCAGACCAGAATGCAAGCAAAAACAAAATCTCAGGACGGTACGACGGCATCATCGCCTTCGCATTCAGCGCAAGGCACGCGGAAGCAGCAATCAGCGTCAAGAGTATGAACCAGCCTTTGCGCACGGTCTTATCACTCTCCCAGAGTTTCTAGCGTCCAATCGTCGATGTCGCATCTACCGAAGTAGACGGAACCGATGCGTCCGGTTTTACATTGGTCACGACAAGCACATCCTCAAGCGTTGCGAAATCCGCCTGCAGCTGCAGCGCCGCTTCCATCGTTCCGGGCTCTTCCCCTTCCCGCGGCGTTTCTTTCAGCGTCCCGATAATGATATCAGCAGGAATCTTTCCGAGCAGTCCCGATGTCAATATCGGCTCGTCGCGCTCGGCTTTCACCTGCGGCACGTAAAACACGACATGCGCCATCCCCTGCCCGTCGCCATGCACAGAGCAGCTCTCCCTGCTAATCCCCGCACGTGCGGCAACCACACTTCCCGGAGCAGTAAGCAATAAAACCTGCGACGCTTTTTTCCCGGCAAGCGCCACCTGGCCTGCAAGCACGCCTCCCTGCAGAATCGCCGCACCGTTTACGATCCCGTCATCAAGTCCGGCCTTGATCAGTACCGCCCCCTCTGCAAGCGTTCCGCCTGCAGTGATAATCCGGCTGACCTGAAATTTCAAGGCAGGATAACTCGAGTGCATCGCCGCCGCATCGCGCAGGATTTTTTTCAGCCGAGAAATCTCTGCGTCCTGAACAAGCAGACGGTCACGCAACTCACGAATCCGCAAACGTAAAGGGATTTGATCAGAGAGATCAACCGGCGTCTCGACCTTCTTCTCCACGCGTTCTGTCATGGTTTGATAAAAGCCGTACGCCGCAAGGCGCCAGCTTGTCAGAAGGGATGCAGGGGTAAGGTAGAGTGCGACCGCCAGAAGGAGCAGGAAGGCGGCCAGGATGCGCGGATGGGCCATGCCTGCCTTTCTGTTAGATATCAGCCTTCAGCGGTATAACTGTCAAGCCCCGCGCCGAGTGAGTCGATCTCTTCGAGAAAGACACCGGTTCCGCGGACAACCGCGCGCAGCGGATCTTCAGCAACATGCACGGGGATGCCGCGCGTTTCTTTGGCGATCAATCGATCAAGCCCGCGCAAAAGCGCGCCGCCGCCGGCGAGGACAATCCCGCGGGAATAAATATCGCCCGCAAGTTCCGGCGGAGTTTTTTCAAGACAGTTCAGAACCGTAGTGACAATCTGTTCGACCGGTTCTTTCAGCGCTTCACGGATCTCTTCACTGCGGAGCTTGATCGAACGCGGCAGGCCCTTGACCTGGTCACGGCCCATGATCTCGGTCGTCAGCTCTTCGTCTAGCGGCGCGGCGCTGCCGATATCGATCTTGACCCGTTCAGCCGTAGCTTCACCGACCACGAGGTTGTGCTGGCGCTTCAGGTAATTGATAATCGCTTCATCCAGATCGTCACCGGCCACGCGCAATGAAGACGCCTCGACCATCCCCATCATCGAGATGACAGCGACTTCTGTCGTCCCGCCGCCGATATCGACGATCATGTTTCCGGTCGGTTCGTTGATCGGCAGACCCACGCCCATCGCCGCCGCCATCGGCTCTTCGATGAGAAAAACCTCACGCGCACCGGCACGGATCGCCGACTCTTTCACCGCGCGGTTTTCGACTTCCGTAATCCCGCTCGGAACCGAGATCGCCATCCGCGGACGGCTCAGGTAGCTGTGGTTATGCACTTGGTTAATGAAGTACGCGAGCATCGCCTTGGTGATCTGAAAGTCGGCAATCACACCCGCCTTAAGCGGGCGCACGGCGACGATATTGCCAGGGGTGCGTCCGACCATCTTTTTAGCGCGCTCACCGACAGCCGTCCCGTTACCGACGATATTGTTCGTGCCTTTCCAGACAGCCACAACAGACGGCTCGGACAGGGAGATGCCCTTGCCCTTGACATAGACAAGCGTATTACAGGTACCGAGGTCGATACCCATATCATGGCTGAAGAGGCGGAAAAACTTATTGAACAATCGAAACTCCTGCAACAACGCCAGCATCGTCAATTCAAACCGCAGAATCAATCCATGGCTTCATCCCATGCATGAGGCGGCAATGCACGATACTGATACATACACTTTCCCGAGGCGGGGGTTTCATTTCAAGGAAAATCGTCAAACGGTGGCAACTTCAATCGGAAAGGTGCTATAAAAGAGGAAATTGGCAGAAAATCGGCGCATTTGCCCATCTTATCGGACGAAACGACAGATTGTCTTATACTCCGAAATGCAGCAGCACGACATTCAGTCAGAACCAACCATCTGCGCATCCGTTGATAAAAACGGAATAAACGTATCAGCGCCGCCAAGGATGGCCGGATCGTCTTCGTAAATCCCTCCCGGATCAGAGTCATCAGCAAGCTCCGGCCCCGGATACGCTTTTACATGCGAATCCCAAAACAAGCAAGTCTGGTCATATCCTGATCCCGGATGATAAAAAAGCGATGCCCCCTGATGCTGCTCACAATGCCAGCTCGACGCTGACGACGGGTTGTCTGCCATAATCACTTTGTTTGAAGGATCTTTCTCGTCAGACGCAACGCTCAGGCTGTAATGAAGCGTGTAGTTTGCAGGATCGGCACTGAGCGGTGTGCCCAGCGGTGCGCAGGCCACCCTCCGGTCAGGACAGAAAACCGGACAGATAAAGATACTGCTTTCGCTAATCAAGCCGGTTCCGTTGCTGTACAACAGCTGCAAATCATTGACCATCTGCTGCGCGGTCAGCCGCGGAGAAGCCGAGGCTCTCATGTAGTCACCGTAATACATTTCGCTTGTGTACTGTTGGATTGCCAGCCCCAGTTGTTTGAGTTGCCCGATACACGATGTTCTGCGCGCGGAGAGGTGGCTGCGGCTTGAATAGTTGAGCCAGATGACACTCCCGATCAGAATCACAATTCCGATCACGACGACTTCAATCAAAGCGAGCGCCTGTTTTTGTCGTTGCATCGATATACCTTATGAAAATAAAGAAGCCAACACACACTCAACCCCGAAGACAGGACTCAGCATAAAACTCATACCACAAAACACAGCACTGATTATTCTACCCATCGTTTCACTTTTCCACACATAAAAAAAACGGCGCGCCCACACAGGGCACGCCGTCAGGCAACGAAGCACGTTTATGCAATAATCAGCTGGATCCTGCAACTGCAGTGGAATACATGATATAGGTATCGATTCCACCATCCGTTCCGCTTGTATCCTCATAAATACCATCACCCGTATCGGCATCATCAGACAACATCGAAGTCGGATAGCCTTTTACGTGACTGTCATTGAACAGACAGGTTTGATCACTTTTATTTTTATCCGTAATGCTCGAATCATGTTTTTGGCAATAATCGTCACCCGTTGCACCTGGTGCAGCTAAAGGCTGGTCTGCCATAATGACCTTGTTGGACGGATCGCTTGACTTGAAGAAATCTGTCAGGCCATAGTCCAACGACAGGGTACCACCCTTATTCAGCAAGTCACCTGATGAAGCAGCACTGGTTCCAGACAACGGACAGACAAACATCTTGCCATCGCTGATCAAGCCTGTGCCACAGTTCCACAGCAACTGGACATCATTGACCAATTTACCAGCATCGTCACGGTCAGTCGTATTCGCCTTCATGACATTGCCGTAATACATTTCGCTTGAATACTGTTGGATGGCCAGCCCCATTTGCTTAAGATTATTAACACATTGTGTTTTCTGCGCACTCTTCTTCGCACCAGCAAGCGCCGGCATGAGGAAAGCTGCCAGAATACCGATAATGGCAATAACCACCAACAGTTCGACAAGCGTAAAGCTTTTCTTGCTCATCGTATTCTCCTTTACTTTTTCCAATTTTTCCACCCGAGTCCTCCTGATTCCACGTGCCTATATGTTGCCTATGTATTCAGAATATTAGGTTTTTATTGCGATGTCAATCACAATCGACCGCTGAAAAACATGAAAATAAATGTTTCATTCAATAAACGCATATTGACAATTTCTTGTAGAAAACAAAAGATAGAAAATTTATATCATTGCAATAATGCAATCATTAATGCCCGTTCGAATTCCTGTCAGCATACAGATATATAACGCCCGATATCGCCTTGGGTTAGACAAACCGCCCTTACCGACCGATCAATCGGCTCATCCCCTCACGCAGCGTTCGGATCGGGAAATGGCTGATTAAATGCAGGAAATCGCTGCTCGCTGCCGCGCGCCTGCCACCATGCCAGCTCAGCCAGAATTTTTTCCACTCAAACCAGAAATCAAGCTCGGTCTGCTCCGGCACCGTCAGAAGCGGACGAAAAAACTCGTGAAACCGCATCTGTTCCTTTACGAAATTCGGCCGGATCATGCAGGTCTTACTGCCTTTCTGAACCAGACGCCCCGCAGTCGGTTCAGTAATCAGCACCGGAGCAAATCCCTTCACTACGCTCCGCACCAGAAACTCGGTGTCAAACACGCAGTGCAATTCCTCGCGAAAGAATCCGATCTGCTCAAACAACTGACGCCGCCAGAAACAGCCCGACTGGTGCAACCCCCACGGGATCGCAACGAGTTTGGCGCGGTCGTCAAGCGGCGGCACCGGAACAATATCCGTTTCCGCCCCAGTATCTGGATCGACATTCACGCCAGTCGAACCCAGCCACAACGCATCACTTTTCTTCAGCACATCCACCACCGTCCGGAACGCTCCGGGAAGATACCAATCATCACTGTTGATGTATGCGATGATATCGCCGGTTGCGCGCTTGATGCCGTCGTTAATCGCAGCAGACTGGCCTTTGTCAGGTTGACTCTGCCAGTAAGCGATCTTCGACTCATACTTGCGGATAATCTGAACCGAATCGTCGGTTGAGCCGCCATCCATAATGATATATTCAATCCGAGGATAGTCTTGCTCAATTACCGAGAGGATCGTCTTTTCGATAAACGCGCCCTGATTCAGTGACGGCGTGACAACACTGATCAGCGGATCATCTTCATTCACAGTCATCACTCTCTTCTTTTTTATCCATGGCTCAACTACACGCTCAGCATTAACCCCGGTTATTCTGCAACGGTCTTCTTTCCCAAGATCCGGGACACTGCAGGGATGACACGCTTATAGACCTGTCGCCAGTCCGACGGATCAGCAGCAAGCGCCTTATAAAAATATCCCAATAGCCGCAGCCTCGACTTGTGCGGGCTTTCTCGCTCATACTCAACCGCCTGCAGGTACGCACGGCTCAGCGCACGTTTTCTCAGCGATACAAATTCTTTCGGCAGACGCGGATCGCAAACCGTCTTCCGCGTGATCCTGACCTGGTCCAGACCAAAACGCGAGCGGTCATACGCCGAATGCGAACGCGTTTCTGCAAGAACTTCCGGCACGAACCCGATCCTGCCAGCGAGGGCAATCCGGCTCCACAGTTCCAGATCGATCAGAATATATGAAAGATCCAGAAACCCGACCTCATCCAGAATCCGCCGACGGATAAATGATGCGGGTTGGGTAATGCAGTAATCACACTCCGCCAGCCACGTGCTCATATCCCACGGCGTCACATGCGCAGATCCGGTAATCGCACCATCCAGATCGATGAGATCGGCCAGTCCATGCACAACATCCATCTCGGGATGTTTATCAAAATACTGAAGCGCAATCGCGACCGCATCCGGTTTCCAGCGGTCATCTGCGTTAAGCCACGTCAACACCTGCCCGCTTGCCATGCCCCAGCCTTTGTTGATAGCATCGCCCTGACCGTGATCGGATTCACTCACCCAGCGGATCGCATCGCCATACTCCTGAAGCATAGCAACCGTACCGTCAGTTGAGCCGCCATCACAGACAATACACTCAATCCAACCGGAGTCAACCGTCTGCGCAAGGATGCTGTCGATAGTCTGACGCAGATATTCCCGACGATTGAAACTGGGAACAACAACCGAAATTTTTGCTGGCGACTTGTCCATTGCACTCATGCTGTCCCCACTTATTACCACACAGAATACGCGTTCGAGGTTTGTCAGCTCAACCTGCGTTCTCCGTCCTGCCCAGAGACGCGCTTACT
>QKHZ01000055.1 GCA_003249795.1 bacterium | reverse complement strand
CGATCAGCACAAGTCTGGCGCGGATTCCACCTCGTTTGACCTCTCGGCTGCGCAGCGACAAACCATCGACCTTCAATCCGGACAGAAACGATTCGACCCTCTCCTGAGAAGCGCCAAGATCAATCAGTCCGGCCAGCAACATATCCCCCGCAGCACCAGATGCCGCGTCAATATTCAAAAGCATTACCTCTCCCATCGCTGTGATAAAAACCGCCCCCGTCACAACCTTCATGACTTAAAACCAAATCCACTCTGTATGAATTGAACCTGATTTTCAGATACGGGTCAAGATCCGGTTTTATTCACTGACAAAAGAAACAGGGAGCAGACGCATTGTCCACTCCCTGTAATTCGTACTATTTATCATTCAGCCCATTCTAACAGGCTGGAAAATGAAGACCAGATCAGAAATCCCACCCGCCATCATCTTCTTTCTTTTCTTCTTTTTTATCTTCTTCCCCGTCGTCCTTCTTTTCTTCTTTCTTGTCTGATGATTCAACATCTTCATCAGATGAAGAAGATGTACTCGATCCTACCGCGGTCGAACTCTCCGTCGATTCGCTTGAAATAACGGACGCCGTAGCCGATGCATCGACAGGCTCCAGCAGCTTATCAGGATCATTCGGACGCAGATCTTTCATGACTGAGGTACGCTCTGCTGACGACTTTGCCGAAAGCAATGCCAGCGAACGGGTTGCCGCCTGCTGCACTTTGTCAAAACCAGCATAGCCGGTTTCAGCCAAGGCTTCTTCCATCAATGCGCGGAACTCACCCTTCGTATCGCAGGCACCGAGAGCATCCATACACGCGGCTCGTAATTCAGCCTGTTCTTTCGGGGCAGATTTGAAGACCCCCGCCAAAATGTTACAGGAACGGCTAACGCCGAACTTGCCAAGAACCTCGGCTACGCCAGTCCGCAACGCCAGAGGACGTAGCCCGGATGTTTTTTCCGAAACAGAAGCCATCAGCGCTTCAGCCTGTTGCAGCGAAAGTTCACCGACGACGTTCACGTCCAACATCGCCATTGCTTCTGCACTGTCAATCGCGAGCAGATCGCTCTCATGACGCATATAGTTGCGTTTGGCCATCGGATTCTTGTTTTTCATATCCTTGATCGCAGCCATCAGGTCATCAACACCGGCTTTCACATCCAAAAGACGGACATCAGCGTCATTCGCTAGAAATTCTTTTAGATCTTTCTTCAACTCTTCAATCCGGCTGGAGACAGCAAGGATCGCAATCGGAACCTCGCGCGTACGCGGATCCTGACGCATTTCCGTCACAGTCTTCATCACATCATAGCCAGACAGCTCTTCATCCAGAAAGACGTTGCTGAATGTCGCACGGATTCCGTAGATATCTGTCACCGCTTTGTTGCCGCGAAGCTGGGCAAGCTGAGACAGACGTTCCGGACGTGCTTCCTGTTCGGAAACAAGAAGCAGGCGCTGTTTCATATTGATCCGTTTTTCACGTTCCGGACATGTCATCAGCACGACCGGCTGTTTTTCCGAAGCAAAGCGTTTGATCATCTTCAGATTCTGGAACACTTTGGTGTCGTCGGGGTCGACGTCATTCATGACGGTCACCGACCACAGCGGACTTTCCACCAGCTTGTTGTTCTCTTTCTTCATGAACTGGTTCGTGATCGCTTCGACCCGTTCACGCACGGTGATAATCGTCAGCGGCAGACTTGCGTCAGCGACAAACTCGCGCAGAGCAAGACGGTTGTGCAACTGACTGAATTCGTCGACAGCCTCATCCAAAAGAATCGCATCTTTCGGCGGGTACTGCACAGCCATCGCCACACCTTCACGGCCACCAGGAGCCGTCATCGACAAAACGCCGCGAGAGGTCAACATTTTTGCCGTGCTCTCGCGCAACTGGGCGTTACCACTCACCAGCATCGTAATCACTTCTTTCTGCTGCTGTACACCTTCAAGAAGAACCGGAAGAAGTTTTGCATATTCCGGGCTGTTTGTCGGAAGGCCGATGCGCACCAGACAGTTTGCTGCAATAATCCGCAACTGAGGGATCGGACTATTCAGTGCGGAGATCAGCGGGTTCACCGCAGCGGATACAGACGAACCAGCGGCAGCATCCTTGACATCAGCAACGGAGATCACACCAACAGGGCGTTTCCACCCCGCAAGCACACTCCAACCATTTTCGCCACCGATGGCCTGAATCCCCTGCATCGCGGAAACCGCTACGGCGTCTTTATGATCAACCAGCGCCTTTTCAAGTACGCCGCATAGCCCGTCAAGCCCAATCGACCATGCAATATTTTCATTCCGGTAGCCGACAGCAAAACCGTTCTGATCTTCAAGACGGCCCAACCGCGCTTCCCACTCGCGCACTTCCTGCTGAAGCTCTTCCACATCAGGGAAGCGTTCCTGCTGATAGTCAACGATCGAAGCAAGCATATTGTTCGTTGCCGCCTGCTGCAGCAGGATACTTGAAATCAACGTCTGAAAGCGAGTTTTGTCTTCCGTCAGCATCATGCCCTGATACGAAAGTTCTTCCGCAAGGACGTCAGCCATTGCGAAGTCAGGAACGGTAATCGAGCGCAATCCAACGGTCGTATTCCACACCCAGAACATCTTCAGCATGGAATCAACTTCCGAGTCGACATCATCGCCGCCCATATAGTAGCGGTTGGCTTCGGCCAGATAATATTCCGCAGCCGTCGGCAGACCGTTTACGGACTGGCCGCTGATCGTTTCAAGCGCGTCTTTTGCCGATTCACGAACAGGCGGAAGCATGCCGGTATTCTCATACAAGCGCTTCAGCGCCGGCAACGCACGAGAGTCGTGCGGCAGGATGTTTTTCAAAATCCGGCACACCTGCTGCAGAAGCAGCGTGTCTTTCTCTTCTGCAAGCACCGCGCACAGCGGCGGAACAGACTGCGTTCCGAGCTGGATCAGAATGAATTCACTGTTGGTACGCCCCAGATCGTCCTGACGGTTACGCAGATATTTCACAAGCTCTGGAACTGCGTGAACTCCAAGGCGCGAAATCGCGATCAGGTTTTCAGGATTCTTTTCAGGGTTATGAACCGAATTCTCGACAATCTCGCCGATCTTGGCCGGATCAAGAAGCTGCTTCTGTTCAAAACGCTGCGCACGTTTGAGCAACTCCAGCGGCCCGTCACCCATCGTGCGACCTTTCTCCATAAAGCCGTGCATGCGGTTCAGAAGCCTAGCGCCAAACGCATCCATCAGCGCCTTTGCTTCTTCATCGCTGGGGTTTTCAGCAAGAAGTTTGTCCAGCTCCGCACGCGCCTCAACATAGCGGTTCATCTCGAAGAAATCAGCCGACAACTCCATGAGTCGGCGCAGATTTTTCTGCCGATCATCATCCGACAACGCCATGCGCCCACAGCCCACAACAACCATCAGGGCGACCAGCATTGCAGCGCGAATTCGCATACTCTTCTCCTAAAGATTAAACGTTTCTGAATTACGGTTCAGCTTTATCATAAAACCACCTGCCAAAGACAACCAATCCATCGCCGAAAACAGGCCGACAGCCGGATGATCCCATCCCGCTGCCTGTGCAGGCCAAGAGCAAGGTGCACGCTGATGTATCGGCACACCTAACCTCTTTCCTTCACGCATTTTCCGCATATTCTTCACCACTTTCCCATATTGTAAAGAAAAAAGATGGGGCAATTTATCACTTGTAAGCGGAATGTTATAATTACAAAGACGTTACAATACTTCCGAAATATATACTATTTGTTTAAAGTTGATAAAATCAAAGGTGTCTGAATCCGCACCCCCCACGCGCCACGAGCAAACTTTACATAAGCAAATCGCGCATACAACACCAAACCGCTCCACCAGAAGCGGCTTTTTTCGCAGATGCCCCGGAAAGTTAATTTGAAAAAAAGAAGAGAAGCACACTGACATGCAGAACACGCGTAAGGAACAAACTCACTAATCCAGCAGAAACGCCCTGACCTCGTCAAATAATTCACCAGGTTCGACCATGCGGCCTACACCGGTATCGCCACAGGCAACCCGCCCTTCGGCAGGTCCCAGCACTCGCACTCCGCGCTCTTTCAGAATCTCCATATTTTCGCACGTCGCCGGATGCGCCCACATCTTCGGATTCATTGCAGGCGCGACCCACACCGGTTTGCTGGTAGCCAGTAATGTCGTCAGCAAAAGATTATCCGCGATCCCGCGCGCATACTTTGCCAGTGTGTTGGCGGTTGCGGGGGCAATCAGGATCAGGTCAGGTCGATCAGCCAAGGCAATATGGTCGGGCTTTGACTGCCAACTCTTCCAGAGGCTGGTGTAAACCGTCCGGCCGGTTACAGTCTGGTACGTCATCGGTGTGACAAACTCGCAAGCGCTCTCTGTCATCACGACATCGACATCAATCCCAGCTTTGGTCAGGCAACTGGCCAGATCCGCCGATTTATAAGCAGCGACCCCGCCAGTCACTCCAAGCACGAGACATGGTTTGCGCGTTTCTGTTTCACCCTGCATATGCAACTGGTTCCTAATTATTTATCACTGGATGAACTTGCGCTCGACGAAGAACTTGATGAAGAACTCGATGACGAATCAGTTGACTTTGACATTGAAGATGCGGAAGACGAGGATGAAGATGATTCCGAACCGCCGCTCTTGCGCTTATAATCGGTTTCGTAAAAACCTGAACCTTTAAAAATAATTCCTGCACCGGTACCGATCAGACGTTCAACCTTCATCTTTTTGCAGGAAGGGCATTTGCGGATCGGTTTATCCGTCATGGATTGAAACTCTTCGAACGTGTGACCACAGGCGGCACACTCATATTCATATGTCGGCATCTTAAAATCTCCTCACAAAGATTATCTACTAACTCTAACCCGCAAGCTGCTGAATGCAAGCCGAATCTGCCCTGTTTCAAGCAAACCCCATACCACACAGCCGTTAAATTTATCTGCCCGGGGAATCCATCATCCGCACCTCGCCCCCGAATTTCAATTTTGACCGTAATACATTTTATTTCAGATAGTTATATTATTCTCACGCACAAAATGCAGCATATCCCCGATAAATAAAGCCAGCGAAAAGCATATTCACATCCAAATCGGACTCATTCGTGCAACTGTCATATTGACATTTATTCCCAAAATTGCCTACAATTACAAACGGGCAAAGGGACAGACAGGGCAACAGATGTCAAATATTGAAACGTATTATGCAAAGCCATCACACAAGCCGCATGTGCTTGCAGTCGATGATGATGATGACATCACCCTATACATAAAGACAACACTCGCCAAACGCTTTCAAGTCACAACCCGGTCAACGGCAGATAATCTTGAGGATCTGCTGGCAGAAATCAAACCGGATCTGCTGATGCTCGACTACTGCCTTCCCGGCCGTGACGGCTTGGATGTTTGCCATAGCCTGCGGGAAAATCCGGAATACGATTTGATGCCGATCTTGTTTATCTCAGGAATGGATGATGAAGATAGCCGCCTGAAAGCGTACGAAGCCGGTGCCGATGATTTTGTCATCAAACCTGTCGACGTCGGCGAATTGCGCGCGAAAGTTGAAGTATGGACAAGACTGGCACGACGCTCTGCGGATCTGCTTGAACAAACACGCTATTTTCGAGAGCTTGCCATCCACGACAGTCTGACCGGACTTGCCTCACGCCGCCACGTTGTTGAAACACTTCAGCATGAAATGGATCACTATCGCCGCCACCACACCAGCTTCGGGCTGATCCTGCTGGATATTGACGGATTCAAGCTGATCAATGATGAATTCGGCCACGCCGCAGGGGATGCTGCGCTTGTTAAAATTGCCAACTATCTTAAAGAATCGCTCCGTGCCAATGATATCGTCAGCCGGTACGGCGGTGATGAATTCCTGGTCATCCTGAGTGAAGCACGACTGGAAGACATGGAACGCGTCTGCCAGAAATTGACCGAAAACTTCCCCGAATGTGAACTGCGAAAAGGCGTTGTCAAAACGCTGACGCTATCGGTCGGAGGCGCAGTCATCAGCAGCAACATCGAGTCGGCCGACAAATTGATCGACCGTGCAGACCTCGCCATGTTTGCCGCCAAAGCCGAGGGAGCAGGCAAGTACAATATTTATCAGGACAAAATCCATTACGATGAACAGAGTAAAGATACGGGCTTCCTCTATCGCCAGCGGCTGAATATCCGCGAAACGGTCTGCCGGATCATCAACCGTCTGCGCAGTGACGGCTGGGCTGATGATGACCAGATCTGCGGATTGGCCGAGGCTGTAGCCCAACGCGTGGACCTTCCGATGGAAGACCGGCAGACACTGCGCAACTGTATCCTGTTGGCGCTGTCCGACCGGTTCCGGTTCCGCTACCTGATGAGTAAGATTCTCAATGTGTTTGAAGACCCGGAACGCGACCATATTGCCGAGAGCCTGCAGAGCGTAACCCAGGCGCTGGGCTACGGCGGCATTCTGGAGAAAGAAGCGTCGATCCTGAATTGTACATGCGAATGGATTGACGGATCGGGTATCCCGAATGGGTCGCGCGACGATCAAATTCCGATGGTAGCCAAAATCATCGCGACCGTTGCAACATACGCATGGGTTCGTCGGATTGAAAAGACAGACCCGCTTCCTCAAATCGACCAGAACACAGGCACACAGTTCGACCAGCAAGTCGTTGATGCGCTTAAAGATGCTCTTACCGCGACGACGGTATTCCACCAAAAACCGGCAGCGCAACGGACCAAAGAAATGGTCTGAACCTGTTTCAGAACAGTAATCTGCAACCAGCAATCCACATCGTATTCTCCGGCTAAAAACACGTATCTTCAGGAAAATCGATATAACCTCTTGACGAATCGGGAATAATGACTACACTTTTTCGCTTTGCTTCGGCCACAATGGTGTGACCGGAGGTTTATGTTCTTTTTTGTATGCCAACTGACTTCGGCGGATGTGCTCAACGTCGGCCAACAAGGAAGTCTGAGGCGTGAAGGAGTTTTTCATGAGCGACATCAGTCTGAAAGAATTGATCGAATGCGGCGTCCACTTCGGCAGCCGTACCTCCCTCTGGAACCCGCAGATGGCTCCCTACATCCGCGGCAAACAGAACGGTATCCACATCATCGACCTGAAGGAAACCGTCAAGGGTCTGGTTCGCGCCAGCCGTTTCCTGAGCAAAATCGCTTCCGAAGGCAAGCGCGTTCTCTTTGTCGGCACCAAGCGTCACGCCTCTGAAGTCATCCGCGAAGAAGCCGAACGTAGCCGCAGCTTTTACGTTGCACACCGCTGGCTCGGTGGCACACTGACAAACATGAACACCATGCGTCAGCGCGTTGTCCGTCTGCAACAGCTTGAAAGCCTCGAAACCTCCGGCGAAATCCACAGCTACAGCAAAAAGATGGTTTCGAGCCTGACCCGTGAGCGCAAGAAAATCAGCCGCAACTTTGAAGGCATCCGCGAAATGACCAAGTTGCCGGGTGCTATCGTTGTTGTCGACCCGGTCTTCGAAGACATCGCCATGGCAGAAGCCATGCGCCTGTCGATCCCGACCATCGGCATTATCGATACCGACAGCAGCCCGATCGATGTCGATTTCGCAATTCCGGCAAACGACGATTCGATCCGCAGCATCAAGTACATCCTCGGCATCATGTCTGACGCAATTTCTGACGGCGCAGCACAGGCCGGTACACAGGCTGCGATGGCCGCACGCGCTGCTGGCCGCACGGTTGAAGACGAAGCCGAATCGGTCAGCGTTCCGGAAAACATCAAGGACATGGGCAGCTTCAGCTACGGCGGCGACGAATAATCCGCGCACAGATAGCACGCAGCCATAACGGGCGCGGTTTGTGTCGAGTCTCCTGCTGATCACACAGAACCGCCCGAATCAAACAGCAAGACGAGAAAACGAATTCATCAGAAAGGAAATATCATGGCGGTAACAGCTGCAATGATCAAGGAACTCCGGGACAACACCGGGATGGGATTTAGCGACTGCAAAAAGGCATTGGCCGAAACCGACGGCAATATGGAAGAAGCGGAAATGCTGCTGCGCAAAAAAGGGATCGACAAGGCCGCCAAAAAGGCTGACCGCACCACAGGTGAAGGGCTGATCCTGATCGAACGCCGCGGCGACGACGCCGTAATTCTTGAAGTCATGTGCGAACAGGAACCGACCACCGGCAACGACCGCTTCCTCGCCTTTGTCCAGATGGCAAAAGACGCGGCATTCGCAACCGGCGCCACAACTCCGGACGAAATGATGTCGACGAAGACCTCCTCCGGCGAAACACTGGAAGAAGCCCTCAAGGGTCTGATCGGCACATTGGGCGAAAACGTCCAGTTCAAGCGCATGGCACGGGTCAAGATCCCCGCCGGCTGCATCTTCGGCCAGTACATCCACTTCAACAAGAAAGCTGCTGCCGTTTGCGTCGTGAAGGCTTCCGGTAACGGCGACGGGCTGCAGGAACTGGCTAACGACATCTGCATGCACTCGGTTGCAATGCGTCCGGTATCGCTCGGCCGCAGCGGAGTTCCGGCAGATCTGGTCGAGAAGGAAAAAGAAGTCTTCATGGAAGAAGTCATGAAGAAGCCCGAACAGATGCGCGAAAAGATCATGGAAGGCAAGCTCGGCAAGTTCTACAGCGAAAAGTGCCTTCTCGAACAGCTCTTTGTCAAAGATGCCGAAGGCAAGCGCTCGGTGCAGAAGGTTCTGGAAGACACCGCCAAAGCCGCTGGTGTCACCGCTGAAGTCATCGACTGGAAGCGCCTCGAACTCGGCGTCTGAGCCTGCGAATCCAACGCTCATCACAACGCGATTTCGTAATACTTCATACCATCATATAAACCGGCTGCCCTGCGATTGTGGCAGCCGGTTTTTCTTTGGCAAATGCAATCGGCCATCCATCAGGAATTGACGGTTTCAATCACGTCGCGGACGTGGCGGAGCTGCTCGGTCATTTTATCGCTTAGGGTTCCGTCCTGATAGATCCCGATATTGAGGGTAATCCCGACTTCGTTTTCGTTTGCCTTTTTCAGATACGCAATCAGTTCATCATCTGTATACCGGGGCGGAGCCATCTCGCCATCCTTGTCGTGCATCCAGTAACAGTCGATCCACGTCAGCACATGCCGCTGCAGCCCATAAATCAATCCAGACTCAAGCGGCCAGCTCAAGTCGTTGCCTTCTCCGCCTAAATAGTCCTCGTCCTCTGGAAAAACGCACTCATACCCATTCGCGCCCGGGTTCAACGCAAAGACAGCTTCAGGATTACCCGCACGCGACGCGGCGGCAATCCGCTTCGGATCAAACCGTGCATTACTCCACTCGTGTTCGAGCAGAAAACTTTTATCAAACGCGTCGTAGCAGCCGTCATACCACCAGCCGGACAACAGCAGCCCGAACCGCTTTGCCCACTCGGTGATGATGCCATAGAAATGCTCCATGAACATCGACTTGTCCACAGGATCACGCTCCCAGTCCATCGCACGCGCAAAATCCCGCGAGACGTTACCGGCAGTATCCCATTCGGTAAACACATACCCCATGAACCTGATCCCTCGACTTGTCACCTCTCGCGCGATCTCCAGCGACAGATCACGCTTTGAGCATTGCCCCGGATACCTGCTCTCCAGCACAGCATTCGGAGAATTAAAATACCCTCCGCCAGAACAATGACCAAATGGGAAGATCAGCCACTTGGCACCGGTCGCTTCAATCCGGTCGGCAAACGCCTTCACATCAAATGCGTCAACACGCGCGTTCCAATCGGCGATATCTTCCTTTCCCGGCGCAGGACGCGTCGCCTTCACCCAATGCACCATCACTCCATATGGACCGTTTGCCATCCACTCGACACGTGCCATTCAACTCCTCCTATTTTTAAATGAGTCATTAAATAATCAAACCATCCTTTATGCACAATATCACAACTTTTCCCTTCGTAAATAAATAATTTGTTTTTTTAATGAATGAGTTATAATATCAAGTCATTAGGCAACGGGATTTTCAAACACACGCCCCCTGTCAAAACGAGGACAAAGCATGAGTGCAGGACAAACGGATAAAATCGCAAGCTGGCTGATCGACCAGATCACAACCGGAGCGTTTGGCGTTGGCAGAAAGATCCCATCCGAGTACGAACTGGCCACGCGGTTTTCCGTCAACAAAACAACGGCGAACAAAGCAGTCGCTACACTTGTCGCAAAAGGAATCCTCCGACGTGGACGAGGGGCAGCCGGAACTGTTGTCGCCACCCGCTCAACCTTCCCCAAGGGAACGCTGGGGATCTATATGGCGATTCTCGGGGCGAGTTACTTTCCGCTGATTCTGCAGGGCTTCCAACAGAAAGCGTTTTTGCGCGGCTATGCGGTTCAGCTTTATTGTCCGCCGCAGACCGGTGAAGCCTCAGGCCTGAGCGCAATCCTTGCTGCTAGCCTTCTTCAGGGACTGCTGGTCACGCATGCAACGTTGGGGCAGTTTTCAGCTGACTATCCGGTCGTCTACCTGAACGATATCCCGAATGGATATGAAAAAGACAAACTTCACATCATGCAAACCGATAACGCAGAAGGCGGCCGGTTGATTGCAGAACACCTGATGCAACTGGGGCACACACACATCGTATGCACGAGACAGAGCGAGTTTTCGCCATCACTTGTCGAACGCACGCGCGGAGTAAACCAACGGTTGGCTAAGGCCGGACTGACGCAACCACCGGTGTATATCACAGGCCCGAAACGTCAGGAGACCAAACGGATCGTCACGCAAATCCTGTCAGAAAACCCTGACGTAACGGCAATCGCTACAGACGGAGATAACGTCGCACTAACGGTAATCGACATCCTGCGGGAGATGGGTAAACGCGTACCGCAAGAGATTTCTGTAACCGGATTCAGCAATCTGGAAGAAGTGCAGCGGACGCTGCCGATCACGACGGTCGATGACCGCGCACAGGAGGCTGGGATGCTGGCCGCAGACAGATTGATCGACCTGATTGAAGGCCATCACCGCGAGATGATCAACGAAAAGATCCCCCCTTACCTTCAACTAGGCACAACCACCTGCCCCGCCCCGAAAACGAAACGCAGATCAGGAAAGTGAATTGATCACCGAATCAACCAATGCTGACAGGGTATGCGGTGCGGCCTCTGCATCAACCGGCAGCTGCAACTCCCGCATGGTATTGCTCGTGATTGGGCCGATACTGACAAATCGCGGACGATTTTCGCCTTCAGTCAGACTACTCAGACGTACGCCAACCTGTTTGACAAAGTTGCGCACCGTTCCGGAGGAGGCAAATGTAATGCAACGGATGCCGTCCAGCGCCGCTGCGATTTCTTCCTCAGCGACGATTTCCTCCATCGTCCGGTAGATCACGATATCATCAACCGCCACGCCTTTTTCACGCAACAGGTTCGGTAACGCTTCTCGCCCAAGATCCGCACGCAGAAGCATCACGGTCATTCCGCCTAACGTTTGCTCCCGCATCTGCAGCGCATCAAACAAGCCCTCACCGGTAAACGCATCCGGCACAAGATCCGCGAAAATCCCTTTTTCTTTCAGACTCTTTGCCGTCCCCGTACCAATTGCAGCAACCTTGACGCCAGCAAAAACTCGCGCATCAAGACCAAACCAGTCCATCCGCGAAAACACAATATTCACGCCATTGGCACTGGTAAACACAACCCAGTCGGGATTCTGTGACTCTGTGCCGTCACCAGTACGCATCCCCATGATTTTGATCAGTGCCGCCGTCACCGTATCGCACGACACCAGATCATCCTCACTCAACGGTTGTCTATTTTTAATTTGGCTGATCACATTGGCCGTAGCCTTCACCTCAACCGGTTCGATCCGGATCGCTGGCAGTTCCGCAACATCAGCGCCGTGGCGGGAAAGCATATCCCCTAGATCGCTTGCCTGCGCACGCGCACGCGTCACCAACACCTTTTTGCCGAACAACGGACGCTTCATAAACCAGTTCAGCTTGTCGTGAAAATCAACGACATTGCCGACGACAATCATCGCAGGTGCAGCCAGCCCTTCTTTTTCACAAACGTCTGCGATCGTCTCCAGCGTACCGGTGGTCATACGCTGGCGTGCAGTCGTTCCCCACTGCACCACTCCGACTGGGCGCCCCGCCTCCACCCCGCCAGCCATCAACGCCGCGCAGATCTGCCGCAAGCGAGACATCCCCATGTAAATGCAAATCGTATGGTTCAGTTTTGCCAACAGCACCCAGTCAACCGCACTCGGGTCGTCCGCGTTTTTACCGTCAGATTCGTGACCGGTCACAAACGTGACACCGGTCGCACAATTTCGGTGCGTCACCGGAATTCCGGCGTACGCAGACGCGGCAATCGCCGAGGTCACACCGGGAACAATCTCAAAACGAAGTCCTGCCTCAGACAACGCAAGCGCCTCTTCACCTCCACGGCCGAACAGATACGGATCGCCCCCCTTTAGCCGCGCGACGATTTTTCCTGCGGCGACATCTTCACACAATTTCCGGCAGATCTCCTGCTGCGGCAACGCATGTTCGGCAGCCCGTTTTCCGACATAAATCCGTTCTGCGCACGCTGGTACAAGCGCAAGAAGTTCCGGCGCGCACAACGCGTCGTAATAAACAATATCCGCCTGTTTCAAGCACTCAGCACCGCGCACTGTTATCAGTCCCGGATCACCTGGACCGGCGCCAATCAGATAGCAGATTCCTCGATCATTGCCCGACCCGTTCACACGCCGCCCTCCACCTGCGCAAGCAGTTTTTTCGCACCCATCAGCAATAGTTTTTCAGCTGCGACGAGCCCGAGTTCATGTGCATCCTGCTCGACGGCGCAGCCATCGGTTTGAGCGGACTCGATTAGCGCCTGCCGTCCGTCCGGAGAAAAAAGACCGCAGCGCAAAAGCAATGCGCCGTTTTCATCCAGAACCGTCCGCACACCGGTCGGCGCATGGCATCCGGCTCCGAGTGAATGCAAAAATGCGCGTTCTGCCGTGACCCGCAAAAAGCTGGCTTGATCATGCAACTCCCGTACAAGACCGCGTGTATTTTCATCATCCTCACGCGTTACCAATCCAAGCGCCCCTTGCCCAGCAGCCGGTAAAAAATCTGCCCCCAGCGCCGTGCGCCTGACATCAGAAAATCCCAGGCGACTCAAACCGGCTTCAGCCAAAAGAATCGCAGCCCAATCATTTTCCTGCAACTTCTTCAGCCGCGTATCGACATTGCCGCGCAAGTTGACAACCCGCAGATCCGGCCGCAAGCGCAGCAGTTGTGCCTGACGCCGGAGCGAGCCGGTCGCAACCGTTGCCCCCGACGGAACCGTATTCAAAACCGCCGCCGCATCAACGCAAGATTCGTTTTCTTCTTTCAGAATCAGGACATCGCTATCGCTTTCGCGAACGGGAACCGCAGCAAGCACAAGCCCCGGCATCTGCTCGGTCGGCAGATCCTTGAGACTGTGCACGGCCAGATCCGCATCACCATCAAGCAGCGCCCTGTCGATTTCACGGGTAAAAAGCCCCTTACCGCCAGCTTCGTACAACGGCGTCTCCAGCGTCGTATCCCCGCGAGTGGTCAGCCGCAGAAGCTCAACAGACACATCCGGGTATTGCATTTCAAGACTGCGCGCGACCCACTGGCTCTGCACGAGAGCCAATTTTGACTGGCGGGTGGCAATCCTGATTTTCCTTAGAGGCTGATTCATCAGCATCCTTCCATTTGCGAACAACAAGGTAATGTCCTATGCGAATGCGCCGGTGGAAACAATAATCCGCTTCAGCACAGACAAGCATACCAGTATACCCCAGCCCGCAACGCTGACAAGAAGAACCTTCCTCTGCTCGCGAACAACAATCTTCCCAATCTGTACGAAACACCAAATGCTTATGTTTTTTTGGTTTTCTTTTTATCACCGTATGAATATTCTCTAGTGTAACCAACGATAACATATTTCAGTTCATATCGCCTTAGGAGAAATATTGGCGCACATTCCCGTTTTACTGCAACTTCAGAACACCCGCCCCTGCCTCATTGTCGGCGGCGGAAATGTTGCGACCCGCAAAGCAGCGTGGCTTTTAAACCATCACCTGCAGGTTGTCGCCATCGCCCCTGAATTCTCTGATGAAATCAACACACTCGCCAGAGAAAATACAGCCCTCGTTCTGCGAAATAAAGCATACGCGCGAGGCGACCTGTCCGGTTATGCAATCGTAATCGCAGCAACCGACAACCACGATGTCAACCAGATGGTTGCCGAAGATGCGCGCGCAGCCGGTGTCCTTGTCAACATTGCCGATGACCCGCAAGGGAGTGACTTCTACCTTTCCTCCACCGTCAAGCGCGGCGACGTCGAAATCAGTATCCACACAAGCGGGAACACCCCGGCAATGGCGGCGCGATTGTCGCAGGAGATGGAGGAGGCTCTTCCTGAGTGGTTCGGACTCTATGCCGAAGCGCTCGGACACATCCGGCAGAAAGTCAAAGAAGAACTCACAGACATCACCAAGCGGCGGGAGATCTTCAAGCATCTGGCCAGCCGGATGGTTGAGGAAAAGGTCGCAACCGTCGCCAAATTCGGCCGCGATGCAATCGAACATTTATTGTGGAGTGAAGCGTTTTCGATGATGCCGAACCCGGATAAAAAAATAGATGAGAAGCCCTGAGCCAACCTACTCAGCCGGTGTTTCCCACGCTTCCTGACCTGTTGACTCCAGAACAAGACGCCACAGTGCGCCGCTCGGATCGATCCTTTTGCGGCCTGTAGTCACCAGCGCAATCGGCACATGCACCTGCTTGCCATGCCAGCGTCCGACAAGCATCCCCGTCTTTCCCGCCATCGCCGCGTGCGCCGCGTCATGCCCGAGCTGCAGGCAGTATACGCTGTCATATGCATTTGCCGGCACGCTGCGGATCAGGTAACTCGGATCGATATACTTGACACTGCTCTCAAAACCGATTGTTTTGAAATACGCAGTGATCTTTTCTTTCAGGAACACGCCAATATCTTTCAACTTGGCATTGCCGGAGGCGTCCTTGCCGTCATCACCAGCGACCAGGTCCTGCCCCGCTCCTTCTGCCACGACAACCACAGCATGATGCCGTTTTTTAAGCCGCCGCTCGAGTGCCTGCAGAAACTGCCCCTGCCCCTCCAGTTTGAACGGCACTTCAGGGATCAGAACGAAGTTCACATCACTCATCGACAACGCCGCGTGCGCTGCAATAAACCCCGAATCCCGCCCCATCAGCTTCACAAGGCCCACGCCGTTGGGCGCGCCCTTGGCCTCGACATGCGCCGCCTTGAGCGCATCGACTGCCGCCATGTACGCGCTTTGAAAACCGAAACTTTCATCGATAAAAAGGATATCGTTATCAATCGTTTTGGGCACGCCGACGACCGCGATATTCAGCTTGCGTTTTGTCACTTCTTCCAGAATGGTCTGAGCACCACGCATCGTGCCGTCGCCGCCAATGGCGAACAGGATATTGACGTTTTGCGCGACCAGCGTATCAACGATCCGCGCCGGATCCTGATTGCCGCGCGAACTTCCGAGCTTGGTTCCGCCCAGATCCTGCCAACCGTCGACCGCTTCCGGATCAAGCGATAGAATCTCATGGCCATAATCGGGATTCAGTCCCTGATACCCGTTGCGAAATCCGAGGATGCGGCGCACGCCGTAGTTGTACCAAAGCGAGAGCACAATCGCGCGGATCACATCGTTCAGCCCCGGACACAATCCGCCGCAGGTGACGATTCCCGCAACCGTATTTGACGGATCAAAAAAGATCTCTCGGCGCGCACCGGCAGCCTCAAACGACGGCCACTGAGACACCGGCAGATCCCGATTTTCATCGCACACCACATCGTCATATAAAATCCGGTCATGATCAGAAACAAAGCTGCCGCCAGACGCGTTTACCAGAGGCGACTGAATCCGGCAAGAGCCAAGCGACTGAATCGATAGATCGACAACTCCATTCATTCTTCTCTCCCGCGCATATTCTCAAGCCACGACCGCAGCAATATCGGTTCCTGATCATAAAGGCAGCATAGGGTTTGACGCAAGGATAGAATAATTCAGGCGTTCGGTCAATGTTCTGCGCTAAACCCGCATACACAGTCAGGATCAAAAAGAATCCCGCCGCCTTCCAAGCGCACCAAAACCTTTTATACCATACAGATACATCATCTCGCACAAGTTACAGGCAACGAACAAGATAAAACAGGGCAAAACACCCATTTACAACCTGCATCGGAAGCGATATGATGGTTTTTTTCAATGGGTTATAAATTTGTAAAGGCAAACGTTTCATGCGTTTTCTGCTCGTTGCCAACTCCAGAAAAGAACAAGCCGTGCGCATCGCGCAGACGGCCCGGACTTGGCTGCAATCGCGCGCTGAAGTGCTTGGGCTTGAACTTGACCAGAACTCGAGCCTGCATGACTGCAACGCCGATGTTGTCATCGTCTTTGGCGGAGACGGCACCGTGCTTAACGTTGTCCGCCGCCTTGGGGCAGCGTGTCCGAAACTGCTTACGGTCAACCTGGGGCATCTCGGGTTTCTTGCCGAAGTTCTGCCGGATGATCTTGAACCCATGCTGGAGCGAGTGATCGCAGGCCAGTACCGCGTCTCTGATAGACACCTGTTGCAGGTCAGGATTCTGCGCGAACATCATGAACAGTTCTGCGGACATGTTCTGAACGAGATCGTCATCCGCGCCACAACTCCGATGCGGATGCTGCGGCTTGGCCTTGACGTTGACGGACAGTTTCTGACCGAATACGTTGGTGACGGCCTGATCGTTGCGACCCCCACAGGCAGTACGGCTTACGCGCTCTCTGCGGGCGGGCCGATCATGAATCCGGAACTGCGGGCCATGGTCACCGTACCGCTCTGTCCGCACCATCTTGCCAACCGCCCCGTGGTGTTTGGTGACGACGAAGTGTTAACAGTACGATCGGATGACAATACCGAGGTTGTCGGTATCTGCGACGGTCAGGAGCAGATCGTTCTTCCTGCCGGTTGCCATCTTGAAGTCCGCATCACAGGACGTGCCATGCGGATGATTTTAGGAGAAACCGTCGGGCGCTACGGGATCTTACGCGCCAAATTCGGTTGGGGAGGTTGAGTTGTGAATGAAGTTCGAATCAATCGTGAACGCTGCAAAGGTTGCGGACTGTGCCTGAAGGCATGCCCGAAAAACCTGCTGCAGATCAGCAAGACACCGAACGAGCGCGGATTCCATCCGGCCGAAACCGGTGAGAATATTGTCCAGTGCATCGCGTGCGGACAGTGCTATCAGGTCTGTCCTGACGGGGCGATCGAAGTCATTGACGGCAAGCATGCAAAATAAACCGTATTCTTGTCATGTAACAGCAGGCACTGCGCCAGAACATGACAACCGATAAAACATAGAGAAAAAACAGCAAAGAGAAGCGTAAGGATGTGCGATGAGTGAACGGATTTTGACCACAGGAAATGAAGCCGCTGCAGAAGCCGCAATCCGCGCGGGACTGCACTTCTATGCAGGCTACCCGATTACCCCGCAGAATGAACTAACCGCGTATATGGCCGCGCACATGCCCGAACACGAGCGGATCTTTATCCAGAGCGAGTCCGAGCTGTCAGCCATCAACATGGTCTTCGGCGCCTCCGCCACCGGTGCGCGGGCGATGACATCCTCATCCAGCCCCGGCATCAGCCTCAAGCAGGAAGGCATTTCATACATGGCAGGCTGCGGCTTGCCGGGAGTGATTATCAACGTCATGCGCGGCGGCCCGGGGCTTGGCAATATCTCCGGCAGTCAAAGCGATTATTTTCAAGCCACACGCGGCGGTGGACATGGCGACTACCGCACCATCGTCTACGCGCCATGGTCGGCGCAGGAAATTGCGGACATGGTTTCCAGTTCGTTCGACGTTGCCGAAAAGTATCGCATTCCGGTAATGATCCTGTTTGACGGCTACCTCGGTCAGACCATGGAGCCGGTCAAATTTTCCGATGCAATCGACACGCCGTCGCTGGATAATAAAGACTGGACACTAACCGGCTGCGCAGGCCGCAAACCCCGCAGACTGTGCTCGCTTATGATGGAAGATGGTGCGCTTGAAAGTTGGAATATCGAACTAGAAAAACAGTACCAGACCATCTGCGAAAACGAAACCCGCTACGAACAATTAGGCGCAAATGATCCGGATGTACTGCTCGTTGCCTTTGGCTTCAGCGCGCGGCAATCGGCAGAAGCAATGGATCAGCTGACAGACGCCGAAGTCAAAACAGGGCTGTTCCGCCCGCAAACGGTCTGGCCGTTTCCGTCTGAAGCGCTGGCCAAGGCAGCAGAAAAAGCAAAGAAGGTCGTTGTTGTCGAGATGAATCTCGGTCAGATGATTGAAGACGTGCGTCTGGCGATGGCCGGAAGTAATGTTGATAAAATCCGTTTTGTCGGTCGTAGTGGCGGAGGCGTTCCGTCAGTGCGCGAAATCATGGACGCTTGCACGAAAGAATAACCCCATGAGCCGTATTGCAGAAACATTTACGAAGTTAAAAGAAGAGGATAGCGCCGCGTTCATGCCGTATCTGGTCGCTGGTGACCCGGATCTGGCGACAACGCTGGAGCTGCTCAAAGGCGTCAGTGCAGCCGGTGCCGACCTGATTGAACTGGGCGTACCGTTCAGCGATCCGATGGCTGACGGGCCGACCAACCAGCTGGCGGCAGAACGTGCCCTGAAAAGCGGTACGACCATGCCGAAGATTCTGGATCTGGTCAAAGAGTTCCGCAAAACCTCACAGACCCCGATCATGTTGATGGGCTACTATAACCCGTTTTTTCACTACGGTCTTGACAAGTTCTGCAAAGACGCGGCTGAGGCTGGCGTTGACGGGTTGATCATCCCTGACCTTCAACCGGATGATGCCGGCGAATTAAAACCGCACGCAATTCCCAACGGGATTGATCCGGTCTACCTGATTGCCCCAACCTCAACGCCGGAGCGTCTGGCACTGGTAGCAAAAGAAAGCCGCGGCTTTGTCTACGCTGTCAGCCTCACCGGCGTGACTGGCGCACGGTCCAAGCTGCCGCCGGAACTGAACGACTTTATTGACACCGCGCGTATTTCGATTGACCTGCCGCTCTGTGTCGGTTTCGGAATCGGCGACCCAACGATGGCCAGGGAAGTCGCCAAGTTTGCTGACGGCGTCATCGTCGGCAGCGCTGTCGTGAAGCGCATTGCGCAAGCGGCGGAAGAAGGAAAAAGCCCGGTCGAAAGCGTCAGCGTCTTTGTCCGCGAAATGGCTGATGCCACACACAACGCCCGAAAGGGTTAATGGCGTTCTCGCATAGCGGAACAATTGAAAAGCGGAGTCGATCCTCGATTCATTTACCACGGCACAAAATAAACGCCAGTGCGTACAAGTCGCGCTGGCGTTTTTGTTTTCACAAATCAGGTAGAGATTATGCTTTGATGTCAAGAAGCGTTCCCAGCATCTGATCCTGCGTTTTGATCACCTTCGTGTTCGCTTCAAAGCTGCGCTGATTTTCAATCATCTGCGGCATTTCTTCGTTCAAATCCACATTCGAGGTCTCGACCTGCTCCTGCCCCGCATCGGTATCATCAATCCGGATCGCGCCCTGACTTTCGACAGTCTCGACCTCCATACTGACACCGGCAGGTTCCTGCTCCTGCATCATCGCCCGCTGCTTGTCAAACCCGTCGGTATTGACATTTGCGATGTTATTGGCCGTAACAGCTTGACTGCCGCCATACGCCTGCAGAGCCGAGGCACTGGTATTGAAACTGACACTCATGGCGTGCCCTCCACAGCAACTCCTACTTGAACACTACCTTACCAAACAGCCATGGTCAAGTAACCCGACACCGGCAAATCACGAATTTATAAAATTCATACAGTTACAGTTGAACCGGCTCTTCGGATACAGAGTTCAACAATCCATTCGCCAGTAGCACCTTATCATATATCCTTGCGCAAACAGGTAGCAGCTTCAAGTGCGTGATACGTAATAATCAAATCAGCGCCAGCACGTTTCATCGACAGAAGCGTCTCCATCATGACCGCCTCGCCATCGATCCACCCGTTTGCCGCCGCCGCTTTGAGCATCGCATACTCGCCACTAACATTGTACGCGACCATCGGCACGTTTACCGACTCCTTCACCGCGTGAATCACATCAAGATACGACAGCGCAGGCTTGACCATCACCATGTCCGCGCCCTCTTCAATATCGAGCGCCGCTTCACGGATCGCCTCTCGGAGATTGCCCGGATCCATCTGATGGGTCTTGCGGTCGCCAAATGACGGCGCGCTCCCAGCAGCATCACGAAACGGCCCGTAATACGCCGACGAATATTTCACCGAATACGACAGGATCGATGTATTTTCAAATCCATCCTTATCGAGAGCAGCGCGGATCGCCGCAACGCGCCCGTCCATCATGTCAGACGGAGCCACAACATCCGCACCGGCGCGCGCGTGACACACCGCCATCTTCGCCAGTAGCGGCAACGTCTCGTCATTACAAATCACACCATCACGGACAATCCCGCAGTGCCCGTGATCCGTATACGCACACAAACAGACATCAGTCATCACCACCATCTTCGGCAGCTCTGCCTTGAGTTTCCGGATCAGTTGCGCCACCGGCCCCTGCTCATCAGCAGAATAACTCGCGACATCATCTTTATGATCCGGCAAACCAAAGAGAATCACAGCCCGAATGCCAAAACGATCCGCCTCGCGGCAGGCCTCCAGCGCCATATCAACCGAATAGCGGAAGACGCCCGGCATCGACGCCACATCATCCGAAATCCCCGTGCCGTTCATCACAAACAATGGCCAGATCAGATCATCGGTACAAAGATGAGTCTCACGGACGATTTGGCGCAGACTGCCGCTAGTACGCAAGCGTCTCGGTCGGTGAAGCGGAAAGCTCATGATCAAATCCTTTTTATCAGATCGGTTTTATTCCCCCATTGTAATCAAACCAATCTTTTTTGTCATCAGACATCTGCATAATAAGAAAAAACCGCCTGGACAAATGATGTACAGTGCAAAGCAACAATAACATTCTGCTTGATCTTTTTTTAAAAGAATAAAAAGACATGTGAATTGTAAAATATCAGAATAGATCAGGATTCAGAGAGAAAATTATTCGTAACCTCAACCGGAGCTTCGGCGACAACAACCGTATCGCGTCCTGAGTCCTTGGCCATATACATCGCCTCATCCGCACGGTACACCATCGCCTCAAGCGAATCGCCCTCCGAACAGATTCCGGCAACACCGATACTGGCCGTAACGCGGATGTCACCCTTCGCGGTTGTAATCTGTAACTCACGCGAGGCTTCGCACAGACGCCTGGCAATCTCTTCTGCCTGCACCAGCGACGTTTCAGGCAACAACACGACAAATTCTTCACCGCCAAAACGGCCAAAGATATCATAATCACGCAACTTTGTCCGCCATTGGCGAACCATCTGCTTCAGTACAGTATCCCCCGAGGTATGGCCATACGTATCATTAATCGATTTGAAACGGTCCAAGTCGATAAACAGCAGGGAAAGATCATGCTGATTGCGCAGTGCACGATGCACCTCCTGCTCGGCGCGGTCAAACCAACTGTAACGGTTGAAAATTTCTGTCAGCGGATCGGTCATTGCCAGCTGTTCGACCCGGTGGGCATATTCCAGATTCATATCATACGCATGCACCAGCCTCTCACCGATCCGCAACTGGCAGTGCAACTCATCAAGGCAGAGCGGCTTGCGCAAAAATACGTGTGCTCCGTTTTCCAATGCGAAAATCAGGTCTTTTGCCCCGGAGCGGACTGTCATCAGAATAGAATAGACGAAATGCTCTTTTTCACGCTCACTCAGACGCTGGCACAGTGAAACCCCGTCAAGCCGCGGCATCATCCAGTCCAGAAGCGCGATCCGCGGCGGATCTTTTTCAAGCAGGATATCCCACGCTTCCTGCCCATCACTGGCAACAACCGGCTTATATCCCCAGGTTTCCACCTGATGGGACATGACTCTGCGCGTTCCCGGATCGTCATCTGCGACCAATACTTTCATTATTCATTCTCCCGACAAAATCAACGTACTGCAAAGTGAATCAAACGGCAAACAAAAAAGCGCCCCATCCGGGACGCTTTTTCTGTTTTTTTTATTTCCTCAATTTCGGGTTTGGCGACGGCGTTTTTCTGTAACACACATACCGGCGCTTCCTGCCCCGCACTCAGGACTTTGTTGTTGCGCGTGCATCATCAAGCGTATCGCACGGGCCGTGTGACGGAACGATCGGACACGGCTTGACGCCCCAGACTTCGGTCGCATATTCGTTGATCGTCCGGTCAGACGAGAACTTGCCGGAAGTGGCGATATTGATGATCGCTTTGCGGCTCCAGTCGTCCTGATTGCGGTAGCACTCCTGCACCGCTTCCTGCGCCTTGATATAACTCGGAAGATCAGCAAGGTGCATGTAAAAGTCATTGAACTCAAGCAGAACCTGTTTAATCCGGTCAAAAACGCCGGACTCGCTGACGTTGAAGTGGCCTGAGAACAGAAGATCAAGCGCTTCGCGCGTTTCTGCGTCGCCATGATAGCGTTCCATCGCACTGTAGTTCGGGCGAAGATCGGCCACTTCCTGCGCGGTCAGCCCGAAGATAAACGCATTTTCTTTGCCCGCTTCTTCAACAATCTCGATATTCGCACCGTCAAGCGTGCCGAGAGTCAGCGCGCCGTTTAACATGAACTTCATGTTACCTGTACCAGACGCTTCCGTCCCAGCCGTAGAAATCTGTTCCGAAATATCAGACGCGGGAAAAATCTTTTCCGCGAGGCTGACACAATAGTTCGGCAGGAAAAAGACCTTCAGACGTCCCTGAATTGCCGGATCGTTATTGACAACATGGCCGATGTTGTTGATCAGCTTGATAATGCGCTTGGCCATGTCATATCCCGGTGCAGCCTTTGCCCCGAAGATAAATGTACGCGGCACAAAGTCCTGCGGGTTGCCCTTGCGCATCCGGTTGTACAGGACAATAATATGCAGCGCGTTCAGCAGCTGGCGTTTGTATTCGTGCAAACGCTTGACCTGAACATCGAACAACGAATCCGGATCCGCTTCAAATCCGAAATCATTTTTCATCGTTTCGCACAGCTTGACCTTCGCCTCACGTTTCACCGCACGGAACTTCTCACGGAAGCCCGCATCATCCGCATACGGCAGCAGCTTTTTCAACTCCGCCAGATTGGTGATCCAGCCGTCGCCAATCGTATCGGTAATCAGCGTTGAGAGGGCTGGGTTTGCATGCAGCAGCCAGCGACGCTGGGTAATCCCGTTGGTCTTGTTGTTGAACCGCTGCGGATACATCTCGGCAAAGTCTTTCACAATCCAGCTTTTCAGAAGCTCGGTATGCAGCGCGGCCACACCGTTGGTCGAGTGCGAACCGATGATGCTCATGTTGGCCATGCGCACCTGTTTGCATTCGCCTTCTTCGATCAGACTCATATGGGCCATGCGTTCCATGTCGCCGGGATACTTCATTGCCACTTCCTGCATGAAGCGGTGGTTGATTTCATAGATGATCTGCAGGTGACGCGGCAGAACCTTCTCCATCATCTCCAGCGGCCATTTTTCAAGCGCTTCCGGCATGAGGGTGTGGTTTGTGTAACCCATCGTGCGGACAGTGATGTCCCACGCTTCATCCCACTTAATTCCTTCTTCATCAATCAGAATTCGCATGAGCTCAGGAACTGACAAGGACGGGTGCGTATCATTCAGCTGGATCGCAGCCATATCCGGCAGTTCGCTCCACGGCTTTCCGCTCTTGCGAAAACGGCGCAGGATATCATGCATGGAGCAGGCAACAAAGAAGTATTGCTGCTTCAGGCGCAGTTCGCGGCCCATATAGTGAAGATCGTTCGGATAAAGAACTTTGGTCAGATTTTCCGCTCCGACCTTTGTTTCAACCGCCGCGATATAATCGCCTTTGTTGAAGTCGTCGAAGTCGAACTCTTCGGCCGCCACCGCGCTCCACAGACGCAGCGTATTCACGGTCTTGCCACCGTAACCGACAATCGGCATATCATACGGCGTACCGATCACGGTCGTGGTATCGACCCAGTAAATTTTGCCATCGTGGCCGCGTTCAACCTTCCCGTAAAAACGAACCGGAATGCGCACGTCAGGACGGGCGATCTCCCACGGGTTGCCGCTGGCGAGCCACTCATCCGGTTGCTCGACCTGATAGCCGTTTTCAATTTCCTGACGGAAAATCCCGTAGTTATACCGCAGGCCGTAGCCGAAACTCGGCAGCTCCAGCGTCGCCATCGAGTCAAGAAAACACGCGGCTAAACGTCCGAGGCCACCGTTACCAAGACCGGCATCGACTTCCTGCGCACAGAGGTCTTCCCACCGATATCCCATCTCGGTCATGGCTTCGCGCACCGCCTCTTCCATGCCCATATTGATAACATTGTTGCCCATCGCACGCCCCATCAGAAACTCGAGCGAAAGATAGTACACTCGCTTAACACCCTGCAGGTGGTGGGTCTGCTGCGTTTCAATCCAGCGGTTGATCAACCGGTCACGCACGGCACCTGCCAGAGCCATGTAACGGTCACGCGCAGTAGCACTATACCGGTCTACAGCGATATCGTACTTCAGGTGCTCGGCAAAGCCCCATTTGATCGCTTCGGCATCATGCCCTTCGCGCGACAGGATCTGGCCATTCGGAACATTACAGGATGTCATATGCTTCCTCCTCTAAAAGTATTGCTCTTTGTCCATTTCTCAAATGGATAATCGTCACGTTCCACCAATTATTTGTCTATGCCCGCCGACAAGGCATAACGCTGACATGGTTATTGTTCGCATGAAAGGGGTTCTTTGCAATGAAAAAAGAACACATCCACGTATCTTCTTCCCACAAAAGAACTTTGTCGCATCTCCTTCACAGAAAGCGAATTCACCCGATGCATTATATTGGCAGAAATAAACGAGAAAGAGATCAAACCAAGGTTAAAAATTCATTCAATGCATTTTGATGCATTCTCAATGAAGATGAGGATATCACGCCCGCATTAGCCGCTGCCTGAGAACCCAGATCACCGAG
>QKHZ01000108.1 GCA_003249795.1 bacterium | reverse complement strand
GTGGTTGGATTCCATACGGAACTACGACGTGACGGAGTGCGGGTAGATGAGTTATTGCGATCAGCTGCCGAATCAGAATCATCCGAACCAAACAGGAACGACTTCAGCTTACTAACAAGCCCCTCTTTTTTGATTTCCTCTTCCTCATCGTCCTCGGCCTCAGAACTGGCGCTACGCTGACGGGTACCATCATCACTCGGATCCAGATACATCCGGGCTACACTATCATCCTTTGTCGAGACAACCGCTTGCGTATGCGATACAGGTTCTTTAGCATTTCTGCGAATCGGCGCTGAGGAAACAGATTCCTGACGGGAACAGGCTGTTTGGCTTGCTTGATCCTCTTGGTCAGCTTGCATCAGCGCGGCAGAATAAGCATCAAGCACATGGTGAGCCGCTTCCGGATCAACTTGGCGCAATGCACGGATCGTTTCATCCATCGGATCGAACTCACGCAGCTTCAGCAAGCACTCCGACTTCAAAGTAAGCAGATCTGCAGCCTGAGCCGGAGTTGGCTTCAGACGCAACGCCCGGTTCACTGCTGCAACCGCACGGGAAAATGAGCCATAAGCCTGATAATGACGCGCATCCGACAAAATTTGCTGGATCTGATCGAAAACCGCCGCATTTTGTTCATCAAAAACATCTTGCTCTGTCGACGAAAAAGTCAACGTATTTTCACCTGAAGCGGAACTCTCAGGCCGTGATAGTCGAGAATCACTTTTAGGCGGAGTTAACGGCACACACGGTACCGAAGTGGAAGACATGGCCACTTCAGCTGGGGGAGGCGTTTTACGAACAGGCGAGGATGTTTCAGCTGAGTCACCTACATCGTCAGGAGACTTTTGTTCCTTCTCAGCAGTAAACTCAGATAACGCAGGAGGAGGAAGAAACATGGCGGAATCTTCCTGCATATTCACCAGTTTATCCAGATTCTGAATCTGATCTTTCTTCTCCATTTCCGCGTCAGACATCGCTGTATCAGCATCTGCCTGCTTGCCTACGGTTTCCGTTGGTGATGAAGGAGTTGTTACTTTCGCCAACCGAGGAAGCTCTTCGCTTAGCTCAGAAACAGACTCTTCAGCCTGTTTCGGCGTTGCCGCAAGCACAGGCTCTGCCTGCGGTTCAGACTCAAGTTCCGATTTCGAATCAACGTTCTCATCATTAACTTCAGCGGCAGAAACATCGAGTATCTCACCGGTGTCAACTTTTACATCTTCGTCGGCTTTATTATTTTTTCGGGAATGGGCTTCCAATACAAGTCGCGCAACAGGCTCAGCGTTGTCTTCTCCAGCCGAAACAGATAGCTCAGATCTATTTTTAACAGGGGCAGTAACCGCGGAAGAAACTCTGTCGCGCAACACCTCGTGGTCAACCTGTGCAAGAAAAGGTTCGTTTGCCGAAGACAACGTATCGGCAGAACTTCCTTCCGGAAGCGATATTGCAGCGGAACGTTCTTTTTCGGGCTCATCTGACAACATAGCGTCAGGTTTTGCAGCAATGATCTTGTCCGAAACGACTTCAGACGGTTCGGCAAGCTCATCAAAAGCCGAAGGGGCAGTTCTCTTTTCTTCAGTAACCGAAGCCGGCATCGGCGGCAGGGCGGAAGATGCTGGCGCGGATGCTGCAGTTGAAGCAGGCTCCTGAGAAGAAGAAAGATCTGGTCGCACAAATGCAGACTTTTGGTTTCTTTTGCTGGAGTCCTTTGCCAGCGTCTCGAGTTCATTCGGCGGAGGGACAAGCAAACCACCCGCGTCCGTGCCGGAATCCGCCGTCGTCAATGACCTCGCTGACCGCTCAGATAAAGATGAGTCTTTTAACGAAGATTGAACTTGTGCCTGTTCTGCAGAAGAACCAGCCCACGTATCACCAGTCATTTGTTTCGCGCGAAAAAACTCCCGCGTCTGCGGCAGAATCGCTCCAAGTGTCAATGCAATCGCAAGCACAGCAGCAATCCGTAGCCATCCGGCACCACCCGCGTGTTCATGTTTCTGTTCAGAACCCAACGAATCGGGCGAATGGAAACCATCGTCACAATCCTCAAGATGATCAACACCATAAAAATGAGTCGCCGGCATCTGGCGCGGAGCATTCTCAACATCCGATCCACCATTTTCCGCCCGACTCTCCGAATAATGTGGCATCATCTGTTTGGAACAAACAGACGTCTCATCAGCAGAAATCCCCCTATTTTCATCCTCAGAGACAATCACACGTGTAGACTCTAACGTTTTCGCCGCAGAACCAGCAGCTTCAGAGTCAGAAGCAACCTCACTCAGCGTTTCTTCTTCAACCAGATCAAATCCACTATCCGTTTCCGGCGCGCGATCTGACATAGAATATTCATACACAGACTTCGGATCATTAGAATTATCTGAAACAAAATCAGAAGCGGAAACATGTTCTGGCTCTTCAGGTGCATCTGCCTGTACCTCCATCGCCTTCATCGACCCTCCGAAGGAGACAACCGACATCTCTGAATCATTCATTTCCTGCTGATCTTGGCATGCAACAGGTTCATCTTCAGCCGGTTGCGCAGGTTCTTCGTCAATAACAGGCGGCGGCGTCCGCACCTCACCGGACTCAATAATCCCGACGCCCTCAGCCCCAATCGGTTCAGGAACTGGCGACGGTATCTCTGGCTCGCCTGATTTAGATTCAATTTCCGGCACTGATTCGGGCCTAAGCAGTTCTGCCTCTATTTTTGAAGCTTCTTCTATCTCGGCAGGCATTTCTTTTTCATTAACATCAGCGTCCGGTTTCTTTATATCTCCGGTGACAACAGGCTCAATTGGAATCTCAGTCTGGACCAGATCCAGTTTCGGAGCCTTTCGTTTCAGTAATTGAGACTGGGGAACAGACACCGCGGCCACGATAGAAGGCCGCTTGCGTCCCAAGAGGTCAAGAACGTCTCTGGCAGCACTTTGCGGTTTCTCAAACGCCGGCGACGACCGATATGCCGTCAGCATACGGTTCAGCTTTTCCAGCTCATCTGCAAGTTCAGGAACATCAGGCAACAGATCCTCAAATGCAGCGGCATCTGCCGAAGCCATCTCTCCGTACACATAGTCCATCGCCAGACGCCTTGCCTGTTCCCGATTCATGTGTTTGCCTCGCTTACCACACCGTATTCCTTTGCCTGCGGCAACAATGTCTGCTGCAATTTCCGTAACGCGTAGCGCATGCGACTTTTGGCAGTCTCTCGACCACACCCAAGAAGCTCGCCGATTTCATCAAACCCAAGACCTGCATCCTCCCGCAGGAGAAACACTTCCTTCTGTTCCGTTGGAAGCGTTTGCAGCGCCTGATCAATCCGTAGCCCCAGCTCCTCATCACTCATCAGCTCACCTTCGGCTGGAATCTGTTGGATCATCTCCTCCGGCATCACAACCGTTTTGTGTCGGCCTTCCTTGCGAATCGCATCAATACAGCCGTTTCTGGCAATGGTAAACGCCCAAGTCATGACACGAGCCCGGCCATCATACGAACCAGCATGCATTGCAATCCGGAACAGAACCATCTGGTAGACATCCTCTGCGCTATGGTGATTTGCCACCATCCGGCAGACGAATCCGAACAACCTGTCGCCGACAACATCGACAAATCTGCAGAACGCGTCATCCTCGCCTTCGGCAAACTGTTTCAGAAGTTCGGCCAGAACATTCTGTTCATACTCAGCAGTCGTGTCTGACCCACTGTCAGGCATCTTCTTTTCCTATCAGTTGATACGTGCATGCTCGCCAGCCAGGGTTAAATTCTGGCGATGAATCCTCCAATTATCAACAGGATTCGTAAAAATGTCAACCTCTGGTCGGATAAAGACAACGTTCCAAATGAAATTACCAAATTTGAGACAGCTTCGCCAATGAAAACCATTGCCATGATTTCTTGTTTATGCTACGATCAGCAAGAGAAAATTGAATATCAAAGCCATAAGGAAAAACATGTTACACATTAAAAGTTATTCTATCTGTAGACGATATAAAGTACTAACAACGATTTGTTGCACTGGCCTGCTCCTCTTCGGCGTTACAACTTGTGTATCGGCACAGGATAATCAGACAAATAGTGACCAAACACGCGCAACCGCGTCGGCTACGCCCCGCCAGAACATGCTTCTTGCTTCCGTAGAAATCGGCCCATGGATCGTCCCGATCAAAATCGGGGATCTGGTAAGCGCTCCGACAAAAGCGGGAAACGCAGCAACCTTCTACGCCAAGCTCGAACAACTCTTCCCTCAGGATCGCACCGCTGAAGACAGTTTCGAAGTCAAAACTGACGCTAAAGGCATTGATGAGATCCTGGAAGGTGCCCAGATTCGAAACAGCCAGCTGACCCCGGACTTTTATCCTTATATGGACAACGGAACGTCTCTGCAGCCGGATCTGATTGTATTTCAATCATATCTATTCGGAATAATCTCAAAAGCCAAAGCGCTTGAAGATCAGGCAGACTACTCAGCCGCAGATAAAACCTACCAAGCCACCGTAATTTGGGGGGCGCATCTTCTGGCAGAGCGGCCAAACCTTGTCACATACCTCATTGGGCTATCGATTGAAGCGCATGCAACAAAAGAATATGCGCGTTTCCTGCAACGTCGCCTTGACATAAGCAAAAGCATGGCAATGCACGAGTACCATGAAAAGCTACTGTCACTCAGAAAACGGACCTTAATCAAAACCAGTGTTTATCTTGGCGAATTCCGTAACTTCAACTGCCTGTTCTCCACCATCAAAGTCGCGACTGAAGACCCGGAACCAATGTGGCGACAGGAAGCTGTTTTACGGTTAGGAGTGCTTCGCCACGGTGCCCCCAGCACAGAAGACAATATCCTGTTGAAAGACAAGAACCTGCAGGCGATGGCAGAAGAAGCCCTAAAACTGGTCGCGGAAAAAGACCCGAAAGAATGGATACGCAAACTCGCTGTCTGGAGTATTCAAAATGTCACTCCAGAGCGGTTCAGCCAAATGCGCAAAATGAGCCTGTTTGCACCTGATGTGAAGAAAAATAATTCAAAATAACGACGGCCATTGCGTACAATTGTAGAAAACGGCTTTATTCAGGATAAACGGAATATGCCACCCAAAGACCAGATCCCAGCGCCAACAATGCCTCCTCCCGAGGAGCGCCACTCGCTTTTTGAGGAAGCATCCAAAGAAGCGCACCGACATAAATGGATTGAATCCGAAAAAGCGGGATACGATCTGGGCGACGGCGCAATCCGTGACTGGCATAAAAAATTCTGGCGTACATTCTGCCGAGAGTGTTATATCGAGCATGTCCGTGGTGAAACCTACTGGACAGAACTCGACAATGGTGACTTTGGGCTACTTGTTAATAAATTTCAGGAAAATACGGCCGAACTGGTCGATCAGATTGTCCTGCAACTGACCACCGGTGGCGAAAACCTTGACGTCATCCAGTGGGCGATCCGTGAACAATACGATACGCAGGAAGTGCTCCAGATCCTTGGAATGCTGGACATCAACTCCCGCCGTCTTGCACCGGCTATCGCTATTGACGAGCAGGAGTTTGTTGAAGGCATCCGCGCCCGTCACCACGTCCGTGGCCTGATTGTTGATGATGACCCGTCAGCACGTGAGATCCTGAGTAATCTTCTACAAGCGGAAGGAATGGACTGCATTTCGGTTTCCACTGGGGAAGAAGCACTGGAAGAGGTACAAGCCCGCCGGTTCGACATGTTTTTAATCGACATCATGCTGCCTGGAAAACACGGCGCTGAGGTGGCGTGGTACCTTCGCAGGCATGGGGTCAAATCACCTGTTGTCGCGATTTCCGCAGCGCTGGAAATCTGGGATAAGGACGACCTTCTCGACTGCGGATTTACCGATCTGATGTCAAAGCCGTTTAATCTTGACCGCATCCGCCAAATCGTGCGCGATGTCATTCACCACACGAACCAATCGAATTAGCACCCATATCCCATGGCGACAAACAATTCTCATCGAATCATTGTCGGCATTTTTGAGCGCCAGTAGCTTTCTTTCTCCTGCCCCAACTGTTTCATGCGCACGGCAAAGATTTGGGTAAAATAGACATAGCCGGTGGCTGGGTCAACAGCAACGCCGATTCCGGTTTCATCGACATTCCGGTTCAGGATATTGACGCGGTGCTCAGGCGATTCCCACCACCGATCCACCGCCTCAACAGCTGGCTGATCAAACCCGCGGTTACGGGCAACATTTTCACCAGCCTCGCGCCAATCGATGCGTGCGCGGTTTAACCGTTCTGCCAGAACCTGCCCACGGCTGCTTCGATGTGAAAGAGACCTCATCCTAATCATCTCAAGGGTATGTTGCATCGCAAGCTGATCGAGATCCGGTGATCTTTTCACAACATGCAGGGAGTTCGATTGACGCAGCTGATTGACGTTTTCAAAACAGATTGATGCCAAGTCCTCTCGACACGGATACACTTCACCAGAAGGCAAAAGGCATCCTGCTGCAACAAACACAAAAAGCAATGACAGCAACCCAATTCTCATTGACATGATAAATACTTTATGAACATGCCGCTTTCCCGTCAAGAACTCTGGCGTTCTGGGTGTCGTTTCCATAAAATATATTCAAAATAGGATACATACGCACAATTGTTGTTCGCAGGATCATAACAGTGACAGAAGCAGCCAAGCCAGAAGAAATCCAGCAACTTGCCGACCTGTTGTACGCAACAACCAGAGCAGGCAAGAATGCGGATCAAGAAGAAAGAAAACTGGCGCATATGATCATGCCGATCATCTATGCTTATCCGCGCCATGCAATGGGGGCACCAGAGGAAATCCAAGCCGAATATCTTGAATTTGCCCTTGAACGAATCATGAACCGCAACGCCCTGCGACAGTACGACAAGACAAAAGCATGCTTTTCAACATGGCTCAACGCCGTACTCTACAGGTTGTATCTTGATTTTCTGCGCCAATCACCAAAAGAAGTCATGATGACACCGTTTGCAGACGGTTTAGAGCAAGCAGTCGCCGATGAAGACAAACGCCTGAAAGCTCTGCACAATGAAGAAGACCGGCAGGCTCACGCAATTCTGAAAAAGATGGAGCTTCGATGCAGAGTACTGTTTA
>QKHZ01000084.1 GCA_003249795.1 bacterium | reverse complement strand
GATTCCAGATGCGGTGGTGGCGTGAAAACAAGTCGAACCGCTGCTGGACCGTCCGGTCGGGCTACGCCCTCCCTCCCGTTCCAGCAGCAGGCAGATCCACCTTAAAGAACGCTCTTTTCTGTCTTGACAAACCCAACCACCTCACTCTGCGGGAAGGCAGAACTTCTCCAAGCATTTCATGTCGTTTGTCCGCAAGTTCCTGATTGACGACCGCGGCCGAGCGGATTCGGATCTCCAGCGTGTTTTCACCGATCTTCAGAAGAGGTTTTACGTCTGCTCGGAAACGAACAAACATACTTTCCGATTTTCCGGCTAGCGTTCCATTGACATAGATCGCTGCGATGGTATCGATCTGTTCTGCAACAAGATATACGGCTTCGTGTGCAAACAGGTCTTTATCGACAGAAAACGAACGGGAGAAATTCCAGTCGGTTTTGCCAACCCACTGCACATCCATCTCGTTTTGTGCCCAGTATGGATCAGGGATCTTGTTTGCTGCAAGAAGCGCACTATGGGTGTCACCGGGAATTTGTGCAGGAACGTTGATCGCATCATCGAGTCCAACCGAGTTCATTGTCCATGTACCGCGCAGATCTATTTTCATCTGTTATTTCCTTTGCTGAAAAGTCGCATGGCATGCGATTATGCTGTTTTATACCTTTGCTCTAAGTTTACTGGATTGCGACTGCGTTCGCCTTGAAAATGGTGACAAAAACAAGTACAATTGTGCCATCTTTAAATACGTCATTTCTGTGCATTAAGCGGGAGAACCGATGGAACCGTTGCGGATTGAAGAAGTTTGGGAGCGAGGACAGTTATGTCACATCCGGATCGATCAGCTTTCGGAAGGATACTTTCCACACTATCATGACGATTATGTTGAAATCGTCATTGTTATGGGCGGGCAGGGGACTCACAGAATCGGGGATGCTGCTTTTCGGGAACATGCAGGAAACGTGTATGTTTTGCAGGGCGATGTTACTCATTCCTTTGAACAGACAACGCAGGATTTTGTTATTTGCAACATCCATTATCGCCCGGCGGCGTTAGGCTTACATGAGGTTTTATTTCGCAAGATTCCCGGCTATCAGGCTCTATTTATCCTTGAACCGAGATGGCGTGGGCAGAAGGGGTTTCAGCATTCATTACGCCTTCGGGCACATCAGATGCGGCAGATGACAACGTTGATCCAGAAGATGAGTCTTGCGCAATCGGAAAAAGGTGCTGGTCGTGACTGCAGGATGATTGCAATCCTATATGAAACGATTGCTCTACTAAGCCAGTATTATGATGAGAAGCCGAAAGATTTGTCATCGCGCGTCTATGCTATTGCCGAAACAGTCGCGTTTTTGGAGACAAACTTTCGCCAGCAGATTCGGATCGATGGGTTGGCTGAACGCTCTCATATGTCGCGCAGAACTTTGTTTCGTGCATTTCAGGAGGCATTCGGCAAAACCCCGTTGGAGTATTTAACGGCCTTGAGAATTGCTGAAGGTGCGAGGCTGCTGCTTGAGTCGACGCAATGTTCAATTGGCGAGGTTGCTGAACGAAGCGGTTTTAATGACAGCAATTATTTTACGCGCTCGTTCAGGCAGCACTTCGGAATGAGCCCGCGCGCGTATCGGCAGTCGGCAAGCTTTTCGACGTCAGGATAAGTCTTCTGTATGGAGACCGAAAATAAAAACACGGTGGTAATATACCACCGTGTCGCAGGCGAAACCGTTTTGCTAATGGCAGATCAGGCATCTTCAAGAAGATGGGTCATGTTGACCATGCGCAGCAGGCGTTTAATCTTGTCGCTGGCATTGACAATGATCAGTTTGCGGTTTGACTCCATCATCTTTTGATGGGTTGCAAACAGGCTGCCCATTGCCATTGAGCTGATTGAGTTTGTCCCGTCAAAGTCGAGGACAACTTCATTGTATTCACCATCCTCAATCTTCATCAGTTCAGCGGCAAATGCATCCGATGCTGCACCTGTGATTTCAGGAAACTGCTTGCCGACTTCGAGCGTAATTTTCATCTGGATAATCCTTCCATAACCCTATGTATTGCCATCAATCTTTATTCTGCCCAACGTATAGAACTCAGTCAAGAGACAAAATGATTGATTTCGCTATATATATGCTATTTTCGTATTTAATACGCAGTGTGGTTGAGTGTGAATTGGTATACTCCTTCCGTGTACTCACTAACTCTATCCCAGTTAAACTGGTCTTCGACAGCCTTTCTTCCGTTTGCGCCGAGGGCGCGGGCGTGTTCGTGGTCAGCCAGAAGCGATCCGATACCATGCGCAAGCCCTTGCGGTGTGGCATCCACCAGAAAGCCGTTAACATCGTGCCAGACAAATTCACGGGGGCCGCCTGATGTTGTGGCAACGACCGGCTTGCCTGCTGCCCATGCTTCGAGTGCGACAATACCAAAAGGTTCGTTGCGGCTGGGAAGGGCCAGCATGTCGCAGGAGCGCATCAGATCGACGTAGTCGGCTCGTGGCATTGAATGTAAAAAGACGCACGCATCAGCCGCTCCGCAGCGTTCAGCGTGTGCAATAACTTCATCCCGGCACGGCCCGCTACCGGAGAGAACGAATCTGGTTTCCGGATAGCTGGCCAGAATCATCGGTACGGCCTCGACCAGCATGTCCATCCCTTTTTGGATCGTCATGCGGCCGAATGCGCAGATTGTTGGTGTCATCGGAGCCAGACCGTAGCGCGCTTTGATTTCGGCCGGATCAATATAGCCGTCGAAGGCGTGGAAGTTAACGCCATTCGGAACAACGTGGATTTTGCTATGGTCGATCTGGTAGATTCTTTCGATCTCTTCTGCAAGAAACCCGCTGACGGCGATGATCGTACTCGCGTGGTGGCAGCCGGCTGCTTCCGTGTCGCGAATCCAGGAGGCGAAACCATCGTAGAGCTGATTACCGTCGCGTCCATATTCAGTGGAGTGCATCGTCAGAACGCCGGGGATACCGAAGCCTTCTTTCAGATACGGCAATGTATTTGCGCAGAGCCAGTCGTGCGCGTGCGCCAGTTCAAACTTTCCGATCATGCTTGTGATTTCGGAAAACTTGTGTGCCATCGCTTTGCACATCAGATCCATGGACTCGACAAAGTTGTCCGACAGACCGTGGTCGATGCGGTGGTAGTGAACGCCGTCGATCCAGTCATAGCCGCCTTGTCCCGAACCTCGACGGGTGATGACATGGATTTCATGCCCACGCCGTTGCAGTCCAGCGGCAAGTTCTGTCACATGAATTCCAAGCCCCCCCATAAAGATGGAGTGCAGTGATTCCCACGAAAACATAGCGATCCGCATGATCGGGTGTCCTTTGTCCTAACTGACTGGTGCATCTCTGGATACGCGATTTACCCAAACCCAGTGTAGTTTATCGGTTTTTCTGTCCTGCAGGAAACAGGAAAAACGCGGAAAATACCGATTACTTGGCCTGAACGAGACTTTGTTTTGGCGTGTTATAGCTGTTTGGGACGGATGCGGCGAAGTGACCAGTCTTCACTTTGGTATTTATGTTGATATAGGTTTTCGAGTTGCGCGGGACAGGTTGTTGGAGGAAGCTGCCATGTCCACTGCCTCTGTTCAGCATGCTGGCGGATTGCTGCGGCAACAAGGTCGAGTGGTAGCGACTGTCCGGAGATTTCTTCAAGTGTTGTGCAGAATGAATCATGGTCGCGGCTCAGTCTGTAATCTGGCACTTCTGACGGGAATTGCAGATAGTTTTTGAATCTGGTGGTATCGGCGCTGACGAGGAGCGAGCCGTGCACCAGAATTGCCTGTTTTTTACGCAGTTGTGCGCAACCGGCGATTTTGCGCAGTGCGTGACGGTTTGCTCCTTCTTGTTGAACAGATTTTGACGGAGCTGCCGCAAGGTCTGAAATCCCTGCGACCTGAACCCAGATGTTCCATCCGAGGCAGGCGTCGGCAACGTGTGAGGTCAACTCGCGAAATGATCCGTGGATTCCGCTGTCGTTTAATTCTTCCGGCGGGCAGATGACTCCGAAGCAGAGTACGCCTTGAATAAAAACAACAGCACCTCCGCCTGAAGAGCGGCGTACAATCGGTATTTTTTCATCCTGAATGGTTTCCAGATTCAGTTCGCGTTCAGCAGACTGGGAAAGCCCGATGACTACGGCCTCGCGGTCTGGAATCCACGCATACGCCAGTGGATAGCGCACATCCTGTGCGGTTGTGTATTCTTCCCACGCGCAGGCAAGGGCAGGATCGAGCCGGACGTAATCCTCTTGCCCTGCTGTGGTCATTGTGAAATGCTTTCGGCAGGGGGCGCATCTTCTTTTACTGTCATGGCTGTTGTTGACTCAGATTCAGCTTCCGATGCTGGAGCAACGGCGGAATTCTTAGGGATTTCCGAGGTCTGTATTCTGCCGTTATTCTCGACTTCCGATGTCTGCGGTTGTTCCTGATTTGTGACGGTGGTGTTTGCTTGAGAAGGCTGGATTGTTGGTAACGAATCCTTGTTCTGCAGTAGCTCAATTGCAGGCTTTCCATCGACATAGCCAAAATAGCCGCGTTCCAGAACTGTATCCGGATATTGCTCGTAGATCATCTTGAGCAGGTTTTCCGGCCGGTCGATTCCTCTGATGCCGGTAAAGCTTGGGCGAAGGATACCGGCGCGGATCAGTGCATTGGCTGCAATCGTTGCGCAGTTGCGGCCGAACAGCCTGAAGTGAGGGACGTTGGCCTCCATCTTTTTCCATTCACAGTCAAGTGCGTCGGCTTGCGCCTGACTGACACGGAAGTGATACCAGTCCGTAATAATCGGCATGGACTGACCATCGCGGACAAATGCCTTTGCTTCGGGGATATCGACATAGCGAATGCGTTTTTCCTGCATCCAGTCCGTGCGGCCGATGACGCCTTTCCATGTGCAGATGATGGGATAGAACCATGCCCCTGGGCGTTCGTGATTGTTGTTGAACCCGATGAGGGATTGATCCTGCAGCATCGTATCGATATGCCTGTAGATTCTGTCTGCATATGGATCGGGATTGTATTGTTTGCGGCAGAGCAGGCCGATCTCGACTGTTTTCGGCTCTGTTTGAATCCCCGCAGGCGGCCATTGCTGGCAACCTGTTGACAGAACCGAAAGGGTAAATGCAATTGTTGCGATGAAATACTGGCAATAACGTGTAGAACGTGAACGCATGAACTCTCTCTTCTTTATTTGCTGCACGCGTCTGAAAGTTAACATGCAGTCGTGGTGTTTGAAATATCAATATAGATAAAAAGTACTGTCATTTTCCTGTCGTTGCCACTCGTTTGGCAAGTACTGCCGCACCGACAAGGTTGGCGTTTGATCCCCGTTCATCAAGTACCGATGGGCGCAGGTATGACATAATCCCCATTTTCCCCAGTGCGCGTTGCGCAGAAGGGCCAAAGTAGGGCAGTGCGTAACTTGGCTTTCCACCCAGACAGATCGGGATATTGTTACTGCAACCGTCTTTGCGTGCCTGCTTGAACAGTACGCGGCAGGCTTCTGCAAGGACTTTGCCAAACAGCCGGTCAGTATTGATCGCATGCTCGACCCGCATTGCCGAGAGTTTACTGATATATTGCCCGGCAACGGTCGGGTCTGTCATCTGTTTTGTTTCATGAATATCAAGAAACCGTTCATAAAAGTCGTCGTCTCCGACAATTGCTCGGAATAACCGACAACGTCCTGGGCCCGACAGTACCATCTCCGCGCGCAGGTGGTCCGCACTGCCGCCGGGGCCCCGGATAATATTGTCTGCCGGGTTCAACTCTTCGATCAGGATCGATTCAAAGCGGTCAAACGAAGCGCCGATCTGGTAAAACATGGTCTTCAGCGTCAGCTTTTCCAGCGGGATGGAATAACCAGGTTCGTTCGTATAGTGCAGCGAGTTGTCGTCGCCGTCCCAGTCCAGCGCCGGATGCCTGACGGAGCCGTCAGCATCAATCCACGCGCCTCCCCAGCCGCCCCCAAAGACCCAATACAGAAGATCTGTCTGCAAGACGCTCCACTCGGCAAGTCCGCCAGCATTTGCATCGTTTTCGATGCCGACTGGCCGTTGGGTTGCCTCGGTCAGCATCTGCTTGAGATTGCGGTTATTCAGATATTTCAGATTGTTGGCTAACAGGTACGTGCCGTCTGAGCGAAACAGGCCGGGGCTCGAAATACCGATTGCGCGGATGTCACTCAGGTAAAGACTCTTTGGTTTAAGCAAAACCGATTCGATCCGCTCTGCCAGTGCGGCAGCAAGACTCTCTGCGCTGTCGCCGTATTCTGTGCTGTGCAGAAGCGTTTCCGAGAGGATGATATCGGTTTCCTGAAACAGGCCGATTTTGGCGCCAAGGCCTGCACCGATGTCGATGGCGATATAATAATCACTCATGGCATCCTTCTTTCGGTTTCGCTGTTTTTGAATCCGCTTTCGGATATTTAGATTTTCCGAATGCCAGTTCTATTCCGTTTGCACTGTGTAAATAACGCGCGGCTTACGTGCTGCAAGCGTTTCATCAAGGCGGCGTACCGGTGTCTTTGTTGGCGCATCGTGTAGCGCTTGCGGGTCTTTTACCGCAGTATCGGCAATATCAGCCATCGCGTCGACAAACTGGTTGAGTACGTTGAGCGGCTCAGTTTCTGTCGGTTCAACCATCAGCGCTTCCGGAACGATCAGCGGGAAGTAGATTGTCGGCGGGTGGATGCCGCGGTCAATCAGTCCCTTGGCTACATCCAGTGTATGAACGCCTTTTTCCATCATTTCTGCGGAAGGGGTGGACACAAACTCGTGCATGCAGATCCGGTCATACGCTGTCGGGAACTTGTCTTTCAGTTTTACGCGCAGGTAGTTGGCCGCCAGAACCGCGCACTCAGCGACATCTTTCAGTCCTTTTTGTCCGAGACTGCGAATATAGGCATAAGCCTTGATGCAGACGCCGACATTGCCGTAAAACGTGGACACGCGACCGATCGAGAGCGGGAAGTCGGACGACCAGATCAGTTCGATCTCCGGTGTTGGCACTGGTGACTTGACAATACGCGGGATCGGCAGGAACGGCTCCATTCGCTTGCTGACACCGACTGGACCAGAGCCAGGGCCA
>QKHZ01000006.1 GCA_003249795.1 bacterium | reverse complement strand
GAAATGACGCGATGTCAAATTAAATTTTAAAATCATATTAAAATACTGGGATATCGGGTGGCAGCGGAAAAATCTGCGGGCTGATTCGGCAACTTTTACCGCTGAACACGGTCATGGATGCCCGAATTGCTTTTGTTTAGTGGGCATTGAATAATTTAACTCCTATTATTATAAGTGTTTGTGGGTTTTATTGTTTGGTCTTATTTGTTTTGGCACGATGGTTGTTAATTAAAAGTCAGGAGGACGTGTGTCATGGGATCATGGATTGACAGTCTGTTTCAACGTGAAAGCCTGCCGGTGACAGAAGCGGCAATGGGCTTCTACACACAGAAGCAGTCTGTGATCATGAACAATATCGCCAACGTCGAGACGCCCTACTACAAACGGCAAACCTTGCCGGAGCAGGAGTTTCAGGGGCTTCTCAAGGAAGCGATTACAGAACGCGGCCGTTCGCATCCGGCTTCGTTTCAGACGCGAGATATTCCGGACATCGCGTTCAAAGGCGGAGTGTATCCGAGTACTCGGATGCTTGGCGGTCGTGAGTGGGGGCCGGAGCGTCACGATGAGAACTCGGTTGTTGTCGAAAAAGAAATGGCGGATTTGGCCGAAAACGCACTCATGATCACGGCGCTGCAGAAACTGGTCAAGAAAAAGCTGACCATGATGGAAGCGGCGCTCAAGGATCGCGTCGGTTAATGCGGCTGTGTAGGTCGATGAAGAGTCCGGTTTGTAAATAACCGGAGAAATAATAACACGGCAAGCGCGGCTGACGGGGATGGCAGCGGGTTTGCTGAAAACGAAAACGGTGCAGTGCTGAAAACTGGGGGGAAGTTATGATTGGCGGCATTTTCAGTATGTTTGATATCAGCGCCAGCGGCATGCGTGCAGAGCGTGCGCGGATGAATGTGACGGCGCAGAATCTGGCGAATGTGAATACAACGCACGATGAAAACGGCAATGTAGCGCCGTATTGCCGCAAACGAATCTATTTCAAACCCGGCGCGCCGACGATCACGGGTTCGAATATTCTGGGCGTTTCCGTTGACCGGATTGATGAGGACACAGAAACAGAATTCATCAAGAAATACGAGCCGGGACATCCGGATGCCGACGACGATGGATACGTGAGCTATCCGAATGTACAGGTGCCGCTGGAGATGGTTGATATGATGATGGCCAGCCGCGCGTTTCAGGCGAATGTCACCTGTTTTGAAACTGCAAAACAAATTTTTTCCGGATCCCTACAAATTATTGCATAAGGGCTCCCGAATTCCTATAATACCTATAGAAGCAAAGTTTTTGCTTCGGGTCGGCGCAAAGGATGCCGATAAAAAAGAGTAGGGCGCACGGGACGCGCCGGAGGCAAAAAAATGCCGTTTAACCCGATTGACGGACTCAACCTCGGATCACTTCAGAACCAGCCTGACAAACAGGTCGGCTCTGCATCACAGACCGTCGATGGTAAGGATTTCAAGCAGTTTTTGCTGGAAAACCTCGATCGCGTGAATCAGATGCAGGTCGAAGCTGATGATGCTGTCGAAGGCGTTGCCACCGGTCAGGAGACCGATCTGAATAAGGTCATGGTCGCGGTGGAAAAAGCGAGTGTTGCATTTGATACCCTGATGGCGGTTCGCAATAAACTGGTCGAATCGTATCAGGAAGTTCTCAGGATTCAGGTCTGAGAAAATTTTATTTTTGAAAAAAACGGCAGAGGGCTGTGGCTTGGGTTGCCGTTTTTTCAGAAATTATTTTTCAACTTTGTTCGGATGTCGTCAGCGCTTTTCAGGTCTTCCGCTTGGGGGAGTGGGGAGAGTGAAAATCGGCGGGGTCTGATTGCCGCAATGGGGTGCGGCGCAGTCAGTGGTTTGTTTTGGGGAGTGGGGAACTTGGGGGCTCTGCCTGATCGTCGGTTTATTTTCAGTCTGCTTGGTTTTTCGTTGGCGCTAACCGCAGTGACGGTTGCGCTGGTCGTGTTTGTCGGCTTGCGCGATGCGGGAAGCGTTTCCATCGGCCCGATGGTACGGCTTCCGGTGTGTGCCGATCCTACCGATGCGCGTCCGCTGATCCGCCGGTTGAACGAGGCGAATCTCGGTCCGGTTGATTATGACCGGATCGATAACACGTTCTCGGTTCCTGTCAGTCGCCTGCCTGACGCGCTTGTCTGGATGGCTCGTGAAAAAATTCTTCCCGAAAACGGTGAAGCGTTTGATCTGCTTCTGACAGATTTGTCGGAGGGGCGGATCGGGTCGTCGGCGTTGCTGGCGGCACCGGCTTCGTCGTTGTCTGCAGGTGCGGAACGGGAAGAAAACGCAGGTGGCGCGATGCTAAGCGCTGCGGTGACTTCCGACCGTTTTTCAAAAGCGGACAATGTTGCTGGCGTCGGCAATGCTGGTAATGCGGATGCGAAATGGATTGATTCGGCGGATGAGTTGTCACTGCAGACAGGGCCGGAGCCGGTTCGTTCGAGTCTGATCCGGTTGTTGCGCGGGGTGCCCGGGGTGATGGACGCGACGGTTGAGTATCGCCTTCAGCGGGCGGGTTCTGCGTTTGAGGCCGGTTTTACACGGCTGGCGGCGGGTGTTACGGTAACGACTCCGCCCGGACGGCGCTTGACCGAAGAGTCGGTGCAGACGGTTGTACGTCTGGTTGCAGCAGCGCGCATTGGCGTGTTCGACAAGATGGTCGAAGTCAGCGACCGCAGCGGATATCAATACCGGTCGCTAACCGCGCCAACGATGGCGGCTGGTGAATAATATTTTTTCTGTCTGCATCGGCATTGCAGGGAAAAGAGTCTATGAAGTTTGATTGATTTGAAACATGACAGAGCTCGGGTGTTACGGCGGTTCGGCCGAAAACGTAACGCCTGATTGTGCCTTGGGGGAGGACGCTCTGGCTGAAATGAATATCGGGGGGGGGGATCGGATGGATGTTCTGAAGCAGTTGATTCAGGATGCGCAGGGTGTTCTCAAGAACATGTCCTCGACGCAACGCGTGAGTGTGGTCACGATGCTGATCACGGTCATGGCGCTGCTCGCGTTTGTGGCGTACCTTGGTTCGATGGGAAAAACGTCGACCAATGTGCCGCTGCCGATGACGTTTGCCGCTGCGGACATGACGGATATCAAGGGCCAGCTCGAAGCGGCAGGGATCACGCCGATCGAACTGAACCTCGACGAAAAACAGATCCTCGTTCCGATGGAGATGCGCAGCAAGGCAATTCTCTTTCTTGCCAAAAACAAAATCCTTCCCAGTGATTCGGCATCAGGTTTTGAAGCGATGCTTAAGCAGGTGGCTTTCAGCGATACTCCTGAAGTGACGCACGAAAAAATGACGGTTGCGCTGCAGAATGAAATCGAGTGGATGGTCGAGAGCCTTGACGTTGTCAAGGAAGCCCGGGTCATCTACAGCAAATCGGACAAGCCGAGTCTGTTTCGTCCCAACTACCGGCAGCGCGCGACGGTGCAGGTGACCACGAGCTTGGGCAAAGAGCTTGATCAGCCGACGGCAGAGACGATCATCCGGCTTGTGGCGTATGCCTGCGCAGGGCTTGAAGAAAAAGACGTGATCGTGACCGACCAGAAGGCACAGCACTTCCGGATTTCCGATACCGATGCGCTCAACAACATCGCAAAGAGCAAGATCGACCAGCAGGAACAGATGAACAATCGCACGCGTGACAAGATTGAAGAACTGCTGCGCGTGGCGGTTCCTGATTGCGAGGCGTTTGTCTTTGTCGATGCCAAGTGGGACATGACCCGCAAGACGATCAGTGAGCATGAAGTGATCGAAGGGCCGGCGCTCCGGAAAATCAAACAGTCGACTTCGGACAAGACGCGCTCTGGGCCGGCTGCTGAAACCGGTGTGCGCCCGAATGTCGGCCGCGCCAGTCTGATCAGTGGCGGCAGCGTCGAATCGCGCGACTATAACAGCAAGTACAGCGATGACAATTATCAGAACGGACATCGCGACACACAGACGGTGATCTCGCCCGAAGTCAAAAGCATGACGATCTCCGCGGTCGTCCACCTGCCGTATGAATATCACATGGAAAATAACGAATGGGTTTATGAAAAAGACGCGGCAGGCAATCCTGTTGTCGAAAAGGCAACGGGCAAGCCGATCCGCCAGAAGTTTGCGCGGTCGCTACTGAATGACGAAGAAAAAGCGGCGCTTGAACGCAACATCCGCAAGGCTGCGGGGATGCTTTCGGGGCAGGAAAACATGGAAGTCGAATTGATGCAGGTGGCGTGGACGCCGCCGCTGGAGCCGGCACCGCCTGCGCCGACGACGTATGACTATATCTTTGACTTTATGAAATCGAATGTGGTGCCGCTGGTTCTTCTTGGCGTATTGTTTGCGGTGGTGTACTTTATCTATATGCAGGCGCGCCGCTCGATTCCGAGCGACGATATGCGGATCCCGTCTGATGAGGAGCTGGGACTCTCTGGCAGCCGTCAGCTCTCGGCGGAAGAAGCGGCGAATGCGGAGTTTCAGGATCTGCGCGAAAAAATCGGTGAAGTGGTTGCAGAAAGTCCGGAAAAAGCGGCAGGCTTACTGCGCCGCTGGATGCAGGCCAGAGAAGGATACTAACCCATGCCTCCTCCCAGTGTAAAAAAGGTTGAAGGTGTCACCGGGTTGCGCAAGGCCGCGATCCTGATGATCTCGATTGACGCCGAAACCGCATCGCAGATCATGTCCAATCTTTCGACCGATGAGATTGAACAGCTGTCGATGGAGATCGCACGCCTGAGTGAAGGCATCACACCTGACCTGCGCGACGGGGTCGTGCGCGAGTTTTACCAGACACATATGGCTAGCCGTTATCTTGAGCAGGGCGGGATGGAATACGCACGCATGCTGCTGGAGAAAAGTCTGTCGCCCGAGGAAGCGGCGCTGATTCTCGAAGGGCTGGAGCAGTCGATTCAGGAGACGCCGTTCCACTTCCTGAAACAGGCGGATACCGATAACCTTCTGACGTTTATCATGGACGAACACCCGCAGACGATTTCTCTGATCATGGCGCACCTGCATCCGAAGCAGGCGGCGGAAGTCCTTGCGGGTCTGACGCCGAAGAAACAGCTCGAGGTTGTCAAACGTATCGCACGGATGGAACAGACGACGCCTGAAGCGATCCGGCAGGTGGAACGCGGTCTTGAAATGCGGCTCTCCAGTATCGTCAGTCAGGATCTTGAACGCGCCGGTGGTGTTGAAAACATTGCCGAAATCCTCAATCTTGTCGACCGGACGACGGAAAAAGGGATTCTGGAAAATCTCGAAGAAGAAGACCCGGACATGGTCGAACAGATCCGCCGCCTCATGTTCGTTTTCGAAGATATCATCCTCGTCAACGACAAGGGAATTCAGGCGGTTCTCAAGGAAGTCGAACACGACGAGTTGGCTCTCGCGCTCAAGACGGCGTCCGAGGAGTTGCAGAACAAGATCTTCCGCAATATGTCAGAACGTGCATCGCAGCTGATCAAGGAAGACATGGAGTTCATGGGGCCGGTCCGCTTGTCGGACGTCGAGCAGTCGCAACAGCGGATCGTCGATATTGTCCGCCGTCTGGAAGAAGCGGGCGAAGTCATTATCCAGGGCCGCGGCGGCGAAGACGATATCGTCGTGTGATGGTTGTTATTTGAGACAATTATTTACCGGTCACGGTGCCGGGCTTCGGAGTCTGAAACGATATGGGTAATGTTCTTGACGAGCGTGATCTGCAGGAGTTGGGCTCGCCCGAGGTATTCCAGTTCCGGGATGTCCGCGCAATGGCCGCAAAGATCCTGCGGCGCGCGACTGACGTGGCGCAGCAGAAAATAGACGCCGCGACCCGTCATGTCAGTGATCTTGAAAAACAGGCTGAGAAACAGGGGCATGAAAAAGGTTACGCCGAAGGACTCGCAAAAGGCGAAGCTGAAGGATGCGCTGCGGGCGAGAAGGCTGCACGCGACGAGTTTTTAGAAAAGATCAAGGGACTGGCTGATGTGCTGGCGGCGATTGCGCTGGGACTTGACGAGCGCAAGCAGGAGTTGCAGGCACGGTCTGAAGCGGATCTCTTGAAGTTGTCGATGTCGATTGCGCGACGCATTGTCCGGCAGGAATTGACGGTGGACGCTGGTCAGATCCGGCAGGCGGTTCAGGCCGCTATCAGCCTCGCCACAAGCCGTCAGGATGTCACCATCTGCATCTGCCCGCATGAAATCGCCGTGATCGAGGAGGAGCTTCCGAAATTGCGGCAGGTATTTACTGATCTCGGACGTGTTGCGGTTGAGGCTAGAGACAACCTCCAGCGCGGCGATGTGATTCTGATTACGCATGAGGGCGAAATCGACTTGCGGATCGATCAGCAATTTACCGCAATCGAACGCGCTCTGGCGGGAAGTCCGATGCCGGAAGCGGCAGCCTCGGTGCAGCTGCGCAGTCATGAGGAACCTGTCGGGACGCTGTCGGGACAGGGGCCGGAGTCTGCCGTGAAGGATCAAACTTCAGGACAGGACACTGCCGCTGCTGGTGCGCAACCACATTCTAGTGAAACAGAAAAAGATGGTTCGAGCCCTGCGGGAGAAAATGTTTCCACCCGAAAAGGCGCAGCATCAGTTGGAGGGGATTCGGGTAACGCGTCCGATTCAGCAGAAGGCGGCGCGTCGGAAAATGCGGACGCAACCGGTGGCGAGAATGAACTGGTTGCAGGCGAAGATGCGGAAGAAGGGGCTGATCCGTCTGAGCGCTTCCGGTCTTCGTCAACCCGCAGAGGCGGGCCGATTCCGATTCCGGCACGGAAGAAAAAGAACGTGAACCGTCCGCGTCGTCCAGGGCCGGGTCAGGCGGGTAAGTAAGATGTCGCTGTTCGAGAATAAAATCCGCCAGTTGTCTGAGATTTTGCCTGCGCGGATTACCGGCCGCGTCCGGCGTGTTGTCGGCCTCATCGTCGAGACGACGCCGATGTCAATCCCGATCAAAAGTCTGTGTGTGATTCACGCCAAATTGTCCGAGACCAAAATCGAAGCGGAAGTCGTGGGCTTCAGGGAAGACGCGTGCCTGCTGATGGCTCTCGGCGAGATGCAGGGAATTGGCCCCGGCGACAAAGTCGAGTGTATGGCGAC
>QKHZ01000156.1 GCA_003249795.1 bacterium | reverse complement strand
ACGTTTTGTGTGCCGGCAAGTTGGATTGGACTTTTTCACAGAAATCGGTTACACTACTAGTAGAGGAAAAAGTGAGATTTCCGGCATCAACCTGTGTCACCAAAACAGCCGGATGAGAGAGAGGCAACCCGTGTACCGTACCATGTTTAAATCCAAGATCCATATGGCCACCATCACCGAGACCGAACTCGAATACCACGGCTCGATTACATTGCCGTCAGACTTGATGGAAAAAGCGGATATTCTGCCCGGAGAGAAAGTGCAGGTCGTCAACATGAACAACGGCGACCGGCTCGAGACCTATACCATCGCAGGCCCCGCAGGAAGCACAGCCGTCTGTCTCAACGGCCCGGCAGCACGCCGCGGAATGATCGGTGACCGGGTAACGGTCATCACCTACGTGCAGGTTTCCGACGAAGAAGCCCGCGCGCTCAAACCCCGCGTGCTGATTCTGGATGAAAATAACCGCGTCAAGGAAACAATCTGATTCCTGTCGGGCATGACGGTATCGGAGACGGCTCTGCGCAATTCAAACCGTCTGAGCTGCTACCGGATTTCAATAACCTGTTCTCCAACTCGTAAGAGTAACCAAGATGGATGACCCCGTTTCTCCGGACAATTCTGTTATCAACGTGAAAAATCTCACCGTCCGCTTTGTCGAGCGCGAGGTCATCTCTGACTTTTCCTTCTCCGTCAATAAAGGCCAAACGGTTCTACTGAAAGGCCCGTCCGGCTGCGGCAAATCCACCATGTTGCAGGTGTTGCTTGGCTTTGTACCCGCTGCGTCCGGAACTGTCAACGTCCTGAGCCACGACTTTGCCAACTCCGCTGAACTCTGGCAGGCGCGTAAGAAAATGGCGTATGTCCCACAAGAGCCTGATCTCGGTGAAGGCACCGCAGAAGAATGGCTCAGGCAGGCGTTTGAATATGCCGCCAACCGCCACCTCTCTTATAACAAAACCGCTGTCGATTCATTGCTTGCGCGCCTTGCACTCTCTCCTGAGCGACTCGCTTCGCGCACGGTAAATCTCTCCGGCGGCGAAAAACAACGCATCGCCCTGATCGGTGCGCTGCTGCTTGAGCGTCCGCTGATCCTGCTGGACGAACCGACCTCCGCACTCGACGCAGAAAGCCGCAAACTGGTGTACCAGATTTTAATCGAGCTGCATGGAAAAACCATCGTCGCCGTCTCGCACGATGACGATGCGACCGAATTTCTTCCTGCCCGCATTGTAGATCTAACCCGTCATGTCCCTGCAGGAGCCGCACGATGAACACAGGGCTGATCTGGGTCTATCTGCTGCTGCTCTTGCCGATTGCGGCTGTTCTATGGCTGAAGATTCCGCTGACACAGAAAATCATCGTCAGCACCGCACGGATGTCGGTGCAACTTCTCTTGGTTGGTTTTTATCTGCAATATGTTTTTGCGTGGAACAATCCGCTAATCAACCTAGCGTGGCTGCTGGTCATGGCAGGAGTTGCCAACGTCTCGATCCTGCATGCATGCCGTCTTTGCCTGCGGTGCTTCTGGAAAGAGCTGGGGCTCTCGCTATTGGTCGGAACCGCAATCCCGCTGGTTGTCTTCATTCTATCTCTTCAGCAGGATGGCGCACTACTCGATGCACGTTCTCTGATTCCTGTCGGCGGAATGATCCTCGGAAACTGTATGCGCGCAAATATCATTGGGATCAAATCGTTCTACCACGGCCTTCGCACCGACCAGAAACGCTTTACGCTAGAACTCTCGCGTGGAGCGAGCCTGTGGGAAGCGTGCCGGCTGTACCTGCGCTCCTCTTGCGAAAACGCACTCTCACCCACGCTGGCGACAATGGCCACGCTCGGATTGGTATCACTGCCCGGGATGATGACAGGCGTACTGCTGGGCGGGGCTGACCCCCTGACGGCAATCGGTTACCAGATCGCAATAATGCTCAGCATCTTCAGCGGCACGACCCTGACCGTAATTCTGGCAATCCTTCTGACCATCCGCTCCAGCTTCACCCCTGCCGGGACATTACGCGCCGACCTTTTCAGAGGCTGAAAGCAACGCCACCAATCACGAAACGAGATCAACTTACACCGGAAAGTTGAGGCGAATTATCCAATAAATTTAATAGCCGCAAAATTGTGGCGAACCTTTTGCTTTTTCAAGCGTTCATAGTTGAAGGGTTCCGCTGTTGTTCTGCGTTAACCTATTATCATAGAATATATTGTGGTTATGTTATCAATATGAATCTCTTTCGCAGAACCGTTGCTTATGTAATGCAGAAAATGTATTGACAGATTTGTAATCAATTGTAAATGAGGCTATTGTATCTTTACATTATGATACAATATGAATTCTCGAAAAATATCATAGTTTTTTCGCCGGTGTTTTGTTATAGTACAGCGATGAAATTGGGCTGCTTTATAAGCCGCATTTACCGTGTATTTCGTGGTGCAAGGAAGCGACTGACTCACTTTTCAGGGATTCCCCCGCGCAACACACCCCTGTGCCACAAATAGCGTGTCACAGAACAGACAGTCCTTTTTGTATACAGGATTCTCTGCTAGGAATGCGGTAGCGGTTTAGACAAAGCCGCATCCTTTGCATTAAAACGAGATAGCTGAGTGTATCAGGAGAGAGTAATACATGGCCGTGCTGAAAGTCATCGATGGGCCGGAAACAGGAACCATCCACCCTCTGCAGGACCTGACCGTTTATCTGGGGCGCTCCAGCGAATGCCACGTCCAGATTCCGTCGACAGAAACCAGTCGTAAACATACTGTTGTCGCACGCAAAGACGGAGCATGGTGCATTCAGGATAATCAAAGCTCAAACGGGACATTCCTCAACGGTATCCGGATCACGTCCGACCATGTTTACCCGTTCATCCCTGGCGATACCGTAAGCATCGACACCTCAACGCTGGTCTTTCTCGGCGAAAGCGGAAAACTTCCGGAAATTGAAATCGCCGGACACACACTGCTCGAAATCATCGGTGAAACCAATACAACTCTGCAGATCCTCGCACGGCAGGAATCGATCGCCCGTGATGTTGTTATCGAACTGGTCAAGCCCGAACACGCGCAGGCGAAAGATCGTATCGGCCGTTTTATCCAGGAAGCGCGGCAGGCGGGAAAACTGTCCCACCCGAGCCTGATTAAAATCAACAACATCGCCAAAACGAAAGACGAGCAATACTATCTCAGCCGCGAACATTTCGGTAAACCGCTGCTGATAAAAATGAAAGACCTGAAAAAACCGGAAGCACTCCAAAAGGTGATCGAATGGGCAATCCAGATCGCTGAAGCGCTTGAGAGCGCACATGCTGCCGGGATGCTCCACCAAAATATGAACCTGCAAAGTATCCGCGTCGACGATGCCGCCGGGGCAAAACTCCTCGGCATCGGCATTCCCCGCAGCTTTGACAATACGACACCGACGTTGACCGATCTGTACTACGCAAGTCCGGAACAGGCGATGTTGCGGCCCTGCGACGGACGCAGTGACTTATATAGCTTCGGTGCGGTTTTCTACCACGCACTTTCGGGATACCCGGTCTTTGAAGGCGAACCAATGCAGGTTGCCGAGTGGCTGAAGTCAGACCGCCCCGCAAAACCGCTGCATCATGTCGCCTCTCATGTCTCAGAAGATCTCTGCGCGGTTTTTGACAAGCTGGTGTGCAAAAATCCGGATGAGCGTTATGCAACCGCTGCAGATGTTGCTTCCGCACTCTCGGCTGCAATCAAGGTAACTCCTGCGACTGTCGAAGCCGCCCCCAAACCCGCAACCGAACCGATCACAAAAGATACCGCTGCATTCAAGAAAAAAGGCAAAACCTCCTCGGTCGCAGTCGGCTCATCGACTACCGGAAACATTTCCGCCAAAGAAAAACAAACACAGAAAATCGGCACAGGCTCCATCCCCGGCACCCGTTCGATCGGAAACAAAACGACGCGCAAAGTGACGGAAATCCGCGACGGAAAATTCTGGGGAATCCGGGCAGGGATCTCGGGCGCGGCAACAATCGTCCTTGTCATTCTCTTTCTGGCGGTCTTGCCGGCGGAAGTCGTCGTGCGTGACGTAAACAGGGAACTCTCGCAAAAGACGGAAGAGATTGAGCACATTATTTCAGAGGGTGACTTGCGCGCTGCAAAGCTCAAATATGAAGAGATGCTGATCGAATATCAGAAATATCCGGAACTTGTCGCCAGCATCAAAGAAATGATCGCAGAGGTTGACAGCAAGATCGCTGCAGAAGACCACTACAACGGCGGCAAAAATGCACTTGTAATTTACCAGCAGCTACGTCAGGACTCTCCGCGCGATTATGTCCTCCTGCGCAAAGAACTGGACAAACTCTCCGCCGAATACAGCGATGTGATCAAGGAAGATGTGGATATTGAAGAGCAGGCTCTCGCCGCTTTGGCAGGAGGGATTGTCAAACGCAAGATTGAAGACCTTGAAAATCTTGCCCTGCACAACGAATTTGACGAAGTGTTCGAAAAGCTGGAAGAGTTCACCTCTACCTACGGCAAGCTACCCTCTTATAACAAGATTGAAGACTTTGAAAAACGGACTCAGGCAACGCTTGACACAAAAATCAAGGCCATGCAAAAAGATGTCAGTGACCAGATCACAAAAGGTGCATTTGCCGCACTGTACGCCTCTGCCCGCGAAACGATCAAGGCGACCCGCAAAATCGTCAAATCAAAACAAATGAATCAGGCGTGCGATGCGATGGAGCAACTCATCAATAACCGGATGAAAGATTCATATGAAGCCGCATGTCGTGACACGGATATCGCCTGCCTTAATTCACGCTATGACAGCGCCGTTACCTCACTCAAAAATATTCGTTCCGCATTGATGGACACTGAATACGAAGACCGGCTCAAAGAAAAATACAATCAGATTCAGGAGCTTCGCAAGCTGGAAACAGCAACCAAAGACCGTATCCGCAGCGCCGGTAATGTCAAGATCGGCGGAAAACTTCTGGAAAATGAAGTCGTCCAGAAACTGATGGGCGGCGACCGCATTGTCTATCTGGTCGGGTGTGACGATACCGGGATCAAAATTTCCGTTGGCGAAGCTGGTGCGACCATTATCTGGAAGAGGCTGGCCGGCTCCTGCATGGCAGCGCTCTACCACCGCTTCACCCCGTCAGGCAATACGGCCGAACAAAAATCAGTCGAATACTACGATTACCTGATCAAAACCTACCCTTCCGAAATCGAATAGTTTTTGTCATCACGGTGGAATCTGTAGCCCATACGCAAGCTTGTCGTTGCGAAGCCTGTCATATTCCCGTACAGCAACTGTTCTGGCTTTCTTTGCGGAAATTCATTGTCTATAGTAGAGAGTGCAATTCAATCGCGTTGTTATCGGCGGCGATCCGACGCAAAAAAAATGATTACTTTTTTTAGATGAGCGTGGTACAATAATGCGCGTTGGCATCAAACGTCGGGAGAATATCAAAATGCAGAAACGCGTTTCCTTTCTCTGTCTGATCCTATTCAGCGTATGTTTTTCATCAGGCTGTCTGATGCTGGCGGCAGGCGCCGGTGCCGGTGCGGTAGGCGTGCGGGAATTGACCGATGCGGCTGTCATCTATCAGGGAAATGCGGATGCGGTGGAAAAAACCGTTCGCAGTGCCCTTCATGAAATGGGCGCGGTTGTTACTGAAACCGTCCGCGAGGAAGGCGTCTCCAGCGCTCGTCGTACCCTGCGCGGCAAGACCTACGACCACGAAGCGCTGACCGTCGATATCGAACCGTCCACACCATCATCGACCAATGTTGAGATTCGCGTTGGCCGCATCGGTGACAAGTCACGCGCAGTTGAATTCCACAATAAAATCCAGAAATATCTGAAACCAGTGAACCCGGGTAAATAATACTGCGGGTTCTTTCGAGAGAGCGGGTTGGGGAAACGGCAGCGCCACGCACATCCTGCGTGGCGCTGTTTTTTACAATCGCGTCGCAATCCTATTGCGTAAACTCGGCTTGTCGTTGCCAAGCCTGCCATATTCCCCACGCAGTAATGCTTCCGGCTTTCTTGCGGAAACGCATTGACCGAATGAAAAGCAGTAATCAAATCGCGTCATTGCCAACGACGAATCTTCTCATATACGCTGCTCTCTGGCATGTTGTTGACAAAATCATCGGCAGGGGCTATCGTATACACTTTGATTTGTAGAATTCTCCGTATACCATACAGATGCGGAGCGATAGAAAAGAAAAGAGCCTATGCGGGTCTTACTGCTGAACGCACCGCCCTATAAAATTCAGGAAGCCTATTACGATACGCCACCGTATCCGCGCACAGCTCTGGCGATGCTGGCAGCTCATTTGCGCCGCGAAAAAATCGACGTGCATGTCATCGACTGCAAGTATGACCGGATCGGTTATGACGAAGCGATGCAGCGTGTGCGGGAGATCAAACCGGATTTCGTAGGCGCGACTGCATTCACGAACGAAATTATTCAGGCCGGAAAATTAACACAGATGATCCGCGCGGAATTTCCGGATGTCGCAACTGCTGTCGGCGGTGTACATTCGACAATCATGCCGGAAGCGACATTACGCGAGTTCGAGGTTTTTGACTACGTCATCGTCGGCGAAGGCGAACTGACACTGACGGAACTGATCCGCACAATCGAGTCTGAGTCAAACGACAAAGCCGCGCAAAAGAAAAAAGCAGCGGATATTGAAGGGGTAGGAACGCTTGTCGAAAGCGAATACCGCTACGGCGGCGACCGTCACCGGGTAGATGACCTTGATTCGTTTGCAGAGCCCGCGTGGGACATGTTTGCTCCGGCAAAAGAATATGTACTGCACTCCTCACGCGGTTGTCCGTTCCACTGTCCGTTCTGCGTCAATCCTAACGGTCGAAAAGTCCGCCCGCAATCGGCGGAACGGGTATTGCAAGAATTGGAGCATCTGGTTGAGCGCTACGGCAATGTCCGTGTCTTTTTTGGCGATGAAATTTTCACAGTAAAGCGCGAGCGCACAATCGAACTCCTGCAGGGGATGATCGACCGCGGACTGAACAAACGCGTCCGCTGGGGCTGCATGACGCACGTGCGGTTCATTGATGACGAAATTGCCAAGCTGATGAAAGACGCCGGTTGCGACTGCGTCGGCCTCGGCATCGAAAGCGGCGACGAAGAGCGGCTCAAGAAAATCAACAAAGGCACCAACCTTGAGGATATCTACAAAGCCGTCGAATCGATGCGTCGGGTCAAGCTGACCTACGAAGCGTTTTTCATTCTGGGACAGCCTGACGAAACGGAAAAGTCCGCGTGCGAAACGATCAACTTCGCCGTCAAGATCAACCCGACCCGACCGGTATTCGGAATTATGGTTCCGTATCCCGGCACCCAGATCAGCCGTCTGGCCAATGCCGGTGAAGGCGGTTACAAACTGCAGGCGAAGGACTGGAACGATTATAACAAACAGCTGGGCGACGCGCTGACCTTTCAGCACGTACCGCGCAAAACGCTGGAGAGGCTGCAGTTTATCGGCTACATCAAGGTTTTTCTGTATAATGGCCGGATTCTGGATTTTATCAAGTTTTGCTGGAACTATCGTAGCGTCGGCTTCTCCGTGTTGTGCAAGATTGTCCGCACGCACCTGGGTCTCACCCCGGCCGCGACGGTTTCTGTCAGCTCATCCCAAGAAACCTGATCTTACAATTCCTTTAGCATCAATCAGTTCTAAAGTTGAAACGCAAACGGCATTGTCAAACCCGTTCGCCTCGGGTATACTATTCTGTTTCCAGGTAAGGAAATGGAACGATGCCGAACTTGCACATCAATGGACAACCCGCCTGCTTTGACGAAGCCAGCTTCCCGAAGACTGTTGCAGCGCTGATTGACGTGCGCGGGCTTAACCGCAAGGCGATCGTCGCCGAGGTTGAAGGAACCATTGTCGCGCAAAATGATTTCGACACGCATCCGCTCAAAGACGGCGATAAGATCGAACTGATCCAGTTCGTCGGTGGCGGCTGATTTCTATCAGGAAATAATTTATCAACACATTCATGAATATGAAAATAAACCAAAGAGACAGAACATGCAAACACAGGAAGTCGATCCAATGATCCAAACGAAAACCGCAGCAGAAACAGACGCACTTGTCATCGCCGGAAAAAAGTTTAACAGCCGGATGTTTGTCGGTACGGGAAAATTTTCCAGCGCCGATGTGATGCGGCAGGCGGTTGACGCATGCGGCACCGAGATGGTCACGGTTGCGTTGCGGCGGGTCGATATCGACAACCCTGATGACGACATGCTGAGCAAACTCGACACCTCGCGCATCCAGCTTCTACCCAACACCAGTGGCGCGCGCGATGCCGATGAAGCCGTCCGCGTTGCACGCCTTGCACGCGCTGCCAGCGGTGTGGAGTGGGTCAAACTTGAGATTACACCTGACCCGTACTCGCTTCTGCCCGATCCTGTCGAAACACTGAAAGCGGCCGAGATCCTTGTGAAAGACGGATTCATCGTTCTGCCTTACATCAACGCCGATCCGATCCTCGCGCGCCGTCTGCAAGACGCCGGTACCGCAACCGTCATGCCGCTGGGAAGCCCGATCGGAACCAATCAGGGAATTACAACCCGCAAGCAAATCGAAATCATTATCCATCAGGCCACCGTTCCGGTCGTCGTCGACGCAGGGATAGGGCTACCGAGCCACGCGGCAGAAGCGATGGAGATGGGCGCAAGTGCGGTTCTCATCAACACGGCTCTGGCAGTAGCGGCAGATTCAGTCGCCATGGCACGTGCATTTAAAAAGGCAGTCGAAGCAGGACGCGAGGCGTACTTGGCAGGTCCCGGACAGATGCGCAGCGTCGCCGAAGCCAGCAGCCCCTTAACCGGATTTTTACGCGACGAATAAATCGAACACGATGTTTACAAACCGATAAAGATGGTAACGCGGTAACGTAAGGCAAAAAAATGATCAGCACAAAATCAGAGATCCCGCAATCACATGTACTCAAGGCGCTGGAGGAGAACGGCCTTGACCGCCGACCCGCAAACTGGGACTCGTATTTTGACGATGTAACCGAAGCCAACGTGCGGCGCCAAATCGCCGAACCGATTGCGCCGTTTTCGTTGCGCCGCCTGAAAACACTGATCAGCCCAGCCGCACTGCCCTACCTTGAACAGATGGCACAGGCTGCCGTGCGCGTTACCCGCCAGCGATTTGGAAACACCATCAACCTGTACGCGCCGGTTTATGTCTCCAACTTCTGCATCAACCGCTGCAAGTACTGCGGCTTTAACGCAACACACGATCTGCCGCGCAAACGCCTCACGGTTGACGAAGCAGTCCGCGAGGGCGAGGCCGTCGCACGCGAAGGATTCCGCGACCTGTTGCTTGTCGCCGGAGAAGACCCGAAATATGTGACGCCGGAATACCTCTGCGAAATTGCAGCACGCCTGCGCAAACATTTCTCATCGATCTCGATCGAAATCGCCCCGCAGTCGGAAGAAAGCTACCGGATCATGGAGCGCGGCGGTATCGAAGGCGTAACACTGTATCAGGAAACCTACGACCGCGAGCTCTACCGTGAATACCACCCCAAAGGCCCGAAAAGCGACTATGTCGGACGCATCGTGATGCAGGAAGCCGCAGCACGCGCGGGAATGCGCCGCCTCGGCATCGGTGCGCTACTCGGGATTAATGACTGGCGGTATGAAACGATGGCACTGGGGCTGCACGCACATGTATTGATCAAACACTACTGGCAGAGCAAAGTCTCGGTGAGTTTCCCCCGCATCCGCCCGGCACCAGACGTCATGGACAACTTCCCGTACTACGTCAATGACCGCAGCCTAGTGCAGATGATCCTCGCCTTGCGGTTGACGTTCTCGGACATCGGGATGTCACTCTCGACGCGCGAAAGCGGAGAGATGCGCAATCATGTTTTGCCGATGGGTATTACCCACATGAGCGCCGGCTCAAAAACAAACCCCGGTGGCTATGAAGTCGATGTGGACGCGACCGAGCAGTTTGTCATCTCGGACGAGCGAAGCGTTGCGGAAGTTTCGGAGTATCTGCGCACGCGCGGATTTGATCCGGTTTGGAAAGATTTTGATCCTGCGTTTTTGGATTCCGGTGAGGCGGTGACGCAGGATTCATAAAAGGACAGTATCATGGCACATAAAAAAGCGGCAGAATTTTTCCGGGGCAGCGAAGGTTACAACTGCGCACAGGCGGTGATTGCCGCGTGGAATGAACTTTACGGAACCGATCACGATGTGGTCTTTCACCAGCAGCATGGCGGCGGGCGAGCCGAAGACGGTCTGTGCGGTGCGCTGTATGCGGCGCTGCAGATTTCACCCGAACACGAAGAGGCACTGAAAAAAGTGTTTGCCGATAAAGCCGGTGCGCTCAAGTGCCGCCAGATCCGTCAGGCTGGCGCGTTCTCGTGCAAGGACTGCGTCATGCTTGCAGCCAGCACACTTGAATCACTGAAAAACAAACAGTAACTTTTCAAAGGCAACCTACGCAACCGCTCCAGACGGCTTCAGCAAAACAACCGCCGCCATCACGGATAAAAGGATCACACGATTGCGCAGAGGACTCCGTACGGGCAAAAAAAGCTACACCTTTGATGACTCTGGCGGTAGCGCCGGAAGCGCTGATGTTTCGTCTTCGGCATCTTCAGCTGACGCGCTCAGTGTCACCGCGGTGACGCGCCGGATCAAATCGCTTCTGGAAAATGAACTCGGGCGCATCACCGTCGAAGGCGAGATTGGTTCCTTTACCCGCGCCGCCAGCGGGCACCTGTACATTACGCTGAAAGACACCGGCGCCACACTCGACGCAGTGATGTGGCGTAGTGCTGCGGGGCGTCTTGCGTTCAGCCCGCAGGAGGGTGACAAGGTCGTCGCACGCGGAACCCTCAGTGTCTACGAGCCGCGCGGGCGTTACCAGCTTGTGATCGAAACCATGCAGCCGGTCGGACAGGGCTCACTGCAACAGCAGTTTGAGGAGATGGTCGAACGTCTCCGCGCCGAAGGATTGTTTAATCCGGAGCATAAAAAAGATCTGCCCGAATACCCTCGAGTGATCGGAGTCGCCACAAGCCCCACAGGTGCTGCCATCCGCGATATTCTGAAAGTCCTGAAAAAACGCTCGCCCGGACTTCTCGTAATTGTCAGCCCATGCATCGTGCAAGGGCCGGAAGCGCCTGCGCAAATTATCAGCGCCGTACAAAAGCTGGAGCGTTGGGGCGGATGCGATATCATCATCGTCGGACGCGGCGGCGGTTCGCAGGAAGACCTTGCCGCATTCAATGATGAAGGCGTCGTCCGCACCGTCTTTCATTTAAAAACACCGGTCGTCAGCGCAGTCGGTCACGAGGTCGATATCAGCCTGTGTGATCTTGTCGCAGATGTTCGCGCGGCAACGCCGACAGAAGCGGCCGAAATCGTCAGTCCCGACATGAAACATCTTCGAGAGCGCGCCGTTCATCTTCGTAAAGGTTTGACGCAAGCCCTGTGCATGCGGCTTGCCGAAGATGAAAACCGGATCAAATCCCTCATGCAATCGCCGGTTCTGAAAAATCCGATGACGATGATTGAAGAGCGCGTTCAGCGAACAGACGATTTACTCGAACGGTTTCAAGATGCGGTCACGGCCGCAGTCACCGACCGCGAACACGCGCTGCAGTTAATGGCCACCCGTCTTGAGGGGCTCAGTCCGCTTGGCATTCTCGCGCGTGGTTTCAGCGTCACCCGTACAGAGAACCGCAACGTCATCAAATCCGTTCACGAGATTAAAGACGGTACCGTCTTGCGCACCCGTCTTGCCGACGGCGAAATTATCAGTATCGCCAATGGACAAATCGAATCCGCTCCATAAATGCGTATCCGATTTTCCTTGCCAGAGCGCAGGAAATATCCGTGTGAAAATTAACAAACATGATATAATCCGATATTTGTTGAACCCATATATGAACAGGTATATGACACAATGGCAAAACGACAAAAAGCAATAGAAGATGCTGAAGCAGCCCCGGACGTGACCGCTGACCCGCGACCGTTTGAAGCGTTGCTGGAAGAGACGGAAGAGCTTGTCGACGCACTCGAAAACGGCGAGCTCTCGCTTGAGGATTCCATGAAGAAGTACGAAGACGGCATTGCCAACCTTCGCCGCTGTACGACAATTCTCACCTCAGCCCGACAGAAAGTTCAACAGCTGATCGAATCGTCAAATCAGGATCTTCTTCTCGAAAATTTTGATTCCGATGAAGAAAACAACGAGCCGGAAGAGGAATAAGCAGGAGGTGAGATGGAACGCGTAATCCAATACATGGATCAGATGCGCCCCCGCGTCGAAGACGCACTCGATGACCTGTTGCCGCATGCGGAAAAAAGCCCCGCAACCCTGCACGAAGCGATGCGGTACAGTGTTCTCGGCGGCGGCAAACGTCTTCGTCCGCTGCTGGTGCTGATGGCGGCTCGCGCGTGCATGAGCGAATCGGAAGAATGCTCCGACGCATTATTACATTCTGCATGTGCAACAGAACTCGCCCACACCTACAGCCTGATCCATGATGACCTTCCTGCTATGGATGACGATAACATGCGGCGCGGACGGTTGACATGCCACAAGGCATACAACGAAGCGACTGCGATTCTCGCTGGCGACGCGCTTTTGACCATGAGCTTTGAAGTCCTTGCTTCGAACATGACAACAGAACGTGCGGCAACTGCTATCGTCCAATTTGCTCGTGCGCTTGGAAATGCAGGTATGGTTGGCGGACAAATGCTGGATCTGGAAGGCAATGCCGACTCCGGAACGATGGAACAACTCCGTGCAATCCACCGCTGGAAAACCGGCAGCCTGATCGCCGTTTGCTGCGCGTTGGGGGGACTCTTCGCCAAAGCAAATGACGAAAAACTGTCGGCACTAAAAGAATACGGACAGGCTCTCGGGCTGCTGTTTCAGATTACCGACGATATCCTCGATGTCGAATCGACAGCGGAAACCCTTGGCAAAACTGTCGGCAAGGATCAAGTGCAGAACAAGCTGACCTATCCGGCCCTCGTCGGACTTGATGAGTCGAAAAAGCTGGCGCAGGATGCGGCCGTTCGCGCAAAAACGGCGCTCAAACCGTTCGGCAAGGAAGCGCTGATGCTGCGGCTTCTGGCAGACCTTCTGATCGACCGGAAGGCTTAACCTGATTTTTCAACGTAAATAGTTTCGATGGCCGTCTCTTGTCCGGCACATTGAAGAGGAGTTTATTGATCTGATGGCAGAGTCACCATTGTTGTCACAGTTGAAATCACCTGACGAAATCCGCTCGTTTTCGTCTGAGCAGATGCTTGCGCTTGCGGAAGAAATCCGCCAGACGATGATCGATACGGTCTCTGTGACAGGCGGGCATCTTGCCAGCAATCTCGGTATTATCGAACTGACCCTGGCTCTGCACCGCGTTTTTAATCTTCGCGAAGACCGGCTGCTGTTTGACGTGGGCCACCAGTGCTATCCACATAAACTCCTCACTGGACGCTTCGAAAAATTTTCGACATTGCGGCAAAAAGACGGCATCACAGGTTTCCCGAATCCGCGCGAAAGCGATTACGATCCGCTGATCTGCGGACACGCCTCGACCAGTATCAGTAGCGCCGTCGGTTACGCAACCGCATTTCGTCTGCAGAGTCTTCCGCATCAGGCAATCGCTGTTGTCGGCGACGGAGCCATCGGCGGCGGGATGTGCTTTGAAGCTCTCAACCACGCAGGCCACAGCGGCGAAAACGTTCTAGTTATTCTCAATGACAACGATATGGCAATCTCCGAAACCGTCGGTGCATTTTCCACATACCTGACCGACCTCCGCGCCAATCCCATGACCCAGCGCGTGCGTGAAGAGATGATGAAACTCTGGGAAAAGCTGCCGCTTCTCGGGTCGTCCTTGGCATGGCTGCAGGAGCATCTGCTTGACGCGCTCAAAGGCGTTATCGAATCCAGCCAGATTTTCAATGCACTCGGGTTTAACTATTTCGGCCCGATCGACGGGCATGATATCGGTGCACTTGAGCGTGAACTGCAAAACCTGAAGATGATCAACGCCCCGAAGATCCTGCACATCGTCACCAGCAAAGGCAACGGTTTCTATGCTGCCGCGAAAGACCCTGAAACCTACCACTCCGCCGTGCCGTTCCAGATCAACGGAAGCGGGGAAGTTGTCGCCCGTCCAAGTAGTGGAAAAAGTTACACCGAGACCTTTGTCGACGCGCTGCAGGAATGCGCAAAGGCAGATGAAAAAGTCGTCGCCATTACCGCCGCTATGCCCTCAGGCACTGGCATCAAAACCTTTGCCGAAAATTTTCCCGGTCGGTTTTTTGATGTCGGCATCTGCGAAGCACACAGTGTCACCTTTGCAGGCGGACTCGCGAAAGCCGGTATGAAACCGATTCTTGCGATTTACTCGACTTTTATGCAACGCGGCTATGACCAGATTTTTCATGATGTAGCGATCCAACCCGACACCAACGTCGTCTTCATGCTCGACCGCGCCGGCCTTGTCGGTGCAGACGGACCGACCCATCACGGTGTTTTTGATATCGCATTTTTGCGTCACATTCCGGAGATGACCCTGATGTCACCGCGTGACGGACGTGAACTCTGCGCAATGTTGAAGTTTGCATTAACGTGTAAAGGGCCGGTTGCAATCCGCTATCCGCGCGGCAATGTCCACGACGGAGAACTCCCGCAAGATAATCCGGAAAAGATCGAATACGCAAAAAGCGAATGGCTGAAAAAAGGAACAGACCTGACGCTGGTCGCATACGGCCGCATGTGTGCGGCTGCCATGCAGGCGGCAGAGCTTTTAATAAAAGACGGCATCAGCATTGGTGTCGCCAATGCGCGTTTTGCCAAGCCTCTGGATGAAGAGATGCTGAAGATAGCGGCGAACACCGGCTCGGTCGTCACGATTGAAGATCACGTGCTCGCCGGTGGGTTCGGCTCAGCCGTCTCAGAATTTTATTCTGACAACAATATCCAATGCACACTTAAACGCATTGGACTTCCGGATAAATTCATTGAACACGCAAGCCCCGCGCAGCTTGATGAAATTTATGGACTAACGCCGGAGGCAATCGCCGCTGCCGCAAAATCCGTCTTGTCCAAAGCAGTTACCCAATAATATTCATTCATAAAAGATAATAAAAATCGGGAGGCTTTTATGCCTCCCGTATGTTTATACCTGTCGTTTCTTCCGGCAAATGCTGCTGATACTAACACGACTTGGGACAGTAACGTTTTTCCGGCGAGATCACATTTTCAAAAATCTTCATTCCCTGACGGTTGGCGCAAAAGTCGCCGCACATGGTGCAGGTCTCTTCTGCTGCCGGGATTCTGCTGTCGCGGATTTTCTTCGCCACATCCGGAAACATCAGATAGCCCATCAGATCATCCCACTTCGAATCACGACGCGCAAGCGCTGCCATCTTTTCCTGTTCGCGACGCTCAGGATATTTTGCGATATCACCGACACGAACCGCTAAACGCGTTACGCGCACACCTTCGCGAACATCGTCCACATTCGGCAGCGCCAAGTGCTCAGCCGGCGTGATATAACAGATCAGATCCGCACCGTAGCGAGCACTCTGCGCGGCACCAATGGCGGAAACGATGTGGTCATAACCAGCGCCGGTATCCGCCGGAATCGGCCCGAGAACATAATACGGTGCGCCGCCGCTCATCCGTTTTTCCAGCATGATGTTGCCTTCGATTTCATCGAGCGGGACGTGGCCGGGACCTTCGACCATCATCTGGCAGCCCATATTGCGGCCGAGTTCAGACAATTCACAGTTGATAATCATCTCCGCCATCTGCGCACGGTCGTGGCTGTCGTGGATCGCACCGGCTCGAATGCCGTTACCGAGTGAGAGCACGGCGTCATATTTTTTCATCAGCGCGCATACGCGGTCGAACTGCTCGTACAGCGGATTTTCACGATTGTTATTTTCCATCCAGCTGACCATGAACGTGCCACCCTTGCTGACGAGTCCTCCGTAACGGTAGCCCTGCTTGCGTAACCGTTCGAGCGAGTGAAGGTTGATGCCGCAGTGGATCGCCATGAAGCTCAAGCCGTCAGCGAGTTGTTTTTCAATCAGATCGAACAAAGCTTCGGGGTCCATCTTATTCGGGTCGCGGTATTTTCTCGCCGCTTCGCAAAACGCCTGATAAAGCGGGACGTTGCCAACCGGCAGGCCGCTGGCCGCAAGCACCTCGCGCCGGATTTCGTCAAGGTCACCACCGGCAGAGAGCTCCATCAGAGTATCTGCGCCTTCTTCCTCCGCAGCTTTTGCCTTACGCACTTCAAGATCAACGTCACAGATATCCGAGCTTGTTCCGATACTGGCGTTTACTTTTGTCCGAAGGCCTGTTCCAATTGCCACACACGACTGCGTCGGCCGCGACGGATTGTTCGGCAGAACAATGTAACCTTTAGCAATACCGTCACGGATCTGCTCAGCGCTGTACACTTCTTTTTCTGCTGCGCGTTTCATTTGTTCGGTAACGATTCCCTTACGGGCCAACTCCAGTTGCGTTTCCATTATCTTTCCTTTCCTGCGTGTTCATGCACCTCTGCAGGTCCTGCCGCAGAATTCCGCAGCAAAACGGGTACCATAAAAAAAGGATTCCGACGGAAACCCCGTCGAAATCCTTTGCCATCAGATCCTCGTCCACAACGCTTTTGCGACACGTCTTCTGGCTTCCGGATCAGCCGTTTTCCGCCAGCCTTCCCGCAGGGGTATCTCCCCGGCAGTGGCGCTATTTCGCAAGGATCAAGCTGCAGCAGCAACCCAGCCCCTTGAAAACAGCAAGCAGAAAACGTCCCCGGTTACAGCGGCGGGACCGCCACGGAATTGCACCGTGTTCCGTTTGTCGCGCGTTTAATCAGTCTGTTTACACTCAACCGACAAATCCAGCCAAGCGCATTACATGTCCGTACTATATCCCTGCACATCCGATTGTCAAGCTGGTTCTGAAAACTTGAGGAAAACTGTGCCCAGCATATCATGATCCATCAACAAATCTGAAGATCGCCTTTGGCAAGCGGCTTGCCATGATCAACCGTAAGGATCCCGCATAGGCCGCCGGTCACCTTGCACACCAGCCCGCGCCATTCGATAATCCCGCTCATGGGTTGCGCATCAGAAGTCGCCACTACCAGAAGGCTGTCGTCGCCTTCGCCATATTCGCGGCAAAGCACGTTCTGCCCGTACACGGCAAACGACGGCGTGATCATGTCGCGCAGGATTCCGGGCAGTCGTTCCTTCGGGTCAAGATCACTTAGGAATAGGACGTTGCCTTCTTTATTGGTCACCGCATGCGGTTCACCCTCACATGAAAGCGTCACCCGCGGCCAGTCTGACGGAAGTGGACGACAGACTTCAAGCTGTTGTGGACGGAATGATGGCAATGTGCAGATCGCGTCGATTCCAGTCATGTAGTGCGCTGCCGACATCGGCGGAACCTGTAGCAGAGACGCCCAATCACCGGCGATGTCGTTTCCGTTTTCATCATAAAACGAAGGCGTGCCGACAAAGATCACGTTTCCACCTACATTTGCAAATGCTTTCACTGCATCCCACGCCGCTGCCGGAATCGCAATCGCGTACGGCAAAATCAGAACACTGTACGAACCAAGTGCATTGGCCAGCTTTCCGTTTTCGATTTTGCTATCAGCAAGCAATCTGCTGTCGATGAAGTCAGCGGCAATACTTTTCTCAATCAATAGATGCGACGTATTCAGGCAAAACGCTTTTTGAACATTGGCGACACCAAGTGAATTCCACGCGCACACGCCTTCCCATCCGTGCCAGATCGCAACATTAACCTTCGGCTTGCGTTTGCCGATCATGCGTTGGCGTTCCTGATGCTGCTTCATACCTTTGACTGTTTCCGGCCATGTGTAGTGCCCTTCCTGCATGATGCAGTCGCAGTCGCTTCCGAACCAGATATTGAACCACGTGATATTCATCAGGCTCATCAGCGCAATATTCCGGCGGCTGTTTAACACCGTCGGTTTGAAGTGCCAGGTATTGGCGACCGCTTCGCCGGTCGGTGTGAGCCGCCCCATCGATGACGCCAGCGCATACGAATATGAAACCGATTGCTGGTCCCACCACGAGCAGTCGGTGTAGCCTGCATCCATATTGTCATTCAGGCGGAAGTAATCAACAGCTCCTGCGCGGTAATCGTTCGAGCCGCCTTCGCCTTGCCATGTGTGATGCGTACCGGTGACGACATTGTCGCCAAACACTTCGCGCGTCTTCTTGATCAGTGATGCCTGACTGCGCGCAAGACCTTCATTCAGCGTGCGGTAATAATCAAGCCGCACCTTAACCGCCTCTTGATCGACCACCGATTGTTCCAGACAATAGAGCTTCGACGTGATGTCATAGCCGTTCTCACGTTTAAACGCGTCTTTGAATGCCGCGCCGTAGCGGTAATAGGGAAACGACAGGTTCGCCGCCGGTTCATCCCAACCCATCCCGTCTAGAGGAATGTCTTTATAACAGTCAACCAACTCGCTGCAATATTGCAAAAACTCCGGTGCCCAGTAGTCAATCAGATCGCGCACAGAATAACGCAGAAACACAAGGACGTCATCCTCAACCAATTCCGGCACGCGGCAATCCAGCGTGTAGGCATGCTGCATCCGAAGTGCGGAGTTTTCGACATAACTGTGTTCACGACGGATTTTTCCGAGGTCATATGCATGTGTCTCGCGCAGCATATTATATTCGACACGAACAGAACGGTATTCGCTTCCGTCACGCACAAACGCGGCTTCAATATCGTCAAAGATCCCGTTAGGCGGATTGCCGGGGACTTCGGTAACAATACGCATCCGGCCATCGACTGCTTTTGCACGAACGCAATGCAGAATCGAGCCCATCGATTTCGGATAAATCGTACCCATGTCGCGACCGATCACTTCGGTATGCGGTTCGCAGTCAAGCACAGCACGCATTCCGCGCTTATGCGCAAGCTCGACCGCACGCCGGACAACATCCATATACAGCGGAGAACGATGGCTGAAATTTGTATGTCGCAGGAACAGGCGGATAATTGTGTAACCATTCTCTGCAAGCGTATTGATACTCTTGTCAATCGACGCAGGATTGTTGATCGCAGGCTCGTTGATCCAAAGCCCCATACTCTGATCATAATTACGTTTTGGTGCTGCCATGTTGCTTTCCTTTATCAAAGAAGAAAGGCCATTTCAGAAAATTTTAATGTCGTCATGCTACTGTTACTGCATTTCAATTTCGATTGTGTTTTCTGCTTCAGACAGCTTGTCCCACGGGATAAGGGCGTTCTCAATTGCATTGCCGTTTAATAAGATCTTTGGCGTTTTGCCTGCGCCTTTGCGACGGATGTGCAACAGCTTTCCGCGCAGATGAAGATTGCGCACTGCAAACGGCCGGCTCGACGGTAACGGATTCAGCTTGATCCCTTTCACAAATACACGCAGCCCGAACTGCAATTCCAGTGCGTCACAGAACCAGCCCTTAGCAGTGAACGCCTGCTTGCATCCGGGATTATCTGTCGTCGGATCTTCATTGACTGTTTCGTGCGTCAAACCTTCGGGATACGAATGTTCTTTCCAGAAATGTGTTACGATCCGCTCGAAGTCAGCAGCAGATTCTGTGTGTTTATCCAGATTCATGATGTTCCAGTAGTACCGGTCGATCGGCGGGTAATAGGCACCCATCTGGTTGCCGTCAGCCATGAAGCCGGGTTTATCTTCCGGATACATGTACATCCCGAATTCAGTGAGAAAATGCTCGCGCATGAATTTTGCAATCGCGTTCGCATCACCCGCGCGAGGATCGGAACCAAACGGTGAAACAAAGAACTGGCCAAACAGCGGATAGAATTTTCTCTTTGAAAAATCGTTGCCGTTTGCGGAATCAATCCAATACTTTTCTTGATAATCCCAGAGCATGTTTTCCATGTCTTCCTTGAGTGCGGCCACTTCGTCGCCGAACTCGCCGCAAAGATCGTTGATCGCCGCCAGTGCCTGAAAATAAAGCGAGTTATTTGCCAGACTGATATCGTCATGTGTCTGTTCAAATAACTGCGGACAATCCGGAAAGAATCCAAGCCCAACACTAAGCGCGCCACCCTTGCGTTTGGCTTTTCCTGCATTTATCAACACTTCTTTTGCAAACGGCAGATAACGATCAAGCGTTTCCTTATCGCCGGTAGCAGCGTAATAGTTATAGAGCATCACCACATACAGGCACTGCGCGCTCGGCGCCATTTCGTGCAGAAACCCGAAGTCAGACAGAAGCGCGTGTGCAATCCCTTTTTTAGGATCCGCTGTCTTTTTATAAAACTCAAGCATGTGACGTACAAGCCCTGCCTGCCCGTTCCATAGCAGCGTTTCAGCATGAACCATGCTGTCCCACCCCCAGACCCAATAGCTCTGCGACGCCTTGATCGCACCGGGGCTGTCGGGGATTGCTAGCGAGGCAATGGTCGGCACGGAGTTACTGAGCGCAGAGTCCAACATGGGATTGCCGCTGTCAAACTGTGCGCCTTCATTCTTCAGCTTTTCATACCACGCAATCCGCCGGTCGATCCTTGAAGCTGAAAAGTCTGCACCTGATTCCGGATTGAATGCCAGATAAAAAACGGTTTCATCCGCAGGCGTCGTCGCTTCCATGTAATATTTGAAACTGCCGTGGCGTGAATATGTATTGCATGCGGATAGTGTTCCGAGTTTTACGCGGTTAATAACAGGCGTGCCGTTTTCATCATCAAGAATCTCAGCACTCATCGTGCCGTCAGCTTCATTAATTTCCCACATCTTGATTTCACGTCCGGCAATGCGGTTAAAGAGATGGCCGTGCATAAGAATCCGCGCGCGTACTGCTTTGCCTTCGGGATTGTCCAGCACTTTAACCCGCTGAAAAAGAGTGTCGTTATCGAGAATGATTTCATGCTGAACCCTGACTCCGCAAAGTACACACTCAGAGACAAACCCGAACGGATAGTGACGGGTGTTCTGAAATTCTGGGAAATACGCGGCATCATCAATAATCACGTGCAGCCGCATCAATTTTCCGAATGAAGATGTCGCAAGATCGCTGCCGGTAAACAATACGTTTTTTCCATGATATTGTTTGCCGTAATACCGCACCAATCCCAACCCTCCGTGCCCGACAACCGCCATCGCGACACGTCCGTTGCTGTAGTGGTCAATCCCCAGCCCAAAGCCCTTGCTGCTAACCGGAACCGCAGCGTCAAATGCGTCGATCATTAGTTTCCCTTTTTCTTTAAAATTCATGTTTCAGGCACACAGAATTTACATGACGATGAGTTCAGCCCACAAAACACTTCCCGGCAAATCTTCTGGCGGCAGGATTTCGACTGCATTATATGTTTCTTCCAGAATCCCGTCCGGCACAGCATATGTTTTGACATGCGCAACGTCGTTGGGCAAGCACGGATACGCAGTCGTAAATTTCAGCGATACCGGCTCCCACACCGGCGACTCGCACTGCTTTAGAATCTCGGTATTGATCCGCACTTCGAGCTTGTCGAGATCGTCCTGTTTTGTATCGTCCGAAAATCCGAGGCGAAGAAAACATTTTGATGAGGCATCTGTTTTACCTGCTGCAAGACGGATCGTGATATTGTGTTCCATCCGCGTCAGATCTGCGCCGATGGTCGGTGGCGTCAAGGTCTGTGGCAACACTACGCGGTTAGAGTCACCTGCAAGTGTCTGTAAAAACGTAACGGGGAAACGCTTAACCAGCGGCTTCAGATCTTCAGCCGTTGTGATCTTTTTCAGCATCGTCTCCAGCACTTCAGGCTTGTCGAGAAGACGATAGTTTTCGTTAAACAGATAAAGCCCGTCGGTTCCGCACGATAACGCGGCTGCGGCGTTGCCGAATAGAATTTCATAGTTATTTACGCTGCTTCCCGGATAAGGACACGCGACCGATTCAACATATGTGTTAATCCACGTTCCTGACTTGAGCATCGCTCGCCAGATTTTGATCTGTGGGTCGAAGTTGCCGTTGCCCAAAAATGATGACAGCGTCACCATATCCACCCAGCCGTTTTTTGACCATTCAATAAGATCAAACCCGAAGTTGAGACACGACTCAGGATCCGTAGGAACGCGGTGCGCGAGCTTGATCACATGCCCGTACTTTTTTTCCGCCTCGTCTGCAAGCCGCCGGACTTCGCGCACAAACTCTGTCAGGATCTTCTGCCCCCGCCGCTCATGACCCGGTGCAAAAAACATGCTCCACCGCATCCAGTCCAGCTCCAGACCGTACATATCGTAACGGTCAAACAACTCTTCAACAAGTGCGAGATGATGTTTACGCACCTCTTCAAGTCCGTAGTTAAATGAACCTTCCCAACTTCGTTCAAGCCGGTATGGTGCGCGGCGCAGCTGCCTGTTATTCCGCCAGAATTGACTCGGCCACTTGCTGTGCCAGTGATCCATATCAAGGCTTGCTTCTTTCAGTCCGTGCGAATCATTCATCCGCATTGACAGCCAGCCTTCGATATCGACCTCCTTGCTGCGTTCAAGCCAGATTTTGAACTGATCGATGCCACACTCCGATAACAGCCACAGATTTTTCATCAATAGATCGTCATCATCGATATCGCGAAACCGTTCCCAGACATTGCTGTCAAACAGCGCGCGCTGCACATTTGTGCAAAACAAAATGCCTTTAACATTTTTGCTTTTTGCATATTCATCAACGAGACTCGCCACGCCGTCTTCTGTCATCCGCTCTGCCGGATGCAAATAAAACGCGTGGTTGTCTTCATTAAAATAAATTGTTTTCATGAAAGCTTCCTTCTCACAATGGTTTTATTTATGTTCCGGCTGGTTTGTTCATATCGATTAGGAGGATTTTACTATGCCCAAGTTTTCGGTTCACTTCAAGAAGACAAAACCGATAGGTGCAGTAAAAATATCATTGCCGAATTCTTAATGCAGAAATCAATCACTCAAAATTCGTGCCGTAGACATACCACATTCCGTCATTGGAGTACCGGAGTTTCCCGCCGACAGTCCCTTTGTAATTTCCCTGATACGGAATCACCGGCGGATAGCTTTTGACATGCCCGTCGGAAAATGTGAGATTCGACATCACATTATGCGGGTACAGGATCTTTTCATTCTCAACCAGATTCTGGCTCCAGGATTCAAGTCGGTAATAATAATATTCGGCAATCGCGATCACACGCGTCGGTCGTGCGATCTGCGTTTCCTTGTAATAATATTTGTCATATCCAAACAGATTCGCGTTTGTGCCATAGCTGTTTGATGAAACCCCGCCGGATCCATAAGCCCCCCACGTCTGTCCCTCGTTTTCCGGACAATGGAAAATCCCCAGTGTTGCACTTTTTCCGCTCTGATTATCTCCGTTGCCGTTAACAGCATATGTTCCCAATTTCAGATATAATTCGGGAAACACCGTTTGATGCAGCGTCTTTCCCATCACAACGACCGATCCCGACAAGAGGTTATAGGATTGCGGTATGTAACTGTTATTCTGATTGGCATAGGCTTGAACGTACATCATATATTGTTTTAAATTGTTCTGGCAGGTTGTCGAACGCGCCAGCGCGATACTCTTCTGCAGCGATGGCAACAAGAAACTAGCCAAAATCCCGATAATCGCAATCACAACTAACAACTCAACCAGCGTAAAGATCCGCGCGACATGTCCGCCCGATATGTCCCGAAAATTTCTTCGCCAGTTTATCATGCTTGCCTCCTATGATTCTCGCTTCAAACAACCATCCGGCACAATGTGAAATCTATCGGCCGCGCTCAGGTTGTCATCCGGCGGATAAACTTCGGATACACCGTCACTGCCCGACTGCTGTACGGTTCATGTTCCGGATCATTTAAATGCCGCTCGTACAGACCAAGTATTGCTTGTCCGATCGCTTCCGGATTAAAGTCAAATGTCGACAGATTGTACGAGCGCAACTCCGACAGATTGTCATAACCGATCACCCGCACGTCCTGCGGCACACGTAACCCGTTTTCGACCAGCCCGTCAACCACACCAACCGCAGTGCGGTCATTGTTACCAATGCACAATGGTCGTTTGCATTGTCTGACAAAATCTATCTGTCGGCATACGCCATCAAAGCCTGCTTTATGCCATTTGGAATAATGAAAATTATCTCCCTGCTCCAACGGATTTGGAATGTTCTCGACAACTTCATGAAACTCGATTCCTTTCGTCTCGGTATATTGCTTCAGTGCCAGCTTCCGTTCATCCGACCATTTTTTTTTGTCATGATTATTTGTCAGATACAGAATTCCGTCGGCATCAGCAAACTCGGTTGCAACTGTCCGGCACAACGCATACGGATTGTTCAGTTGCACCAGATTGACATTGGGGCCAAAAAGGCCAGCCATCTCTCCATACGCGCTTAACGTATCGAACTGCATCGCCAGACGCACCCCGGCCTCAGCCAGTTTCGGCAACAGCTGCATTGTGCGCTGGCTTGCATGGACATATGCCCACCTGATTTTGTTTGCTCTAAATGATTCGAGAATTTTGTCTGCGTCCTGCCACTCGGAGCTGCGCGTGTTGTACACCGCAACCGACCCGCCTTTCTCCACGAGATTTCGTTCAAGCACATCCGTCACCCGCCAGGGAAGATATGCCGTACGCACGGAGTCCTCGCGGTCACTGTTGAACATCGCCGCGATTGTCCCGCATGCCTGTTCTGGCAATGACGGCTGCACTGGCTGCGCGAATTGCGACTGAGGTGCGATGACTGTGGGTTTTCTGCGAAAATCGCGATTAATGATTTTGCTGCCGCGGTTTTTGACCGTCTCGATAATACCATCTTTTCGAAGTTCGGCATACGCGCGGCTTACGGTCTGGCGGCTAACTCCGAGTTTTCCGGCCAAGTCGTTTTCGTACGGCAAATACTCGACCTGCTCGGGCAGACTCACGATTCGCGTCTTGATTGCATACTTTAACTGCTCGTACTTCGGCTGATGAATTTCAGCGTTAATCGTGATATCAAAAAAACTGTCCATCGCTTTTCCATTCTTCGTCTGCATACTTTCACTCTACCTTCAGAAAGCCTACTGTCAATGCAATAAACCCGCTATATGAATTTAATATGACCTAATATTTTGCTAATTAACGCACATATTAGACACATAAAAAGTTTAATATGAATCTACTGTTATAAATCCTAGAGGGCGTTCTCAATTAATCAGCCAAAGCAAGGATGCCGTCAGACAGATCATCGCGCCATAAGTGATCGATAATCGGTCGTAGCGTGTCGAGATCCTACGGAAGTTCTT
>QKHZ01000206.1 GCA_003249795.1 bacterium | reverse complement strand
GCTCCATCAGGACCGAACTCCATCACCGGACAGTTTACTCCCTTCCCAATTGCAATCTGCAAGGAACGGGAATCGCGGAAATAAACAAACGCCGCACAGGCCAGAATATCCTTAATTTTTTGATCGATACAATCTTCGTTCAACGTAATGCCAAAAACGCCATACGGTTTATCACATCGTTTTCTCCATTGATCCAATTCTTCCGCAGCGACAAGAGATGGCCCTGATCCATGCAACAGAAAATCATATTGCCGGGTAAGCTCTGTTATATCAGAATCACGTTCAAGAATTTCAACTTCAGGAAACCGCGAATTTATCATTTGTCTGACCTTGTCATTTAAATTACATGGCCACAAAGCGACTTCCGCTTCAGGATAATACTCCTCAAGTACATGCAACACGCCCGGAGTATGTGCAATGTCCCCAATATTAACCATTTGCCAAGAGGAACGCAGAAGTATCTTGGTTTTTGGCAAGCGTTTCTTTTTTTCATCATCAAGCGAACTGTGTTTTCCTGCTGCATTTTTCTCTTCAATCATGGCATATCCTTTTTTGCTGGCATAAGCTTTTGGATGATCTTGATTAACAACGGCGTTAAGGAACTGAATCTACAGTAAAAACCATTAAAACTAACTACAAGCAAGCTTACATGGAAAAAGAAGTGGCGCCATGCAGTCTGATGCTATATCTTTATACTATCTTGCTATTACGAAAATGAGATAAGAGATGGAACTCGAGACAGGCACCGCACAGGACGGACATCAGCTTGACCAGAACCTTGCAGCCCTTCTGGTTGATACCGAGCAGATGCTGTCTGTAAACATCACCGTCAAAGACCAACTAGGGATTCTGTGCCTGCAGGATGGGTCGGCGCTGCTGGAAAAGTATTCGATCCACGGACACCTGTATTGCCGGCTTGGACGCGGCGTCTCTCCGGTGTGTCGGCAGACTTGCCATGCGTACTGTCTGCGTGAAATTCCGGCGCTTGCGCGGAAGAAACGGAAGGCGTTTGTCTCGTGCTGCTACCGCGGCGCGGCAGAGATCGTCGTGCCGATATTTCATCACGGCGAACTTGCGTTTATCCTTTTGGGCGGCGCGTTCCGCGATCCCGAGTCAACAGTGCGTCCGGAGCAGAACGGTTTTCCAAATGAAATCTGCAAGGAGTTCGGAAAACTCAAACGGTTGACCCAGTCGCGTGCGCGGCAGATCGCGAGGATGTTCGAAGCTTTGGGCAAAGCAATTCTGGCAGACGTTCTGGCGCTTCACGAAACAGACGGCGAAACGAAACAGAGTGATGACCCGCGGGAAATTATGATCCTGCAATACCTGCGCAGTTTTGCGCACCAGAAGTTGACTCTGGCGCAGATGGCCGCGCGGTTGAGTCTCTCACCCTCTCGCGCATCGCATCTGATTCATCAACTGACGGGACAGTCGTTTCAGGCTCTGCTTCTGCAGGAACGGGTGCGTCGCGCCAAGTCGCTGCTTGCAACGTCGGGGATGAGTCTGCAACAGGTCGCCGCCGCTTGTGGATTTTCAAACGAGTTTTATTTCAGCAGACAGTTCAAAAATTTAACGGGAATGCCGCCGGGTCAGTTTTTACAAATGCACAGACTTTCGCGTTCTGTAAATCCGTGAACTGGTGAAAATAAATACGCATCTGTATCGCGTGCGTTTTGAAATATTTTCTACGCTTCGCCCGTCAAAAGCGCGTGGGCGGCGGCAACGGCGATGCAGGCGGTTTCAGTACGCAGGATTGTGCGGCCAAGACTGAGAAGGCTGTAACCCTGAGCCTGACAACGTTCAGTTTCCTCATCGGTAAAACCGCCTTCAGGGCCGATCAGGACGACCGCATTTTGTTTGATAAGTGAAGGCTGCAAACTGCCGAGACTGACGCCGCCGGGATGGGCAATCAGCTTGAGTGCGTCGCTAGTCATACCCGCAGATTGCGCAAGAAATTCCTCCAGAGTCAACGTGCCGGAAATCGAAGGCATCCGCCAGCGGCGGCATTGCTTGCACGCCTCCACCGCCCAGCGCTCGCGTTTCTCACTCTCGGCGCCGCCGGTCACAACACTGCGCTCAGTCTGCAGAAATGTCAATGCACCGGCACCAAGTTCGGTACACTTTTCGACCAGAACCTGCAGGCGTTTTCCTTTGGGAATTGCGGTGGCGATGGTCAGATGCGGACGAACTGGCGGCTCGGTTTCGATTGCGCTAACCGTTACGCTTACCGATTTTTTCTGGATAGAACAAATCGTCGCAGCGGCAAACCGGCCGGTTCCGTCAAAGACAAACAACGGATCACCCGGTTTCATGCGCAAGGCTCCGGCGGCGTGACGGGCTTCTTCACCGGTCAGTTCGACAATACCTGTAACCAGCTCTTGTTCAGGAACAAAAAAACGCCGCTGTCGGCCGCCAGTCAGGATTTCATCTTCATCATCTCCGGCATCGTGTTTTGACATTTGTCTAGCCTCTCTCTCTTTTACAAACATTCTCGCGGAGTTTTTCAGAAAAAGGTGAACCGGAAGATTCATCCGCTGTGGGTTGATTCGCACCCCCTACATTCTTATACTCATTTATACCGGACAAGGAAAGAGGAAAGCGGTTTTGCCTGTCGTGCTGCCGCAGAACCGAATACACGCGTTTCAGAATCAGAGCGCATCCGGAACTGATCAAAAAGGAGTTGGCGTGAGAATGACGGAAGTTGCTGGTCGGAATCTGCTTGCCGTGGCATTGAGCGGGTGGCTCCTCTCTCTGGGGGTGCTGTTCGGGCCAGTCTGTTCGCAGGCGCAGGCGGGTGAGTATCTGAAGGAAAAACAGATCACCGGCTCGGTCGCGCTACTACTGGCAACAGCTGCAGAAGAAACCATGCAGGCGCAGATGCAGAAGCGTGCGCCGAAACTGCCGTTTTTGCCGGTCGAGGTGTCAGACGCCAAGAACGCCGTGTACGTGACGCTGCTGAAAAATGGCAACCTCATCAGCGGCGCTTATGCCGACTCGTCACGACTTCCGGGAAATCTTTCGCTGGCTGTACGCCGTGCGATGGAAGGAGCAGGCAAAGCCGATCTGTCGGACGCGGCCATCGTTCTCAATCTGCTAACAGAACCGGTGACCGTCAATCCGCAGCAAACACCGCTGCCGTTTCTGGATCCGATGATCGGAACAGAAGCCTTCCGCATCCGCTACCAGGGACGGATCAAGTTTGTGCCGCCGCTGCAACCACTGCTCAAGCGTCAGGTCTGGCGTGATGTCCTGCTGGAAGTAATCCGTGAACTCGAACCGAAAACGTTGCCGGAAAATCCGGACGCTGCAGAAGTGTTACGCAATCTTCTGGTCGGAAAAGAACTGACCGTCGATAGGATGGACTCGATCGCCGTAGCAAAAGCGAAAGGGTTGGAACCGTCTGTATTGTTCCGCTGCGGGCGGGTGGTGCCGGTGGAAGAAGTGACGGCTGAGCGACTGGACGAAGCGCTGGTGCTGGGACTGAACTGGCTGGCGAAAAGCGTCCGCGATGACGGTCGCCTGCGCGGCGTGATCGAGCCGGTCGGTGCGCTGCCGGATACGCTTGAGCCGAACCTGCTGGAAGAAACACTGGCGGCGTGGTCGCTGGCTGGAATTGCCGAAGGCCTATCGAAACAGTCTGCTCAGGAGATGCAGCTAGCGTCACAGACCGCACGCGCCGTGTCGACAGGAATTCTCAACCGGCTTGCGATCGACTGCTACCGCGAAAATGACGACGTCGGCGCAAGTTATCTTAAAGACGGTGAGGAGGTCGCCACCGGCCCCTCGGCAGTTGCATGGCTGACGGCGCACGCACTGGGGCTGCAGCGCAACCCAGATGGTAGCGACGTGACATGGCAGAGCCGTCTTGAGCGGTTGAAGAAATTCGTGCTGCTGCAAAAACGGCCGGAAGGGAGAGTGCAGCCCTATTGGATGCCGCCGCAGAAAACGACGCGGCAGGAGCTGCAGTCAGGCGTTGGGCAACTTGCACTGCTGCAGATGCCGGATAATTCTGTGAGTGCGGAAAAATTATTGAGCGAACGGGTTGCACGGTTCAGGTATTATGATAACTGGTTTCAGCAACAACTGCGGCAACCGCCATACGGATTGTTTGCGTGGCAGGCCGCGTGCGGCAAACGGCTGTACGCACTGACCCGCCGGCAGGAGATGGTCGACTCTCCCATGCGGATGGCGCAGCTTCTGGTGCAGGCCTGTCAGGTAAAAGGAAACAGGGAGCCCGACCGCGAGGGTGACTTCGGCTCGCACGCGCAGAACGTGGTCTCGTCCGGGGTGTGGCTACTGGGGCTGGCGGATGTGGTTGAACTGTCGCGACAGACGGGAAATAAAAACGCCGAGGCGATGCTGACGAATGCGATGTTACTACAGGCGCGTTACGCATTGCAGCTTCAGGTACGCGGCGCGTATGACGGGATGTTCCTGCAGGATGCGGCCGAGAAGACGGGGGCGTTCCGGATCACGGCCGACGATTTACGGATCCGGCAAGCATGGGCGGCGCAGAATCTGGCCGGCCTCTACCGCGCCCGCCAGGTTCTTTTCCCCTAGCGTCGCTATTTCTTCATTTTTCAATCGCGCTGCAGACAATTTGCCTTTATCTGCTTCAGTCTGCATTGCAAGACTTTTGATCAAATTTGATGATCTTGAAAACGCAATCATTCTGTTTCAAATTGCAAATAATCATTAAACAGATATCTGGTACTGAAGCTTCAATTATACTCCGGAAAAATCACCTCCGGTAAAAATCATTCTCGTGCAGATTGATATTAGAAAACACATTTTTACCATCTCTTCATTTTCACGAATGATCTTTATTTCATTAGGATGAATCACATAATCACTATTTACATTGCTTAAAGCATCTTCGGGATAATATCCATTTTGCCCCCAACGACGTTCTGATGCTATGATCGCAATATTATTACCACCACTAAATACCAATTGATATTTGCTAAAACTTAAAAATGGAAAGCGCATTGTCGCAACAGTATCATTGTTTTTGTTTATGCTAATAATTGTTGATCGGAAAAATCCACTATTCGTAGCACACACTTCTGCTTCAAGGACGCCATTATAGTATATTTTAAATATGCGATCATCCTGCTTTTCCCCAGTCACTTCAAATGTGCACAAATCGGCAACATATCCTGCAAGATACAACCAACAATTTTTTCTTGACCAGAATGGCTGTCTACAGCATGCGATCTTTCCTAACGGTATTCCATCTACAGATCTTTGTAAATCATAATATCGATCAACTCCGTACAGATGGCCCGTTGATGCTGATGAGAAAGAAATGTGCGGTAAAATATCAATGATGCCGCCATGGGAACTTTTTTTCTGAATGAAAGAATTAAAATTTTTGTGAGCTCTCTGGGCAAGTTTTTCGCGAGAACAATAATTCCATTTATAATGCAACTATTTCTCCTTTTGCCTTTACAGCACTTTTTATATCGGCAGTTCTCGGAAAAACCATCCTTAACGCATCTCACTAGCTCTGCAGCCGATGGACTCTATCGCTATACCGATAGGATACCTGTTCGGATAAATCCTCCGGGTCTATGTCCCTCCGCCCATGCCTGAACAGGAGGGATATGCTATATCATCAGGTGGTGTCACTACTGGGGGAATGCCGTAAACATACATACTTTCTCCGGCACGACCACGGATAAATGCGGATGTTATCTTTTACAGAACAGTCGGGATTTGTTTGCTGGTTACAGCGCGTCGATCTGGCGGAAATGGTCGCGGATCAGACGCGCGCGGATCTCGTCGCGTTCGTTGCTGGAGAGATCTCGGCCTTCGCGGTGTTGCAGGTGCGCCGGTTGGATCAGCGCGAAGATCCGGTTTAAGTCCGCCATCGGGATCTGCGGCAGAATCCCCATGCAAACTCCCAGACGCGTTTGTGACAGATGCTTCATCGCCTCTTCCGAACTCAGTACCCGCGCATGGCGCAAAACGGAAAACGCACGCCAGACCCTGTCCTCTACCCGCAGGCGCTCATTCTCATACATCCGCTCACGCGCGCGTTCCTCATAGGTCAGGATCGACTCGATCATCGCCTCAAGATCACAGATCAGATCCTCTTCGGTGCGGCCGATGGTGATCTGGTTTGAAATCTGGTACAGCTCGCCGAATGCTTCGGTTCCTTCGCCATACAATCCGCGCACGGCAAGGCGCAGGTCGTGGATTGCGCGGAACGCTTTTTCAATATGGCGGGTCATCACCAGCGCCGGAAGGTGCAGCATGACCGATACCCGCAGGCCTGTTCCGACATTGGTGGGGCAGGCGGTCAGGTAGCCCAGTTCGGAGTCGTAAGCAAAGTCCAGCGTCGTTGACAGGTCATTGTCCAGCTTGTCGAGTTCGTCATAGGCCTGTTGCAGTTGTAGCCCCGAGCGCAGGCTCTGCAGGCGCAGGTGGTCTTCTTCATTGACCATGACACTGATGCGTTCGTTTTCGTCAAACGCCACCGCGCGCGGCCCGTCGGCACTTTCCTGTTCGCGGCTGATCAGATGGCGCTCAAGTAAAAGATGCCGTTCCAGTGCGGAGAGGCTTTCCAGATCAAACCACAGCAGATTTTCAGCAGACGGCACGGTATTGAGCGCGTCGCGGACTTCCCGCAGCACTTCGTCCATTTCCTCTTCATCCATCTGTGAGGAGAAGCGGTGTTCTGCCAGATTTCGCGCCAGGCGGATACGGCTGGAGACGACCATGTCGCTGCGCGGACCTGCCGCACTCAGCCACTCACCACTTGAACCGAACAGTTGATGTAAGTCCATACCGTCCTAACTGTTGAAAATCAGACGCGTTTTTGCGTCCTGCGTTGTCAGGGCAAGTTTTTCAGCTGGGTAAGTGTGCGATCATAATACCGCCGCGCCAGCTTCCAAAATTCTAACCTGAATGAATACGCCAAGATAGCCGAATCGTCTCCGGTTGTCAAGTTTCAGGCTGACAACAATTGCCCACATTCTGTCCTGACCAACACCACACTCTCGCCTGAATTCTCAACTCACTCAACTGAAATTATAAATGAAAAGAAAACCAACCTGACAAACTTGACAATGCTCTTTATTATTATATTATAATACCAGTTTCCACCATAATATAAAGGAACCTGTTATGAAAGTCACTGAAATCCGGACAATGATCTGCCATGCGTTTCGCTGTAACTGGGTATTTGTCAAGGTAATGACAGATGAGGGCATCTACGGTGTGGGCGAGGCGACGCTGGAAATGCGGGAGCTGACGGTTGCGCAGGCCTGTCAGGAGCTGGAACGCTATCTGGTCGGCAAAGACCCGCACGATATCGAGTCATTCTGGCACGATACCTATCGCGATGCGTATTGGCGCGGTGGTGCGGTTCTCATGAGTGCGCTGGCGTCGGTTGAGATGGCGTTGTGGGATATCAAGGGCAAGGCGCTTGGGGTTCCTGTTTATCAACTTCTGGGCGGCAAGGTGCGCGACCGCGTTCCGTGTTACGCCAACGGCTGGTTTGCTCCGGCAAAGACCCCGGACGAATTCGCCGAAAAAGCAAAGATCGCCGTCGGTCAGGGATTCCGCGGGCTCAAGTGGGATCCGTTCGGCAGCGCTTACATGAATATCAGCAAGCAGGATCTGAACACCGCGATGAAGTGCATCGGTGCGGTTGTTGATGCCGTTGGCCCCGAGGTGGATATCCTGATCGAAGGCCACGGCCGTTTTAATATTCCGACAGCAATGCGTATCGGCCGCGCGCTCGAGGATTTCGATATTACGTGGTTTGAAGAACCGATTCCGCCAGACAATCCCGAAGGGCTTGCTGACCTCAAGCGCCGCATCCGCATTCCTGTGGCCGGTGGCGAGCGCATGTACAGCCGGTGGGACTATCGCAACTTCCTCAAACTCGGCTGCACCGATTTCATCCAGCCCGACGTTAGTCACGCCGGCGGAATTATGGAACTGCGCAAGATTGCGGCGATGGCGGAAGCTTACCACATTCCGGTTTGCCCGCACAACCCGTCAGGGCCGGTCGCGAATGCCGCGACGCTGCAGTTGGCTGCGTGCATGCCGAACTTCTTCCTGCTCGAGACGATGGCAAGTGACGTGCCGTACCGCAACAAGATCAGCACCGAAGAAGTGCGCTTTGAAGAAGGCAAGATGCTGATTCCGGACAAACCGGGTCTGGGGATCGACCTCAATGAAGAGGCGATTAAAGAGTATCCGTATGAAGCGCGCAATCTGCGCCACTATGTCGGAACCCTCACAGATATCCGTCCGGCAGACGCAACCAGCTACTTCAAATAAGCAACATGTTGCTGCGCCCTTTAACGCGAATGAGAGGCTATTTGCCATATTCACATTGACTCGCCGCGAAGGCGGGCTACGGCATACATGAAAATGTAACTTATAACAAAGGGAGTAAAAATGCGGTTTAAAGATAAAGTCGTACTTGTAACAGGATCGGCGACAAATACCGGACTCGGGATTGCAAAAGCCTTCTTGCGTGAGGGCGCGATTGTCTGGATCAACGGGCGGAGCAAGGACCGGGTGAACGCAGTCATTGCGGATCTGGAAAAGGAACTCGGTTGCGCGGGACGTGCCAAGTGCGGTGCGTGTGATGTCTCTGACGACCCGTCGGTTGTCGCGCTTTTTGACGCGATCAAGAAAGAGTGCGGTCGCCTTGATATCCTCGTGAACAATGCAGTTGATCAGGCTATCGGCCCTGAGTTTTTGAAGACGGAACGCTCGATGCTTGAGAGCGCGCTGATGGTCAACGTCGTCGGCCCATACCGTTGTTCACAGCTTGCCGGTGCGATGATGAAAGAGCAGGGTGGCGGCAGTATCGTCAACATCGGCTCGAACACATCGACGCGTCCGATCCGCAACCGCAGCGCGTATGTCACATCCAAAGCCGCGATGAATACGCTCAACATGGCGATGGCGATGGAGCTTGGCCCTTACAATATCCGCGTCAATATGGTGACTCCCGGTTACATTTACACCAACCGCTGGGATGTTCTTGACGATGAAGTCGCTGAACGCCGCCGCAAGAATATTCCGCTCGGTCGTGAGTCGACTGCTGAAGACGTCGCGCAGAATGTGATGTTTGTCGCGTCCGACTTGGCGGGTAACCTGACGGGTGCCAATATCGTTCTCGACGGCGGTTGCTCGAGCCAACACCTTCCGGCTGACGCAGACGGCTGATTGCTTCAATACTTTTACTGGTGATTGATAACAGCGTGGAATCTTCCACGCCGGTGGGTGTATTTTGCCTTTGAATGTCGCAACGCGAAGAAATAGATGACGTTTTCATACGATCAAATTATAAAACACAGGAGAAACCAGTGGAGCGTTTGAAAAAGATTGGGGATATCAAAGCGGTTTCATCGAATCAGGTCGTGTCGTCACCCATTGGTCTCGGGTTTGAAAAGCTGGACCGTGCCGTCTTCGATCCGGAAAAAGCCTATGACAAAGTTGCGGCTCTCGGCGTGAAGTGGATCCGCATCCAATCTGGTTGGGCACGCACGGAAAAGGAAAAAGGCGTTTACGATTTTGCGTGGCTTGACAGCATCGTGGACAATCTCGTCAGCCGCGGACTGGAGCCGTGGATCTGCCTTTGCTACGGCAACGGCATCTATAACGAAGAAGCCGCAAAAGTTTTCGGCGCAGTCGGTTGCCCGCCGATTCACAGCGAGGAAGAAAAGAAGGCTTGGCACAACTATGTTGCGGCATTGACAAAACGCTATCAGGGCAAGGTCGTTTGGTATGAGGTCTGGAACGAACCGGACGGGAAATGGTGCTGGAAACATGGCGTAAGCGCCACCGAGTACGGCGAGTTGATCAAGGCAACGGCTGCGGCAATCAAGGAAGGCGATTCGAATGCGAAGGTGATCGGCGGTTCGACCTGTCTCGATGGATTGCGTTGGATTAACGAAGTGTTGCAGACCGGCGCTGCTCAATGTATGGACGCATTGACCTATCACGCTTACACTGACGATGAAGAAAACCAGATGCATCGGGTCGATTCACTTCGCGCGATCTGCCATGCGTACAATCCTAAAATCGAAATCATTCAGGGAGAGACCGGAACGCAATCACGCGGAGATGGCGCCGGTGCGTTGAAGGGCGGCGCGTGGACACCGCGCAAGCAGGCGAAATTTGTGGCGCGTCACATGATGGCCGATTTATTTGACGACGTTAAGTTTGCGTCGTATTTCTCGTGTATGGATATGATCGAAGCGCTGAACGGTACTGTCGGCGACACGGCCAGTTATCTGGATTACGGATACTTCGGGGTGCTTGCCGCAGACTTTGATGAGAACGGTATCAGTACGGGTGAGTATACGCCCAAGCCCTCGTACCGCACGCTGCAGGTGGTTTCCTCGATCTTCCGCGAAGACTTTGTCCATGTCGATCTTCCGGTGCATGTCCACTCGCATCCGAGCCAGAGGCTCTTTCGGCATGAAGACAAACAGAAAGATCTCATGTTTGGCGGCTTCCGCAGGCCGGATGGGTCGGCTGCCTTTGCCTACTGGAAATCAACTGAGTTGCTGACCACGGAATATGAAGCGACGATTACGCTTGAAGCGGCAACATTGTCGGGTGAGTTGAAGCTGGTTGATTTGTATGACGGCAGTATCTACGAAATCCCGGAAACAATGCTTGAGCGTGACGGTTTCGGCCATGTTCTATGTAAGAATATTCCGATGAAGGATTATCCGCTGCTGCTTTGTTTTGGCGATTTCCTGATTCGCTGAAACATATTGGCAAAGTATTTCATATTCCATAGAATAGTTTTCAGGTAGGATTAATATTCGTAACCATATTAACCGGTAGAGGGGAACTGTAATGCAGATCACATGGCTTGGACAAGGCGGATTTATTGTTGAAACCGAAGGCCTGCGCCTTCTGATCGATCCATATCTCAGCGATATCGTTGAGCAAAAAGAAGGGCTGACACGTCTGATACAGCCGCCGTTGACGATGGAAGAACTGAAACCGGATGCGTTTGTCTGCACGCACAACCACATGGATCACTTTGACCCGATTGCCGGTCCTGAAATCCTGAAGGCATACCCAACGTGCCCGCTTGTCGGCCCAGACAGCGTCCGGACAAAAGCAGTAGACTGCGGAGCCGACGAGAGCCGTTTCACGTTGCTGGATGAACAGACGCCATGGAGTATGGGTAAGGTTACGATTGTCGGTACACCGGCTGATCACAGCGATAAACAGGCTATCGGCCTGTTGATTAAAGCTGAAGGCAAAGCGGTTTATATTAGCGGCGACACTCTATATTCCGATACTCTCGGCGAACAGGTCAAAGCAGCTGCCGGTACGGATATCGATATTGCGCTGATCTGCATCAATGGGCGGCTCGGCAATATGAATCTGGAAGAAGCGGTCGAGGTGATGAAAGTCATCCGACCGGGCAAGGCCATCCCGATGCATTATGGATTGTTTGCGGAAAACACGGCAGACCCGAAGCCGTTTGTTGCTGCGTGCAAGGCCGAAGGCATCGACTCGATCGAACTTGTCGCAGGCACCCCGACAGCACTCTGATTTATCAGAGAGTTCAGAAGTAGAAGATTGCAGTGGAGGCCGCAAACGCATCAGACGCTTGCGGCCTTTTTCTGTGGGTGACTTATTGTTTCAAAACGGAAAGGTTAAATCACAGTCCGGTGATGCGGCGGATTTCAGGAAGAAGCTGCTCAGCCATCAAACTGTAACCGGCGGTTGTCGGGTGTGTCAGGTCGTTCATGATCTCTGTGCTGATTGTCCCGTCATTCTGCATCAGCGGTGCGCCGATGTCGATGAAGTGCCGGTTGCGCGAGAGGTCTGCCAGTTTTTTCAGTAAGGGATTGATTTTCTTGATGTCGGAGCGAATCTCGCTGTCAGGCTTATCGCGTGGAAGGATGCCGACAGAAAGGATCGCGGTTTTCGGGCTGATGCTTTGGATTTTATCAAAGATGGCGGCGTTACCGGCGGCGATCTCTTCGGGGGTGTTTTTGCGGGCGTTGCCGGTTCCGGTCAGGTTGTTGGTGCCGATGAGGATGACGGCAAGTTTCGGCGTCTGGTTTTCAAGCTCTCCATGCTCAAGCCGCCAGAGAACGTTCTGTGTGCGATCCCAGCCAAACCCCAGATTCAGCGCATTAAGCGGCTCAAATGCCGCTTCCCAGACGCTGCGGCCGCGGATATCGCCGGTTTCCCAGTGGTGGGTGATCGAATCGCCCAAAAACACAAGGTCATACGAATGTTGTCGGACAAGCCTGCATTTTTCTTCATGGCGCGCATACCAGTCGTAAAAGTCATTTTCCAGTTTCGGCGTAGGAATGACTGCGGTGTTCTCAAGCTCTGTACTGTCTGCAGTTGCCTCAAGGGGTGGCATGGTGTATTTTCCTTTTTTTATACCGCCGTACACTCAGGCGGCTTTTGTAATCATTTCATCCGTAAATGATTTCCTGAACAAAATTTATCCGGAGCAATTCTCTACTTGCAAAACGCGCAAACCACCCGATAATGGGCAAAATAGAGGTTATTTTGCCAAGAATACCCGCATCTGGCGGATAAACCACCGGCAATAGCCTGAAAGCTAAAAATATTCCGTAAAAGTTGATAAATCTACTCTTGCACTTTCGGCCGTTAAGTCTATAATCCTTACTTCCTTTGCTGGCTGCGATGCAGAGAGGCCGAAAACCATCTCCCGGCCTGAGCTGCAGATCTCGAAGTCGGCAATTGATTTTTTAGGGGCGATTAGCTCAGTTGGCTAGAGCACCAGCTCGACAAGCTGGGGGTCACTGGTTCGAGCCCAGTATCGCCCACCAAACAGATCAGGCATACGATTTATTCTGTAAGCCTGTTTATGATTCCGGAGGGAGCGCCCTCCCGACCGGAATGCAAAGACGTTCTGCTTACGGGCGGATTCGCGAAAGGGCGCAAACCTGTTTCCTTCGGGAGGCAAGAGTATCATAACCGCGGGTGGTTTTTTCAAAAATCACTGGCAGCAAAGAGCCGGGTATCGGTTTTGTTATGATCATTTCAAAGTGACGCTTCCGCGTCCGGTTTGCGCATCTTCCCACGAATTCTCCGACCAAATTAGCAGCGAGTGTCAATAAGAATCACCGGCGTATTTTTTGCCGGAGAGGCTACATGACCGCGCTGCGGCAGCATGCTGCTGCAGCCGAAAACGCGAACAAACGCTCTTTTGGTGTAAAAGCATTGATTCGCCGCGGAATAGATTGTTGCGCAACGCTATAACGAAATAATCGGTGAACTTTTACCGAAGAGAATACAAGACCGCGCTGCGGCAAGAAAAAAGGAGTGAGACGTGCCGACTGTAACGTTACCCGACGGCAATAAGCTGGACTTTGATGCACCTGTCACGGTGCGCGAAGTTGCAGAGCGTATTGGCAGCAAGCTCGCCAAAGCAGCTCTTGCGGGTACAGTCAACGGCACAATGCGCGACCTGAGCTTTACGGTTGCTGAGGACGCGACGGTTTCGATTATTACGGACAGCTCGCCCGAAGCGGTTGAGCTGATGCGTCACTCTGCTGCGCACGTCTTGGCTGAAGCGATCAACCGTGTTTTTCCGGGGACGCTTTTTGCGTATGGTCCGGCGGTGAAAGACGGGTTTTATTATGACGTCGATTCGCCCACGCCGATTACCGCGCAGGATCTGCCGAAGATCGAAAAAGAGATGCAGAAGATCATCAAGCAGAACCAGCCGTTCGAACGGTTTGAACTGACCCGTTCCGAAGCGATGGAAAAATATAAAGCCGATCCGTACAAACTGGACAATATCGAACGTGCCAGTGGTGATGTGATCTCGTTTTACAAGCAGGGCAGTTTTGAAGACCTCTGTCGCGGGCCGCACGTGCCGTCAGCGGGTAAGGTCGGCCATGTCAAGGTGACGAGCCTCGCCGGTGCCTACTGGCACGGTGATGCAAGCCAGAAGCAGCTGACCCGAATCTACGGAACCGCGTTTGCGAGCAAGGACGAGTTGGAAGACCATCTCAACCGTCTGGAAGAAGCCAAGCGTCGCGACCACCGCAAGATCGGCAAGGATATGGGGCTGTTTGAGTTCCATCCGGAAGCACCGGGTATGGCATTCTGGCGCAACAACGGCGTGATTGTCCGCAACGGCCTGATCGGTTATTTGCGCGAGCTGTGTCTGAACAATGATTATGAAGAGTTCTTCACGCCGCAGATCATGGTCAAAGATTTGTGGGTGACTTCCGGCCACTGGACCAACTACGCCGACAAGATGTACACCTCCGACAAGGACGGTCGCGAATACGGGGTCAAGCCCATGAACTGCCCCGGCGCGCTGATCCTGTACAAAACGGGTCTGTACAGCCATAACGACCTGCCGCTGCGCTGGGCGGAGTTCGGCCACGTGCACCGTTACGAAGGAAGCGGCGAGATCCACGGCCTTGTGCGCGTGCGCGGCTTTACGCAGGATGATGCACACGTATTCTGCACGCCGGGTCAGCTGCAGGAAGAGATCCGCGGCTGTATCGAATTGATTTTTGAAGTGTACCAGACCCTTGGCATGACCTTCGATCATATCGAGTTGTCGACCCGTCCGGAAAAACGGATCGGTGCGGATGCCGACTGGGATGTGGCGGAAGCTGCGCTGCAGGGTGCTCTGGAAGATTTGAAAATTGATTACAAGCTCAACCCCGGCGACGGTGCGTTTTATGGCCCGAAGATCGACTTCCACTTGTCCGACGCTATCGGCCGCACTTGGCAGATGGGGACGATTCAGGTCGACTTCTCGCTGCCGGAGCGGTTTGATCTGCATTACGTTGATGAAAACAGCGAACGCAAACGTCCGGTAATGATCCACCGCGCAATTTCAGGATCGCTTGAGCGCTTTATCGGCGTGCTGGTTGAACATTACGCCGGTGATTTTCCGCTGTGGCTTGCACCGGAACAGGTTCGTATCCTGACGATCACCGACGCGCAGCTTGATTATGCACGCGGCGTCGAAAAGGCGCTGAAGAAGGCCGGGCTGCGCGCAAAGCTCGATACACGCGGCTGCAAGATTGGCGCAAAAATCCGCGAAGGCGAACTCGCGAAGGTGCCGGTGCAGATCGTAATCGGTGACAAAGAAGCCGAAAGCGGTCAGCTCTCGATCCGCCGCCGCCATGTGGGTGACTTGGAGCCGATGACGGTTGAAGAACTGTCTGCGATGCTGTCGGAAGAAGTGCGTACCCGTGCGCTTCCGCCGAAACCGGTGAAAAAAGAACAGAAGTAAAACGACTGGAACACAGGGCTGGCGCAGGTGCCGCTTTTGTGGGATCGGGAAGACCGAAGATTTTTGGTTATGCGGAGGAACGATTATTACCAAGAACAAAGAGCTGCGGCTGAATGATGAGATCACTGACAAAGAGATACGGTTGATCGGTGAAGAAGGCGAGATGATTGGTGTCGTGCCGATCGGCAATGCTTTGGCGCTTGCGGCGGAAGCGGAGTTGGATCTGGTGGAGATCAGTCCTGACGCGAATCCTCCGGTGTGCCGCGTGATGGACTACGGCAAGTACAAATATCAGCAGCAGAAAAAACTGCATGACCAGAAGCGGAAAAACCACTCGACCGAACTGAAACAGCTGCGGATCAAAACCTTCCGGATCGACCCGCACGACCTTCAGATCAAACTGAAAAAGGCGCGCGAGTTTCTGGAAGAAGGTAACCGCCTTGTTGTCACGGTGATGTTCCGCTCACGCGAACTGAGCCATATCGAACTGGGTGAAGACCTTCTGATGGGCAAGTTCGCCAAGGCGCTGGAAGATATCGCCAAGGTAGACACCCCGGCAAAAGCTGAAGGCCGGAAGATGAACCTGATCCTGTCGCCGCTGCCGAATCTGAAAAAGATTCTTGAAAAGCGCAAGCTCGATGAGGCGAAAGCCGCTCGTTTAGCGGAAAAAGAAAAGAAGATGGCTGCCGCGACTGCCGCACTGCTCAGCGAACCGGTGGAAAGCAGTGAGCCTGAAGATCTGGATGACGAACCGGAAATGGATGAAGCGGACGAATAAGCCGGGTCGGTTCGATAAACAGCGCAAATCAAAATGTTAAACGGGACGGTCTTTGGTGAATGAGTCCAAGGGAACACCGCCTGTAAGATCAAGAGGATGCGGAAGACAGCGATAACGCCTGTCGGCCGGAATGAGGAAAGGAAGTACAACAATGCCAAAGCAAAAACCGTGCAAAGGATTGCTCAGTCGCGTGCGGGTAACGAAGAAGGGCAAGGTCATGAGCAAGGCCTGTGGTTCAACGCACCGCCGCGTAGTCAAGACTGCAAAGCAGCGTCGTCAGAAGCGTCGTATCCGCGCTCTGCACCCGACAGCCGCCAAGGCCGTCAAGGCACTGATTGGGTACAAATAGGGGCAATTGCCTTTTGGTAAGGACGGGCTTTGTGCGGGCGCACAGCGGCTTGTCCGGGACAACCGAAAACAACACAACTTTAAGACTGAAGACGAAAGGAATCAACGATGCCCCGTACATCAAACGGCGTCGCCCGGAAAGCGAAGATCAACCGGATTTTGGACAAGGCTAAGGGGATGCGTGGCGGCCGCAGCAAACTGTACCGCACAGCACGCAGCTCGGTTCTCAAGGCCGAAATTTACAACACACGTGACCGCCGCAAGAACAAGGGCGAATTCCGCCGCCTGTGGATCACGCGTATCAGCGCCGCTCTGCACGGCACAGACCTCAACTACAGCCGATTTATGGGTGGCCTGAAGAAGGCCAACATCGAAATCGATCGCAAACAGCTGTCGGAGCTGGCAATTCACAATCCGGGCGCATTTGCGGCGATCGTCGAGAAAGCGAAAGCGGCGCTGGCAGCCTGAGGAAAATCAACACTGTTTCCGAACCCGACGCGCCGCTGGATCTTTTTCCGGCGGCGCGTTTTTTAGCGTTTGGTGCTTCAGGATTCGGAGTATTGGTATGGTTCGGAAGACTCTGTACTGGGTTGGGATTGTGTTTGTATGCGCAGTGCTTATCACAATAGCTTTTTTTACAAAACTATCGGAAAATCAAACGCTTAGTGCTATTTTATGGTGGACTCGTCAGGGGATTTTTTTTGCTGCAGTTGTCATCTTCATTTATCACATAAAGCTGGTACATGATTTGAAGAATGAGTTTGCTAATAAAGATGATGACTGTGAAGATATGCCTGACGAATATATTGAAATAAAAGATACTAATTCTGGGAAAACAGGAGAGCAGGATGAGTCTGCTGGTTGAAATTGAGAAGTTGCTGGAAGAGGGTAAAGGTGCGATTAAAAACGCGGCCAGCGCCGAAACGTTGGAAAACGTCCGCGTTGCGTACCTCGGCCGTTCCGGCAAGATCAAGGAGATGATGGGGCGCATCCGCGAAGTGGCAAACGAAGAGAAAAAGGCGTTTGGCCAGGGGATGAATGACCTGAAGAAATCTCTCGAGAAGCTGTTTGATGAACAGAAAAATATTCTCGGTTCGTCGAAAGCCAAGTCCGGCCCGCAACCTGATCCGACATTGCCGGGACAGAGCCAGCCGCGCGGCAGTCGCCATCCGCTGACACAGGTGACTGAGCACGTGGTGAAGGTGTTTGAGCGCCTTGGATTCACGATTGCCGACGGGCCCGAAATGGAAGACGAGTTTCATAATTTCGTAGCACTCAATATTCCGGACGAGCATCCGGCGCGTGAGGATCAGGATACGTTCGGTCTTGATAACGGCACGATCCTGCGTAGCCAGACCTCGACCGTGCAGATTCGGACAATGGAAAAGATCCAGCCGCCGGTTCGCGTGATTGCACCGGGTCGGGTTTATCGGCCGGATGCGGTGGATGCGACCCACTTCTACAGCTTCGGCCAGATCGAAGGGCTTGCGGTTGACACGGACATTACCTTTGCCGATTTGAAGTCGGTACTTGGCATGTTTGCGCGCGAGATGTTCGGCTCTGACACAAAGACGCGTTTCCGCCCGAGTTTTTTCCCGTTTACAGAACCCTCTGCCGAAGTTGATGTGACCTGCATTTTCTGCCACGGCAAAGGCTGCCGCGTATGCAAGCAGCAGGGCTGGATCGAGATTCTCGGTTGCGGGATGGTTGACCCGAACGTTTTTAAGTCAGTCGGTTATGACCCAGAAGCGTGGACGGGATTTGCGTTCGGGATGGGTGTTGAGCGGGTAGCGATGCTGACGCTTGGGGTTGACGATATCCGTCGCTTTACGGAAAACGATCTTCGTTTTCTCCGCCAATTCTAGCGGCGAGTCGCCGCGGACATTAACGCGAGTGAAATGTTATTTGCAATACCAGCATTGATTCGCCGCGAATATTGGTTTCTTCACAAAGGCGATTAAAGAATTAAACATTGATATTTTAATAAAGTTTGCGCGACCGCGCTGCGGCATACAAAAAAGAAAGGCGGGAGTATGAATCTGTCATACAACTGGTTAAAAGAGTTGGTTGATCTGGATCTGAAGCCGCAGGAGCTGGCCGACAAGCTGACGCATGCCGGTTGTGCGATTGAAGAAATCGTGCAGGTGGGTGACGACTGGCAGCTTGTTGCGGAAGTGACGACAAACAGGCCCGACTGGCTTTGCCACTGGGGTGCTGCGCATGAAATCGCCGCGATCCTCGGCAAGAAAACAAACCTGCCGGAAATCAAAATCAATGAAACCGGCCCGGATGTGAATTCCCTGGCGAAGGTGACAAATACCGCGAAAGATTGTTGCCCGCGTTATACCGCGCGCGTGATCAAGGGCGTGACGATCAAGGAATCGCCGGAGTGGTTGAAGAAAAAGCTGACGGCGATCGGCCTGCGCCCGATCAATAATGTTGTTGATGTGACCAACTATGTCCTGATGGAGATGAACCAGCCGCTGCACTCGTTTGATTACGATTTGCTTGAGGGCAGTCAGATCAACGTGCGCATGGCCAATAACGGCGAAGTGATGGAGGCGCTTGACGGCACCGAATGCAAGCTGAATGAAAAGATGCTTGTGATTGCGGACGGAAAGAAGCCGGTTGCGATTGCCGGGGTCATGGGCGGCAGCTCCAGCGAAGTGACGGAGAAAACAAAGAACATTCTGCTCGAGTCAGCGTATTTTGAACAGAAGCAGGTGCGTCGCACAAGCCGCGCGCTGAAGCTGGCGAGTGACAGTTCGTACCGTTATGAGCGCGGGATTGATCCGGGAAATCTGGAACGGGCAAGTGCTCGCGCTTGCCAGTTGATCCTTGAAGTCGCTGGTGGCGAACTTGCGACCGGTGTGATTGATGACAATCCTGAACTCGGTACGCCGTGGGACGTGACGATGCGCTACTGCCGTTGCGAAAAGATCCTTGGCGTCCGCGTTGAGAAGGACGAAATCGAAAAGATCTTCCTCGGCCTTGGACTCCAGATTTTAAACAAAACCGATGATGAGATTACCGTAAAGGTTCCGAGCTTCCGGCAGGATCTGACGCGCGAAATTGATTTGATTGAAGAAGTGATCCGTGTTGCCGGTTACGACCGCGTGCCGGAGACGATCACGATGCGCGTGGGCATGAGCCATAAGACAAAAGCGGAGTCGGCTAAAGATATCGTGCGCGAAGTGTTGGCAGGGCTTGGCTATTTCGAGTGCGTGACCGATACCTTTGTTCCGGAAAAATGGCTTGAAGCGTTCGGCTGTGTCGGTACCCCTGTGCGGGTTCTGAATCCGGTCAACGCCAAACGGCCGATGCTGCGCACGAGCATGGTGCCGTCGCTGCTTGAAGTTGCGCGGATTAACCGTGAGGAAGAAGACGTTCGCCTCTTTGAAATCGCCCGAACCTATACCGGCGGCGGCAGCAACAGCGAGACCATGCAGTTGGCGATTTTGGATAGTCGGGGTCTGCCGTTTGTGAGAGGTGCGCTTGAAGAGGTTGTGAAAAATTTACGCGCTGAGGTTGAACTTGGTTATACGGAGCCGGAGAATCCGCCGGTGATGCAGGACGGCAGCGCGCTTCTGATTTCATTTAACAAAGATACGGTTGGCTGTATGGGCGTGGTGAAGGACGAGCAGGCGAAGATGCATGACCTGCGTCTATCTCCGGCGGTCTGTCAGGTTGACTTTGGAAAGCTTGCCGAACTGCCGCGGCTGACAAAAGTATATAAACCGCTTCCGAGATTTCCCGCAATCGGCCGCGACATTGCACTGGTGGTTCCGGAAGAAGTGAAGTGGAGCCGGATCGAAGAGATTGTCCGTAAGGACTCTGAAAATATGGAGTCAGTGATTTTTCAGAGTGTTTACCGCGGCAAAGGAATTGATGCCGGCAAGAAGAGTGTCGCGTTCGGGATGACCTTCCGGATGGCTGACCGCTCGATGACAGATGACGAGGGCAACAAGCTGCGCGATGATGTCGTTTGCCGTCTGACGGCTGCAATTTCGCAAGCGGCTCTGCGCTGATCGATTAAAGATTTAACAATATGATTCATCTGAACAGGGGCGTCTGCAATGTGGCAGTGCTCCTGTTTTTTTGACCAAATTGTTGCAGGAAATTTTTATGGTGCTGGATCTGTAAGTGAAGCGAGAGCGTTATATAAAAAATCCCGCCAGCGGAATGTAAGATACGCGAGAGCCGGAATGCTCAGGCACGCAGTGACATACAATCCCGCAACAAGCGAAAGATGGACATGCAGGTAATTGTCGGCGATTTGGCTGAAGTCCATCCAGTGGCCGCCGCCTTTTGCCTGTCCGTACCAGTACCGCGCCTGCACGCTTGTCATTAAACCCCAGCCGAACACAAGATTGTGCAGCACCAGAAACCATCCGACAACGCTGTAGGCGAGCCGCTCAAGGTCGTGGGCGACATTTATTCCGGTCAGTGCCCGGTGGAGAGCAAGCCATGCAAAGAGCAGTTCTGTGCCGTGTCCCATCAGCAAAATAACCGGTTTGTCGATACCGCTGTAGGCGTAACCCGCATGCAGCAGTCCGACTAGAACCAGCGCGACAACCATACAGATAGTGCGTCGGAAATAAACGATTCCGCCAATGAATGCCAGATGAAGTATCCAGAGGATTGCCGCCTTTTGCTGAAACGGGATCATTGTAACGCCGCCGCCATACCGCAGGTCAAAGGCCGGAATCGATGCGCGTCCTGCCAGCCACCCGAACAGCGCGTGCCCCATTTCATGCACAAGCGTACTCATCCCGCCGAGAGCGAGGTTGGGAACACCCGCAAAAAAACGCAGCAGCCCATTACCCCAGATAGGTGACGTTCCGATCAGGGTCAGGATTGCAAGCCCGAATCCCCAGCCGCCATAGATCCACGCTTTTTTCGTGATCTGTCGGTTTGCGGCATCCATTCCCCGCTGCATCCGGTCAGTCTGCAGATCCTGTGAAAAGGGTGATGCCGGTTTTGAAAAGGGACGTGCCTCTGTGGTGCCAGTAGAAGACAGCTTTGAAAAGATCACTCCACACATGTCGCAGGTGCTGTTCGCATCACTTTGCTCATAACCGCATTGGGGGCATTTCATCCGTGTCGCCTCCTTTGAAAACTGTTTTGGGTCAATCCTTTTCTTGATCCGGCGATCATGCAGGTAATTCGGCTTTCAGCCAGTTGCGGCAGGGGCAGAAAAAAGCGTCCGGCAATGTCATCCGGACGCTTTTTAAAATAGAATGCTTTGGTTGCGATCAGCAGTTTACGCTGGCCTGACTTAGAACTTGATGTCGAGGCTGGCACTGGCAAACCAGGTGTTGTCGATATCGATGCGGTCGACGTGACGCTCTGCGTATTCCTGGCCTTCGAAGATGAAACGGTCGAAGACATAACCGACTGCAGCACCGACGCCGATATTTTCCGTGATCTGGAAGTCTGCACCAAGAGAAACGCGCTTGTCGTAGAAGATCAGACCGTCATCTTCATCCACGCGGCCTGAACGCAGATAACGCTTGTAGTCCCATTTGAACTGGGAGTAAACCGACAGACGGTTTTCCATCATAGCGTAAGCCAGCTTTGCATTGAACACGCGCGGGAAGATGTAGCTCGCGTCGAAGGTCAGGTTCTTGATCGGTTCGTAGTGGACGAATGTCGCCGGGAAACCAAGGACCGTCCATGCGTTTTCAGCCAGAACCAGCTGATAACCGACTCCGCCCATCGGGTATTGGTTATACTTCGAATCAAAGCGGTTGTTGCTGTAGTCGACGTAAGCGATGAAAGCGTTGTATTCACCATGCGGGATCTTGATAAACGCCGTACCGCCGTACACGAGTTCGTCTTCACTTTCAAAGAGCTTGTCACTGGCAGAGCCGAAGCGGCCGCTGATGCCGACAAGCCAACCGTTGTCCATGATGTGGCGAACGGTGGTGCCGCCGACGAGGCTGGCCAGCTCATCCGGCAGCGCTACGTCACTGTCAGGCATAACCGCTTCGGTGTCGATATTCATCGAATCGCCGGAGAGGTTGAACTCCCATTCGGTCTTGTCGGTCTGGATGATCGGAACAGTCAGTTCCGGCATGTTGAGTTCAACAGCTGAAAAGCGGTCTTCGCCTTCATCGGTTTTTGCTTCTTTGAGGTATGTAGCTTCGAAGTTGCCCAGAACGTGGAACTTGTTGATTTCCGGTGTCAACCAGCGTGCCCACTGCTCAGCAGCAAAAGAGGACTGCCCCACAAGTACCAGCCCGGCCATCGCCACAAAAGAAAGAACAAATTTGCGCATCATAAAAGTATTCCCCAATTCTCCAGCGCCGGTCGCTTCTTTGGCCGGTGCATTACCGATACTATATCGGGAAAGAACAAAACCTTTTAAACATCTTTGCCGCCATTTCTGGATGGCGTTGGTTTTGGCAACGCCCAGCGGAAAAGTCTTTTTTGTAATTTATTTATTATAAAGATGTTACGGTATTTCTCGCGCACATTCAACTTTGCTCAAAAACGCAGGGAAAATGCACGTAAAATTCACCCCTGTCCGATAACACATGAAATTCAAATAACTTAGATCACGCCCAGAGATAAGACACGTGTGGCAATGTACCGTGACAGTAAATTTTTGTCAAGCTAGAAAAATCGCCAATATGCGGGAAGATCGGAACGGATTGTTACTGTTTCTTCGCGGGTAGGATGTTTGATTGTCAAGATTTCTGCATGCAGTGCGACACCACGTCCACCGAAAACAGGCTCGAAATCTGCATGTTTGCGGTTATCATACTTTTTGTCGCCGACAATCGGGCAGCCGATGGAAGACAATTGCACGCGGATCTGGTGTTTGAGGCCGGTCAACAGCTTTACTTTCAGTTCTGTCCGGCGGTTGTTTGAGCGCAGGACTTCATACTCAAGCGCGGCACGTTTTGCACCATCACGGCTTTGCGCGTAGGCATGAACCCGCCCTCGGTGTTCGCCGCCGGTGAGATAGTGTATAAGTTGTCCGCTTTCAGCGGGAGGACGGCCTTCAACAACGGCGCGGTAAATCTTTTCGGTTGTGCGCTGGCGGAACTGCTCGGAGAGCCTGCTGGCGGCTTTGCTGGTGCGGGCAAAGAGGATGACGCCGCTGGTTGGCCGGTCGAGCCGGTGAACCAGCCCCAGAAAGACATCTCCGGGCTTGTTGTATTTTTCTTTGAGATAGGCTTTTCCCATCTCAAGAAGGCTTTCATCGCCGGTTTTATCGCCCTGACTTAACACACCTGCAGGCTTCTCTATTGCCAGAAGGTGGTTGTCTTCATATAAAATAGTTAACGGTTGTGTGCTCATGCCGGATACTTTAACAGGATTGGATCAAATAGCAATGACGGGAAAATCACCTCAGGGAAGTTCTGGCAGAAATAATCACGGCGGCCGTCCGGCTGCATCAGGCGCAAAAAAGCAGCGCCACCGCAAAACCGGCGGTCCTCACAGTAGCGGCAACACAGCAGGCGCACGGGCTGATTTTCAGGGAAAACCGAAAGTCAAGCATAAGACAAGTGCGCCGAAACCGTCAGTCAACGCGCCGCGCTCAAAAGGCGCCAGCCGAGGGTCACTCGTTGAGTTGCCTGCAATCCAGCCGCGTAACGCAAAAGGCTATCCCAAGAAAATGGCTGCGGGAAAAGGTGCAGGCGGTGTGGGAGGTGCAGCAGGCGCGGGGACCGGCGGATACAAACGTCATAAAAAACCGATCAGTGCCAACCGCCAGAAGGGATTTCATGACGGCAAGCGTCCGTACGATTATGCGGTCTATGAGAGGGAGCCTGCAACGCCGGAGTATCTGGCGCGGCTGTTTGCCCAATACGGCTACGACGTCTGCGGGCGTGAACTTGAAGCGTACTGGCTGTATTACGACCTGCTCAGGACGATGAACGCGGAGCTTGATCTGACGCGGATCATGGGGATTGAAGCGACGGTACTCAAACATTTTATCGACTCGTCAATTATCGCGGATATGACCGAGATCCGCGGCCCGCTTCTGGACATCGGCTCAGGCCCCGGATTTCCCGGCGCGCCGATTGCCATCCGCAAGCCGGATCTGCAGGTGATTCTCGCTGAGAGCCGCGGCAAGCGCGTGCGTTTTCTGGAGATGGTCAAGGAAAAGCTGAAATTGAAAAACGTGACGATCTTCCCGCGTTCGGTGCGTGAAGATTCCGATATCCGCGCCATGAGTGTGATCAGCCGCGCGCTGGAGTCGATCCCCGGAACCTTGCAGCGGGTCAAGACGTTTCTGCCTGCAGGCGGCCGTGTCCTGTTTCTGAAAGGCCCCAATTGCGGGCAGGAGATCACCCAGGCGCAGGAGATGTTCAAAGGCATTTACAAGATGGTCGAGGATGTCCGCTATGACCTTCCGGCAAGTGACCAGAGCCGACGTCTGATCGTATTTGAGCGCCGCGAAGAGTCCTGATTTTTCCGGATGAAAAGAGCCGCGTTTTTTTGAGCCGGTTTTGTTACTGTAAGCAGGAATAATGAATCAGCGCCAGGGAAGCCAGCGTGAGCTTTTGAGCACGTCCTGCACATCATCAAGCCTGTAGGTTTCGGCAAGCGTCTGCAGCTCCTGCCGGATCGGCTCGTTTTTCGGGTCGTCCGCAAGCTCGGCCATCAGTAGGTGCGCACGGCCTTGTGCCCACTCTTCTGCGATAACAGCCAGTTCCGGTTTTCCTTTCGGAATTTCAGCGCGGAAATAAAATTCACGGGGCTTGCCGTCTTCACCGAGACCAGCAACGCGCAGGGTCACGGTCTTGCCCGGTTTTGTCCTTCCCCAGAATGTGATCGGTGCGTCGCGATACAGATTCGGCAGCACCTGCGGTACGACCTGATCGGCCTGAATGTTGGTGTAGCTGGCGACGGTGTGGCTCAGAACCGGCTGCGCGTAACGCAGTGCGAATGCGACAAGGTCTTCAGAGACACGCGAGAGCTCCGGACATTGTCCGAACACACCGCGCGAGCGGTATGATAATAACTGCAGCAGATAGCGGTTTCCTTTTGGCCCTGCGTTGTACGTGAAGATGGAGAAGTTTTCGCGGTTGGCGCGG